>NZ_JBFAMQ010000006.1:0-412348 GCF_040674615.1 Glycomyces sp. NPDC049804
GGGGGTGCGTTGGTCGTGTTGGGGGGGTGTCGTCTTTTGGTTTGTTCCCTTCTTTTTTTTTCCCTGTCTTTTTTTTGGGTGGGGGGGGGGGGGGGGCGGCCGGGGCGCCCCCCCCGACCAGGTCGCTACTCGTCGCCGTAGACGGCCAGGTACGCGTCGGTGTAGTGCTTGCGGGCCTCTTCGCCGCCGTTCTTGAAGTACGTCTCGACCATCTCCGGGATGGAGGAGAGTTCGGCGCGCCCGTAGGCGATGTCCGACTGCTGGTCCCAGAGGGTGGTGCCGGCGGCCTTCGCAGCGGCGGGGGCCTCGATGCGGATGCCCTGGAAGGGGGGCTCCACGACGTACTGCTGGATCGAGGCGTTGTACTCGAAGCGGGCGGCGACCATGTCGGGGTCGCCGGTGAGGAACGTGTCGACCTGGGCGAACGCCTTGAAGTTCACCGGACCCTGGACGACCTCGGGGCCCGCCCCGATGTACGTGGGGTTGCCGGCGGCGTCGAGCTCGAAGTGCTCGCCTTCGACGCCGTACTGGAGCAGCTGGTACTCGGTGGTGCCGTACGGGGCGGCGCACCAGTTCGCGACGTCGAGGATCTCCTCGACCTGCTCCTTGGAGAGGTCCTTGTTGAGGAAGGTCCAACCGCCGATCCCGGCGGACAGCGGCACCATGGGCGTGCGGCCCTTCGCGGCGAGCGGCGGGAGCGGGGCGACCGCGCCTTCGGCCTGGCCGTTCTTGACCTTGAGGTTGTAGTCGTTCCAGCGGACCAGGTTGTCCTGAGTGAACATGACCTGCCCGGCCTCCTGCATCGCGGCGGCGTCGAGGGTCCCGGTCGGAGCGTCGGGGTGGATGAGCCCTTCGTCCCAGAGCGTGCGGCGGAACTCCATGAGTTCGGTGAACTCGGGCTTCTCGATGTTGTTGATCATCTTCTTCTGGTCGGGGTCCCAGTTCCAGCCGTCGACGCCGCCCAAGCCGAACCACTGGCCGATGAACCAGTCGAGGCCCACGAAGGCCCACCTCGAGTCGGTGGTCCAGGCGCGGGAGACCTCGAGGAGCTCTTCGACCGTGGTCGGCATCGCCAGGCCCTCGGCCTCCAGGAGGTCGGTGCGGGCGAGGATGCCGTTGCCCTGACCGCCGCTGTAGGTCATCGGGATGGCGTAAATGCCCGCGGTCTCGGGGTCGCTCGGGTCCTTGGACCACACGGCCTGCCCCCACGAGTCGGTCGGGAGGGCGGCGAGGAGCGGCCAGCGCTCGGCGATGTCGCCCTGCACGATCTCGGTGAGGTCGTAGAAGGAGTTGACGACCGTTTCCTGGAAGTTGGCGAAGGACCCGGTCATGTAGTTGAACAGCTGGATGCCGTCGCCGTACTCGTTGGCCTTGACCCACTGGACGGCCGTGTCGCCGTAGGTCATGCCGTCGCCCTGGCGGATCTTGACCGTGGTGCCGCCCCAGGCCTCGGCGCACTTCGCGAAGTAGGGGTCGTCCTGCGCGGGCGGGGTGCCCCAGCACGGGATGGTGATCTCGTAGGTGCCCTTGCCGGAAGGCAGGTCGGTGATGGCCTGGACCGGCGTGGGGTACGAGGTGAACGCGGACGGGTGGTGCGGCGGCTCGCCGACCAGGTCGGGCTGGACCGGGAGCGGCCAGTCCTCGTGGGTGGGCAGGAAGTCGAAGCCTTTGCTGTCCTGGGTGGAGCCGCTGTTGGACTTGATGTCGGAGCAGGCGGCGATGACCGGGAGGCCCGCGGCCCCCGCGGCCCCGAGCCCCGCGGCCTTGAACAGGGAACGGCGCTTGAAGGGCGCCCGGTCTGAGGGATTGGTCATGTCGCTGAACCTCGTTGTCGCGAAGGGATAGGGAGTCGACGCAGGTCGGGCGTATAGAGGTATGTGTATGCCTGACCTGGTGCGATGTACGGTACGCAGACGCGCTCGAGTTTGTCAACTAATGAAACGAAGTTGTTGCGCACGGTCGGGCGGCAAACTGCCGGGAAGCAGACATTCGGGGGCATAGATCTGATGAATACGACTTGGATACCGTTGTCAGTGAACAAACCTAGGAGACGCAATGGAGCAGAACCGGCCCGCGACCGCGGCCCCGCTCAGCGGCCTGGAGCGCAGCACCCTGCGTGAGCTGCTGATCCACGGACCGAAGTCCCGCGCGGAGATAGCCCGGGAGCTCGGCATGTCGCGCGCGAGCCTCACCCGGGTCACGCGCACGCTCATCGAGCAGGGCCTGATCGCCGACGGTCCCCTCGAGCTGCGCGGGGCCACCGGCCGGCCCAGTGAAGTCCTGCGCATCCGCCCCGAGGGCCGGCGCTTCCTCGGTGTCAAGCTCACCAGCGACCGGCTCTTCGCCGTCGTCACCGACCTCGCCGCGGAGGCCCTGGCCGCCTACGACGAACCGCTCGTCTCGCAGTCGGTGGAGGACACCGTCGAGCAGATCGGCGGCGTCTACGAGCGCCTGTCCGCCGAGCATGCCGGCATCGAGGCGGTCGGGATCGGCCTCGCCGGGGACGTGGTGTCGAAGGGCGGGCAGCAGATCCTGCTGGAGTCGCCCTTCCTCGGCTGGCGCGAGGTGCCGCTGGCCGAACTCGTCAGCGCGCGGGTGGGGCTGCCCGCCACCGCCGAGAACGACACGCGCGCCCTGACCGCTGCCGAGCACTGGTTCGGCGTCGGCGCCGGATACGAGTCGATGGTGCTCATCACCGTCGGCACCGGCGTCGGCGTCGGCATCGTGGTCGACGGGAAGGTCGTGACGGGCGCCAACGGCAAGGCCGGGAACCTCGAGCACCTGCCGGTCGAGCCGACCGGGCCGCGCTGCGACCGCGGGCACCGCGGCTGCCTCGCCTCGTACCTCGCGAACGCGGCGATCGTCGGCGCTCTGCGCACCCCGGGCCTGGACTACGCCAGCGTCCTCCAGCTCGCCCGCAACGGCGACCCCGCCGCCCGGCAGGCGTTCCGCGACGCCGGGCACGCCCTCGGCGTCCTCGCCGCGACCCTGGCGAACACCATGGACCCCGAGAAGATCGTCATCACCGGCGACGGCATCGCGGTCACCGAGCTCGCCCGCGAGGAGCTCGACGCCGCGATAGCGGCCAACCGGCACCCCGACGGGGCCCCGATCGCCCTGGACATCCAGCCGTTCGAGTTCGACGAATGGGCCAGGGCCGGGGCCGTGCTCGCCATCCGGGACTACCTCCGGTTCTAATCCATGCTCCCAAACTTAGTTTCAACAATTGACAAACTCCTCTGGCTTGCCGATACTTGGACGGCCCCGCACCCGTCCACCGAGGAGTCCGCATGACCGAACCGCCAGCCGTCGCCGAGGCCCCCCACCTCCGGCAGATCGTCCCGGCGCCCGACGCCGACACGGGCCTCGGCCCCGACGAAGGCGGGAAGACCCGGATGCTCTGGGGCGGTGGCGTCTCCGTGGTCGTGCACCTGCCCGAGCAGGGCCTTCCCGAAGTGCTGCACTGGGGCCGCGACCTCGGCGACCTCGGCCACAGCGACTTCGAGCAGATGCGCCGCGCCCGCACCCGCTCCGTCTCGCCCAGCGCGCTCGACGCCCCCTGGCCCCTCACCCTCGTCCCCGGAGAGCCCGACGGCTGGGAGGGCCGCCCCGGGCTGGCCGCCCACCGCGCCGGCCGCATCCAGCATGTGCGGTGGACCGTCGCCGACGCCGGCTTCGAGACCGACGTCGACACCGGCACCCTCCACGTCCGGGCCGAGGCCCCCGGCCTTCTCCTGCGCAGCGAACTGCGCCTCGACGACGCCGGCGTCCTGCGCATCGCCCACGAGATCGTCAACACCGCCGAAGAGGCGCTGTCCCTGGCCGCCTTCGAAGCGGTGATGCCCGTCGACGACCGGGCCGCCGACGCCCTCGACTTCACCGGCCGCTGGACCCGCGAACGCGCCCCCCAGCGCGGCCCTCTCGCCCAGGGCAGCCGCGTCCGCGAGACCCGCCGCGGCCGCACCGGCCACGACTCGCCTTTCGCACTCGTCCTCGGCACCCCCGGATTCGACAGCGCCGCAGGCGAAGTCTGGGCCGTGCACCTCGCCTGGAGCGGCGACGCCGTCTACCGCCACGACGCCCTCCCCGAGGCCCGCACCCTCCTCGGCGCCGGGCCGCTGCTGCGCCCCGGCGAGATCGAACTCGCCCCGGGCGAGTCCTTCCGCACCCCCGACGCCGTGTTCGTCTGGAGCGACAAGGGACTCGACGGCCTCGGCGAGCGGGTCCACCGCTCCCTCCGCTCCCGGCCCTCGCACCCGCGCGAGCCCCGTCCCGTGGTGCTCAACACCTGGGAGGCGGTCTACTTCAAGCACGACCTCGAACGCCTGGAGGCGCTGGCGCGCACAGCCGCCGAGATCGGCGTCGAGCGGTTCGTGCTCGACGACGGCTGGTTCCTGGGCAGGCGCGACGACTCCGCCGGGCTCGGCGACTGGACGGTCGACCCGGGCGTCTGGCCCGAAGGGCTGCACCCGATCGTGCGCACCGTGCGCTCCCTCGGCATGCAGTTCGGTCTGTGGTTCGAGCCCGAGATGGTCAACCCCGACTCCGACCTCGTCCGCGAGCACCCCGAGTGGCTGCTCCAGCCCCCGTCGACGCGGGCGTGGCGCGGCCAGTACGCGCTCGACCTCACCCGTCCCGAGGCGTTCGAGCACCTGCTGAAGTCGATCTCCGCGCTCGTGAGCGAATACGGGCTCGACTACATCAAGTGGGACCAGAACCGCGACCTCATCGAAGCCGTCCACGACGGCCGCGCGAACGTCCACAAGCACACCGCGGCGGTCTACCGGCTGCTCGACCGGCTCCGGGCACTGCATCCGAAGCTGGAGATCGAGTCGTGCGCCTCCGGCGGCGCCCGCGTCGACCTCGGCGTCCTCGACCGCACCGACCGGGTGTGGGCCTCGGACACCAACGACCCCCTTGAGCGCCTTGCCATCCAGCGGTGGACGGAGCTGCTGCTGCCGCTCGAGCTCATCGGCTCCCACATCGGCCCGCCCACCGCCCACACCACCCACCGCGCCTCGGGCCTCGACTTCCGGATCGCGACCGCGCTCTTCGGCTCCTTCGGGATCGAATGGGACATCACCTCGTGCACGCCTGAGGAACTCGACCGGCTGCGCCGAGCGATCGCCTGCTACCGCCGCCTCCGCGGGCTCCTCCACACCGGCACCGTCAGCCACTTCGACACCGGCGACGACGGGACGACCGCGACCGCGGTCCTGAGCGAGGACCGCACCCGCGCGGTCGTGCGCGTCGCCCGGCACGCCACCGGGAACCGCGCCCTCGCCACCTCGCTCCGCGTCCCCGGCCTCGACCCTGAAGCGCGGTACCGGGTCGCGCCCGTGCCCGAGCTGCAGGCGCCGCGCGGGCTCGACGAGGTCCCGCCGCCGTGGCTCTTCCAAGGGGCGCTGCGCCTGCCCGGCTCGGTCCTCGCCGACGTGGGCGTGCAGCTCCCGCTGCTGGCGCCCGGCGAAGCGCTCGTCCTCGAGATCGCGACCGGCGGCTGAACCATATGAATTGATGAATATCGATGGTTGACGCGCTCTGGGAGCGATGCCATAATTCGGACTGATATGACGTCACACATGTGACCTCATGCCCTCCGTTCCGCTGACACGTGCACCGTCGCACGAGAAACGGCCCTCCCATGAACGCGTCAACCTCGTCCCCGCCGCGGCCTTCCCTTCGCGGCCTCCTCCTCGCCCTCTTGTCCACACTGGTGCTCGTGCCGGTCGCCGTCCTCACCGGGGCGTCGCCCGCGGCGGCCGACACCAGCCAGTTCCGCGGCTTCAACTGGGCCGTGCTGGGGGACAACTTCGTCGAAGGCCCCCTCGTCCTGGACCGGCTGAGCCAGTCCGACAGCTACGACACCGTGCGCGCCAAGGCCGACGCCATCTACGCCGACATGGCCGCGACCATGGGCGCCAACACCGTCCGGCTCCCCGTCAACACGCACACCGTCGGCACCACCTGGTGGAACGCCTACCGCGGCACCATCGACGCCGCCACCGCCCGCGGCTTCAAGGTCATCCTCGCCTACTGGGAGGACGGCGCGGCCTCGGGCGGGCGCATCACCAACATGAACGCCTTCAACACCATGTGGAACACCGTGACCTCCCAATACGGGTCCAACTCCCTGGTGTACTTCGAGCCGATGAACGAGCCGCACGGCTACAGCTCGACCGATTGGCGGAACCTCGCGGCCTCGTGGATCAGCGCCCGGCCCTCCATTCCCAAGGACCGCATTCTCATCGGCGGCACCGGCTTCAGCCAGGACGCCAAGCCCATCTGCGCCGACCCCCGCCTCAACGGCACGCTCATCTCCTTCCACCACTACGCGTTCTTCTACGGCACCAAGGACTACGCCGGGTGGGTGCAGAGCGTCCGCGACCAGCTGGGCTCGTGCGGCCCGCGAGCGGTCCTCACCGAGTTCGGCTCGCCCATGAACGACGGCCGCAACTATGCCAACGCCGCCAGCACCGACAACTTCGTGCGCTACCTCCGCGCGGTCACCGACGTCGCCCGCGAGCAGCGCATGGGCTCGACCTACTGGCCCGGCCTCGGCGGCAAGACCGGCTCGATCGGGTACGACTGGTACTCGATGTTCGCCGCGAGCGGCAGCGGCACCGCCATCGACCTGACCATCCGCAACGCGTCCGGCGCCGACCGCATCCGCCACGCCTGGGGCGACACGATCGGCGGCGGCCAGACCACCGACATCGTGAACCGCCTGTCCGGCAGGTGCGTCGACGTCGTCGGCGGCTCGACCGCCGACGGGGCCGAGATCATCCAGTACGACTGCCACGGCGGTGCCAACCAGCAGTGGACCCTGCGCGACGCCGGCGGCGGCTATGTGCAGATCGTCTCCGCCGCTTCGGGCAAGTGCCTCGACATCTCGGGCGCCTCGACGGCCGACGGGGCCAGGGCGATCCTGTGGACCTGCGGCAGCGGCGCGAACCAGCAGTGGCAGCGCCGCGACGCGGGCGGCGGCAACGTCCAGCTCGTGGCCCGCCACTCCGGCAAGTGCCTCGACCTCGTCAACGCCGGCACCGCGAACGGCGTCCGCCTCCAGCAGTTCACATGCGGCACCGGCGCCAGCCAGCAGTGGACGTTCTGAATCTCTGAACCTCTGAACCTTGAGCCCCGCCGTGCGTCCACCTCGCACGGCGGGGCTTTCGCGGGCCTACACCGACCGTTTGTCACGACGAGAAACCAACTAACGGGAGCGTCGCGACGGACGGTAAGCCTTGGCCGCCAGCGCGATGGCGAGCGCTTCAAGTTTTGTCCTCAATGTCGGTTTCATCGGCATGCAAAATGCCTTGGAGACCGCTTACTTGGTTTCGCATGTTGACAAACTCACCGGACAAGCTTTACCGTTCAACGGTCGAGCAGAGATCTACATTCCTCGATGCATCCCCAGACACTTTCCTGAACCCATTCCCCTGCAAGGAGTCTCGATGAGTCCAAGCACTGTCCACAGACGGCGATTGCGCCTCGGCGTGATCGCCGGTGCCGCCGTCACCGCACTGTCCGCGGGTCTTCTCGGCGCGGTGAGCGCCCAAGCGGCCCAAGGCTGCCAGGTCGCCTACGACGTCACCAGCGAGTGGCCGGGCGGTTTCATCGCCGACGTGCAGGTCACCAACCTCGGTGAGCCGGTCGACGGCTGGAGCCTCGAGTGGACCTGGCCCGACGGCCAGCGCGTCACCAGCATCTGGAACGCGAAGCACACCGGCGCGGGCGACACCGCCAAGGCTGAGAGCCTGGGCTACAACAAGAAGATCGCCACCGGCGCCACGACCTCGTTCGGCTTCACCGGCTCCTGGTCGGGTGAGAACACCGACCCGACCGAGTTCCGCCTCAACGGCCGCCTCTGCGACGGCACCACCGGCGAGCCCACTGAGACGCCCACCGGCGGCCCGCAGGAGTGGGACAACGCCATGGACCAGGTCGCGGACATGGAGCCGAGCACGAACATCGGCAACACGCTCGACGCGCTGGGCGGCGAGACCGCCTGGGGCAACCCGATGATCACCGAGGAACTGCTCCAGACCTACAAGGCCGAGGGCTACAACTCGATCCGCCTGCCCGTCACCTGGGACGAGTTCACCGGGCCGGGTCCGGACTACACGATCGCGCCCGAGCGCATGGAGCGCGTCGCGCAGGTCGTGGACTGGGCTCTGGAGAACGACCTCCAGATCATGATCAACCTTCACCACGACTCGTGGATGTGGCTCGACGAGCTGCCGAACGACCACGACAACGTGATGGCCAAGTTCGAGGCGATGTGGACGCAGATCGCGACGCGCTTCAAGGACTACCCGGAGGGGCTGTCGTTCGAGAGCAACAACGAACCGCAGTTCGTGGGTGCCGAGAACGACTTGGGCGACCCGTACAACGAGGAGCTCAACCGAGCGTTCTACGACATCGTCCGCGGCACCGGCGGCGGCAACGCCGACCGTCTCCTGGTCATCCCGACGCTCAACACCAACGCCGCGCAGGAGCGCCTCGACCCGGTCAAGGCCATGATCGACAGCTTGAACGACGACATGGTCGCCGCGACGATCCACTACTACGGGTTCTGGCCGTTCTCGGTGAACGTCGCCGGGTACCCGACCTACGAGGAAGTGTCCCAGGCGGACCTGGCGGGCGCCTTCCAGCGGACGCACGACACCTTCGTGGCGAACGGCATCCCGGTCATCGTGGGCGAGTGGGCGATCCTGAACTACGGCGTGACCGGTCCCGAGGTGGTCGAGTACGGGGAGATGCTGAAGTTCTTCGAGGACCTGCAGTTCCAGGCCCGTCAGTACCACTTCACGACGATGATCTGGGACGCGATCCAGTTCCTCAACCGCAACACCCTGCAGTGGCACGACCAGTACCTCCAAGACCGGATCTCCTCCAGCTGGACGACCCGCTCGGGTGCGACCTCGTTCGACCGGATCTACCTCGAGAAGGCCGGCACCATCGGCGACGTGTCGCAGACGCTCGACCTCAACGGCCTCGAGTTCGAGGGCCTGTGGCACGGGAACACGCAGCTCGTCGAGGGCACCGACTACACGCGCTCGGGTGACACGCTGACCTTCAAGGCCGCCACCCTCACCCGCCTCGCGGGCGACCGGGCCTACGGCACCAACGCCACCATCGAGGCCCGCTTCTCCGCGGGCGTCCCGTGGCGCATCAACATCATCACCTTCGACCAGGCCGTGCTCTCGGACGCGACCGGGACGAACTCGCTCGTCATCCCGACGCAGTTCAAGGGCGACCGCATCGAGCAGATGGAGGCCCACTACGCGGACGGCTCCAACGCCGGACCCGCCTCCTGGACCCCGTTCCAGGAGTCCAACGTGAGCTGGCTGCCGAACTACAACGGCGGCACGATCACCGTTCCGACCTCGTTCGTGAACGCGATCAGGGACGGCGAGCCCGTCACGATCACGTACCACTTCTGGGGCGGCGAGTCGGTCGACTACACCGTCGTCAAGAACGGCACGACCGTGACCGGAACGGCCTCGTAACCATCGCGCAAGGACACCAGCGCGGCCGCCGGGCCGGAGCGCACCGCTCCGGCCCGGCGGTCCCCGATCCCCGAACTCCGAACCCTTCAAGGAATCCCACTCTCCTGACAGGAGTCTTGAGATGACACCAACCCCTGTGCGCCGCCGGAGGCTGCGGATCGGCGTGCTCGCCGCCGCCACCGTCGCCGCGCTCACCGCCGGACTGTTCACCGCCGTAGGGGCCCAAGCGGCCCAAGGCTGCGAGGTCGACTACAAGGTCACCGGCCAGTGGTCCGGCGGATTCAACGCCAACGTCGAGGTCACCAACCTCGGCGACCCCATCGACGGCTGGGCCCTCGAATGGGAGTGGCCCGACGGCCAGCGCGTCACGAAACTGTGGAGCGCCAAGGACGAGAGCAAGGCCGACGCGGCCAAGGTCGAGGCCCTGGGCCACAACGCGAAGCTTGCGACCGGCGGCTCGACCTCGTTCGGGTTCACCGGTTCCTGGACCGGCGCCAACACCGCCCCCGCCGAGTTCCGCCTCAACGGCCGCCTCTGCGACGGGACCGTCGGCGAGCAGCCGACCTGGGACAACGCCGAGGAGCAGGTCGCGGCCATGCAGCCGGGCTGGAACATCGGCAACACCCTCGACGCCCTCGGCGGCGAGACGAACTGGGGCAACCCGTTGATCACCGAGGAGCTCCTCCAGACCGTCAGGGCTGAAGGCTACAACTCGATCCGGCTCCCCGTGACCTGGGACGAGTTCACCGGCCCGGCCCCGGATTACACGATCGCACCGGAGCGCATGGAGCGCGTCGCGCAGGTCGTGGACTGGGCCTTGGAGAACGACCTCCAGGTGATGCTGAACCTCCACCACGACTCGTGGATGTGGCTCGACGAGCTGCCGAACGACCACGACAACGTGATGGCCAAGTTCGAGTCCATGTGGGCCCAGATCGCGGAGCGGTTCAAGGACTACCCGGCCGAGCTCTCCTTCGAGAGCAACAACGAACCTCAGTTCGTGGGCAAGGAAGGCGATGCGGGCGAGCCCTACAACGAAGAGCTCAACCGCGCCTTCTACGACGTCGTCCGGGCCTCGGGCGGCGGCAACGCCGACCGGCTCCTGGTCCTGCCGACGCTGAACACCAACGCCGAGCAGCCGCGCCTGGACCCGCTGAAGACCATGATCGAGGGCCTCGACGACGACATGGTCGCCGCGACGATCCACTACTACGGGTTCTGGCCGTTCACGGTGAACATCGCCGGTTTCACCACCTACAACGAGCAGGTCCAGCAGGACCTCGCCGGCTACTTCCAGCGGGCGCACGACACCCTGGTGGCGAACGGCATCCCGGTGATCGTCGGCGAGTGGGCGGTCTTCAACTACTCCCACTGGGCGCCTGAGCGGATCGAACAGGGGGAGATGCTGAAGTTCTTCGAGGACCTGCAGTTCCAGGCCCGCGAGAACGAACTGACGACGATGCTGTGGGACGCCGGCCAGTTCCTCAACCGCGAGACCCTCGAGTGGCGCGACCCGTACGTCGCCGAGCACCTTCGGACGGAGGTCACGTCGCGTTCGGGGACCACCTCGTTCGACCGGATCTACCTCGAGAAGGCCGGCATCATCAATGACGAGTCGCTGACGCTGAACCGCAACGGCCTCGAGTTCGAAGGCCTGTGGCACGAGGACAAGAAGCTGAAGGAGGGCGCCGACTACACGGTCTCGGGCGACACGCTCACCTTCACCGCCGCCGCGCTCACCCGCCTCGCGGGCGACCGCGAGTACGGGGTCAACGCGATCGTCGAGGCCCGCTTCTCGGCCGGAACGCCCTGGCGGATCTACATCAAGACCAACGACCGGCCCGTGCTCTCGGACGCGACCGGGACGACGACCGCCGCGTTCAATATCCCGACGGAGTTCAAGGGCGACAACCTCGCCACCATGGAGGCCAAGTACGCCGACGGCACCAACGCCGGCCCCGCCTCCTGGACCCCGTACCAGGAGTTCGGGCACAGCTTCATCTACGACTACGAAGCGGGCACGATCATCCTCAACACCGCGTTCCTCGAAAGCCTCAAGGAGGGCGAGCCCGCCACCCTCACCTTCCACTGGTGGGGCGGGGAGACCATTGTCTACACGGTCACCCGGACCGGCACGACCGTGACCGGCACGGCCTCCTAGGCACCGTTCATCCCCCACCACAACGAGAACCGCCGGGCCGGAGCAGCTGCTCCGGCCCGGCGGCCTTGTCCGCTGGGGGTCTACGCCTTGATCAAACCGGCGATCGCGTCGGCGAGACCGGTGGCCGCGGTGTCCACCTCCTGCTGCGAGGCGCCCTTCCCGTCCTTCGCGGCCTGGGCGGCGTCGCGCGCGGCGACCAGCGCCGCCCACGAGTCCGCCGTCCAATCGGCCTCGTTCAGCGCCGCCGCGTCGCCCAAGAGGACGTCGAGCGCCGTCTTGTCGACGACCTTGACCAGGAACTCGAGCTCAGCCACGTTGCAGTAGCCGTTGCCGCCGCTGATGCGCAGCGCCCCATAGCTCACGGGCTCCGCCAAGGCGACCGTGTTCCAGCCGCGCACCGGGGTTCCGGTGTTCGCGAACGCGGTCCAGTTCGCGCCGCCGTCGTTCGAACCGTCGATGGACATGTTGGTCGCGCGGTTCACCGAAGCGTCCTTGGGGAAGTACCTGATCCCGACCACCTCGAACTCGGTCCCGTCGGTCGGGAGCACGGTGTTCGTGCACGACTTCGTGGTGGTGTCGGTCCAGGTGCCGGGGTCCCCGTCGAACATGCGCCAGCCGTTGTCGGCCGCGTTGAGCGTGCCGTCCCAACTCACGGTGCTCGCGGTGACCCAGCTCCGGTCGAACGCGGCCGGCGCCTCGGTCACCAAGGGGTCCAGGAGCTCCCACGCGTCGATGAGCCGCCGCGCGAGCGCCTCCTCATCGGCGCCCGGTTCCTCTCGGGCCTCGCGGACCGCGGCCACTTCGCGCGGGAAGAGGAGCCGCGAACCGCGCGTGTACGCCTCCAGGTCGACGGCGTCGGCCTGCTCGAGCACGGTGTCGAGGTCGCCCCCGACATCGCCGAAGAGCCTGAACTCCGAGACCGAGACGGCGTACCGGTTGCGCAGCCGCAGGTACCGGTACGGAGTCTCGTCTCCGGACTCCAGGTTCTGCCAGTCGTAGCCGCGGAACGCCGGTCCCGTCAGGGTCGTCCAGTGCTCGAGGTCGTTGGAGCCCTGGAAGACCATGGTGTCGATGAGGCCCGGGAACCTGGTGTCCTGGTTGATCAGGAAGTCGACGCGGTCGAGCTCGAGCCCGCGCCCCTCCCCGAAGTCCCAGGTCACGTGGTACTCGCCGGTGGTCCCGCTCAGCGCGCCGATGGAGTTCACCTTGCCGTCGAGCATGAGCGCGGCCTGCGCCTCCCGGGTGGCGTCGGGTGCGCCGCTGTCGTCCACGACCTCGGCGAACGTCGCCGGGTCCACCAGATTGCGATCATCGGAGAAGTACACGCGGCTGAAGTCGGTCGTACCGAGCACGCTCGGCGCCGCCTCGCCGCCGATGCTGTAGTCGATGCTGAACGGGACGTCGCCCACGGGGGTGTCCTCGCCGAGCTCCAGGCTCGCCCTCCACGAAAGCCCGTCCTCGCTGACCGCTTCGACCTGGTGGCCGCCGATCTCGACCGCCACATCGCCGATCGGCTCGTCGCTCTTGAAGGCGAGCTCGGCGGTGTCACCGGCCGTCACCCGCTCCCGCAGCGCGCCAGGCGAGGTGAAGGACGCAGTGTCGATCGCGCCGGGCAGTTCGGTGCGCTCGCCCATGATGTGGAACTCGTCGACGATCCAGATGCCCGGGTACGCCGGGTCGTTCGGCAGCGCGGGCTCGTCGACCTGCAGCTTGAGGAACCGGTACTGCTCCCCGCGGTGCTCCTCGACGACCGGGATGTGCTCCCAGCTGTTGACCTCCGCGGTGGGCCGCTCCGAGAGCAGGTCCCACTCGATCCCGTCGTTCGATCCGTACACGTTCGTTCCGGCCGAGCGCATCGCGAACGCGTACGGCCCCTGGAACCAGAACTCCTCGGCCGCGACCCGGAACCGGGTCCCGAAATCGAGCACGAACGAGGTGTGCAGGATGTTGCCGGTGTGGTCGGGGCCGACGATCCTGTCCACCTGGACGGGCGTGGCGTCGTGCGGAGTGACCATGCCGCCGGAGATGTCCAGCCCGCCGTCCGCGAGGCGCGGGTTCAGCAGCCGCATGCCGTCGACCGTGTCGCGCAGCGCGTCGAGCGCGGTCAGGAACGCCTCGTCAGTGCCCGATTCGGAGGCCTCCTTGGCCTCGTCCAGGGCGGCGTCGAAGCGGGCCGCGCTGGCGGTCTCGTAGACCGCGTCGGGATCGTAGACGTCGGCCAGGAGGGCGTCGATCGTCTTGGGGCGGTTGGCCGCGACGACGAGTTCGAAGGTCCGGCTCGCGACGGTCTGGCCGTCGTCGGCGAAGATCCGCACCTCGTGCCGGCCCCGGTCGGCGTCGCCGGGGGTCCAGACGAGGTCCCCGGTCGCGGTGTCGAAGGACGCGTCCTCGGGCAGGCCCTCGGCCGTGTAGGTCACGCCCCCGCCGGTGTCGACGGCCTTGACGTCGATCGTCCGCTCCATGTTCGCGGCGAGGTAGAGGGTGCCGTCGGCCTGCGGGAACTGCGGCGGCGTCAGGTCCTTCGCGCCGGTGGTGACCACCTTTTCCATGTCCACTGTGGTGCCGTCGGCGCCGGTGAGCCGGAAGTAGTTGATCGGGTTGCCGGTCATCGGGTAGGCGAAGTACCGCCACTCGCCGCCGGTGTCGGGGAGGTCCTGCACCGCCAGGGTGCTCTTGGGCGCCTCATGGGGATTGAGCCCCGACGGCTCGGGGTTGCGGAGCACTTCCAAGTGCGCCGGCCCGTCGCTGCGGTACTTCAGGCCGAACACGGCGCCCTGCGCGAACTCCAAGCGGGACATGGCCGTCGTGGTGCCCTCGTCGGTGAGGCTCGCGCGCGCGAACGTCACGCCGTCCTCGGTGACGAGCTCGGTGCGGTCGTCGAGCATGAGCCCGGCCTTCTCGAACCGCCAGGCGGGGTCCTCTCGCGGCGGCTCCGGCTCGGTCCCGGCCAGCTCCTCGGGGAAGGCGACCCAGTACTCGGGGTTCTTGTCGCCGGGACCCCAGAAGTTCGCCGTGGTCGAGGCGCCGCGGGTGAAGATCGGGCCGTCCATGCGGGACGCGAGGCGAGCCAGCCACGGCGCCTCCGCCTCCACGTCGACGCCGCGCTCGATCTTGTACTCGTAGTACAGCTCCGCCACCGAGATCGTGTTGAAGATGCGGCCGCGGTAGGCCTGCGAGACGGTGCCGAACCAGTCCTCGCCGCGCTCGTCGACCCACGGCATCCAGCCGCCCTGCATGTACTTGTAGAACTGCTCGGCGCCTTGGAGGAGCCGCTGGTCCAGGAAGTCGTAGGCGGAGACCGCGTCCTCGGCGGTCGACACGGTGCCGTCGACCGGGTCGACCTTGGTGCCCTGCAGTTCGAGCATTCGCGCGAGCCCGGCGAAGTTGTCGATGTTGCACTCGCCGTGGGCCTGGTCGCGGCCCATCTCGCGGACCTGCACGAAGTCGTACCCGTACGGGTTGATCGGGTCGTCCGCCTCGATGAGCGGCATCTGCGCGGCCATCGAGCCGTTGTCGTAGGCCGTGTCGCCCTCGTTGACGGTGTACCACTCGACGCCCTTGGCGTAGCCGGCCGCGTCGTCCGAGTAGATCGCGGTCGCGATCCGTCCGAAGAGGCCGAAGTTGTGCTGGTTCATCCAGTGCGTGTTCAGGGCCAGGAACTCTTCGAGGACGGGGTTGGCGAAGTTGCCCAGCAGCCGCTCGTCGTCCTCGGCGCTCCACACCACGTTGTAGCCGTCGTGCTGCCCTGGGGTGTCGTCGTCCGCCGGTTCGGTGGCGCGGATGATCTCGGCGGCCATGAGGAACTGGTAGAGCGGGTGTCCGGTGTGGATGTGCGCGTCGGGGAAGTACGTGTAGCCGTCGGGGTCCATGTCGGCCCAGACCCGCAGCGCCTGGATCGCGTTCTTGCGGTAGACCTCGTTCCCGGTGTTGACCCACATGAGGGACTGGGTGAGCGCGCCGAAGGAGTCGTTGGTCTCGCGCCCGCGCATCCCGGCGTTGTCGAAGATCCGGGTGCGGGCCTTGTCGGGCTCGGCCGCGGACAGGGCGTTCGAGGCCCGCCAGGTCGTGGAGGCGAAGCCGGTCTTGGTCATGGCGTCGAAGTACGACGCCCACGGCTCCTGGCCGGAGCGCACCATCTCCTGGGTCGTCCGCAGGTCGTCGGCGGAGAGGCCGATGCCGGGGTGGACGAACCCGGCGTCGCTCACCGTCTCGTTGACGGCGACCACATGATCGGTGATGAGTCCGGAGGGCTCGGCGGCCGGGGCGGGCGAGGCCGCCACCACCATGCCGGCCGCGAGCGCCAGTGCGGCGGCCGCGGCGGTCGGCCAGGGCCGTCCTCGGGGTCTGGTCTGCTTCATCGCAGGGTTCCTTCCGTAGTCCGGCGCGCCGGGGGACAGGGGTCGAGGCGCGCCGAGAAAGCGGGATATCGTTATCCTTCGATCGATGCTAACGGCGTACAGAACTGGAATCAAGACTCCGATATCGTTTTCCTGAAAACGCGTGCCTTCCCCGGGCGCGACCTTCCCTCCGACGATCCGAACTGGAGCGAGCACATGACCGCGACCGCACCCCCGCCCGCCGGAACGGCCATCGAATGGACCCGTCCCGGCCTGCACCTGCGATTCGACACCGGCGCGGACGAGCGGCCCGTCCGCCTCGTCCACTGGGCCGCCGGCCCCGGCGCCCCTTCGGTCGTCGCGCCCTCGCCGATCGTGGACCTCAGCACCGCCGGCGAGCACCGCGCCCGCCACAACCAGAGCCTCCTGCTCTGGGGCGCCGGACTCCGGCTGCGCTACACCGGCCACGAAGCCGACAGCGACGAACTGCGCGTCCACCAGCGCGACCCCGAACTCGGCCTCGAAGTGACCAGCGTCTTCCGCGCCGCCGGGCCGGGGCTCCAGATCCGCCAGACCGTCCGCAACGGATCGGACGACGAGCTCGTGCTCCTGGCGGTGAGCTCGGCGCTCGTCGCCGTCCCCGAAGGCGCGCACGACCTCCTCTGGGGCGAGAGCGAATGGCTCGCCGAGGGGCGCTGGCACCAGCGCCCGCTCACCGAGCTGCTGCCGGACGTCAACCCCGCGTTCCACCACCGCCGCAACCGCGGGAACGTGGCGAGGACCAGCCACGGTTCGTTCTCGAGCGGCGAGTTCCTGCCCACCGGCGTGCTCCTGACCGAGGGCGGGCCGTCGCTGGCCTGGCAGGTCGAGACCAGCGCGGGCTGGCACTGGGAGGCGGGCCAGCACGAGGGCACGGTCACCGTCGGCGTCTACGGCCCGACCGACCTGCACCACCAGTTCACGCGGCGGCTCGCGCCCGGCGAGGCGTTCACGACGGTGCCCGCCGGGTGCTGCGTCGCCGACGGCGGGCGCGACGCGGCCTTCGCGGCCCTGTCGGACTACCGGCGCGCGATCCGCGAGGTCCGCCCGGTCGACGCCCGGCTTCCCCTGGTCTACAACGACTTCATGAACACCCTCATGGCCGGTCCCTCCACCGAGAAGGAGCTCCCGCTCATCGAGGCCGCCGCCGAGGCGGGCGCGGAGTACTACTGCGTGGACGCCGGCTGGTACGGCACCGGCAACTGGTGGACCGACGCCGGCGACTGGCACGAAGCGCCCGGGCACTTCACCGGCGGGCTCGCCGCCGTCTTCGACGCGATCCGCGCCAAGGGGATGCGCCCGGGCATCTGGCTCGAGCCCGAAGCGGTGGGCGCCAACGCGAAAGCCGCCAGGGAGCTGCCCGAGGAGGCGTTCTTCCAGCGGCACGGCCGCCGCGTCTTCGAGACCGGGCACTACCAGCTCGACTTCCGCCACCCCGCCGCGCGCGCTCACCTGGACGAGGCCGTCGACCGGCTCGTGGAGGAGTTCGGGATCGCGTTCTTCAAGCTCGACTACAACGTGAACGCCGGGGTCGGCACCGATGTGGACTGCGACGGCCCGGGCGCCGGGCTCCTGGGACACACGCGCGCGTTCCGGGACTGGCTGAGCGGCGCCCAGCGGCGGCACCCCGAGGTCCTGTTCGAGAACTGCGGCTCCGGCGCGATGCGCATGGACTACCACCTGCTCTCGGTGGCGCACCTGCAGTCCACGAGCGATCAGCAGGACTTCCGCCGCTACGCGCCGATCGCGGCGGCCGCGCCCGCGAGCGTCCTGCCCGAGCAGGCCGGGAACTGGGCCTGCCCGGACGCCGCCATGAGTCTCGAGGAGACGGCGTTCGCGATGACCGCCGGGGTCATGGGCCGGCTCTACCTCTCGGGGTTCCTGGGCGGGCTCGGCCCGGAGCGGTTCGCGCTGGTGCGCGAAGCCGTGGCGCTCCACAAGGACTGGCGCTCATCGCTCGCCCGCTCCCACCCGGTGTGGCCCCTCGGCCTGCCCGGCTGGGACGACGACGTGATCGCGCTGCAGCTCGACGCGGGCGCCGAGTCGCTGCTGGCGGTGTGGTCCCGCGGTGCGGCGGCGGAGGTCGCCCTGCCGGGGCTGCGCGGTCGGCATGTGCGGCAGGCCTACCCGGTCGACCTGCCCGCGTGGGCGGTCCGCGCCGACGGGGACGTGCCGGTGCTGCGCGTCCCGGAGGGGCCGGCCGCGCGGATCTTCGCCGTGCAGTGAGCGCTAACGGCGACTCGGCGCCGCGAGGCGCGGGGGAGTAGCGGGACGGCGAGCCGGTCGGCGCCCTTGAACAGGGCGCCGACCGGTTCCTTCATATTGAGGAATGGAAATATCGAGCTTTTGTGTTGACTGGGTCACGCCGTGAGCGCTAACATTTCCTCGCATCTCGACCCCTACCGAGAAGCCAGGTGCCCATGCAGACCCTTACCCGGACCGAGCCACGCCCCGAGCAAGCGGCTCCGCGTCGACCGCGCTGGCGGCGGCGCACGACCGTCGAGGCCTACGCGCTGCTCGCGCCCAGCATCGCCGGATTCGCCGTCTTCCTGCTTGCCCCGATCGTGATCGTCGCGATCCTGAGCCTCTACGACTGGAACCTGCTCTCCGACCCCGAGTTCATCGGGCTCGAGAACTACCGGGAGCTGGCCGGGGACGAGCGGGCGCTGCGGTCGATCGGGAACACGTTCTACTACGTCCTGCTCAACATCCCCGTCCAGACCGTGCTCGCGCTCCTGCTCGCGCTCGCGCTCAACGCGAAGATCAAGGCCCGCAACACCTTCCGCGTCCTCTACGTGCTGCCCTGGATGGCCATGCCGGTGGCGCTCGGCGTCATCTGGCGGTGGGTGTTCGACCCCGCGTACGGCGCGCTCAACCGCTTCCTCGCCCTGTTCGGGATCGACGGCGCGGCGTGGCTGACCGACTCGGCCTGGGCCATGCCGGTCATCGCCTCGGTCAACGTGTGGCAGTACACCGGCTACACGATGCTGTTCTTCCTCGCCGGGCTGCAGGCGATCCCCGCGCAGCTCTACGAGGCGGCCGATGTGGACGGCGCCTCGCCGGTGCACCGGTTCTTCACGATCACCCTGCCGCTGCTGCGCCCGGCGATGATGTTCGTGCTCATCACCAGCGTCATCGGCTCGTTCCAGGTCTTCGACACCATCCACGTCATGACCGCGGGCGGCCCCGCTGGCTCCACCGCGACCCTGAACTACCAGATCTACCTGGAGTCCTTCACCCAGCGCAACGCCGGGTACGCGTCGATGCTCGCCGTGATCCTGTTCGCCGTCATCGCGCTCATCACCCTCGCCCAGGCGGCCTTCTTCCGCAAGCGCACCGTCTACGACTTCAGTTAAGGGGCCGAACCGATGAAGAAGATCCCGCTCTACCTCGTGCTCGTCGCGGGCGCGCTCGTCTCGGTCGCCCCCTACCTGCTGACCATGAACGCCGCGTTCAAGTCCAAGCAGGAGATCCTGACCTCCGAGCCGTGGGCGCCCCCGGCGGACCCGATCCTCACCAACTTCGCCGAAGTGTGGAGCCGCTACGACTTCGCCACCTTCGTCGTCAACTCGATCATCGTGGCCGTGGCGGTCACCCTCGGCCAGCTCGTGTTCTCCACCCTCGCCGCCTACGCGTTCGCGCGCCTCGACTTCCCCGGCCGCGACCAGCTGTTCTGGGCCTACATCGCGACGCTCATGGTGCCGCAGATCGTGACCCTCGTGCCCACCTTCATCATCGTGCGCGAACTCGGCCTGGTCGACACCCACCTCGGCCTCGTCCTGCCGTTCGTGTTCGGGTTCCTCATGCCCTACGGCGTGTTCCTGGTGCGCCAGTACTTCAAGACCATCCCCGAGTCGATCGAGCACGCCGCCCGCATCGACGGGGCCGGGACGCTCACGATCCTGTGGCGCGTCATGGTCCCCATGGCCCGCCCGATCCTCGGCACCCTCGCCGTCATCAGCTTCGTGAACACCTGGAACAACCTCCTGTGGCCGCTCATCATCACCCACTCGGAGTCCACCCGGGTCATCACGCGCGGCATCGCGCAGATGCAGTCCCAGTTCAACCAGGAGTACCACCTCGTCCTGGCCGCCTCCGCGATGGCGCTGCTCCCGCTGGTGGCCGTCTTCCTGGCCTTCCAGCGGCACATCGTCCGCTCCATCGCCCTCAGCGGCATGAAGTGACACCGGCTCCGCAACCGACCTCTCAACGACGAAAGGCAAACGGCATGAACAAGACCCGCCCCGCGGCCCTCGCCGCCCTCGCGCTCGCCCTCCCCGCCGGACTCGCCGCCTGCGGCGGCGACGACGGGGGCCCGGTGACGCTGCGCTACGCCTTCTGGGACGACAACCAGCGCCCCGCCCTCGAAGCCATGATCGCGGCCTTCAACGAGGAGCACCCCGACATCGAAGTCGAGCTCGAGCAGAACCCCTGGGAGGACTACTGGGCCGGGCTCGACAGCCGCTTCGCCGCCGAAGAGGCCCCCGACGTGTTCTGGAACCACGTCTCCCGCTTCCCCACCTACGCCTCCAACGGCGTCCTCCTGCCGATCACCGACGACATCGAGGACGACGGCCTCGACACCTCGATCTACCCCGAGAACCTCTACAACTCCTGGCAGTTCGAGGACGAGCAGTACGGCCTCCCCAAGGACTGGGACTCCATCGCCCTCGTCTACCGCCTCGACGCCCTCGAAGCCGCCGGCATCGACCCCGCCACCGTGGGCGACCTCGAATGGAACCCCGTCGACGGCGGCACCTACGTCGAATTCCTCCGGAAGCTCACCGTCGACGCGAACGGCAACAACGCCCTCAGCCCCGACTTCGACCCCGAGAACGTCGTCCAGTACGGCACCGCCATGTCCTCCAACACCGGCCAGACCGACTGGTGGAACTACGCGGTCCAGAACGGCTGCTCGCTCCAGACCGAGCCCTGGGGCGACTACGCCATCGACGCCCCCGAATGCGTCGAGGCCATCCAGTTCACCGCCGACCTCTACAACAAGTGGCACGTCGCCGTCCCCGCCGAATCCACCAACCAGCCCAACGGCGGCGTCCCCGGCGACTACGTCGTCCCCGGCCAGGCCGCCACCACCCTCGACGGCTCCTGGATGCTCAGCTTCTACCGCGACGGGCTCGAACCGGGCACGTGGGCGGTCGCCGACAACCCCTCCGGGCCCGTCGGCTCTGGCACGGTCATCAACGGCCTCTCCAACGCCATCTACGCCGGCACCGAGCACCCGGACGAGGCCTGGGAGCTCGTCAAGTTCCTCGGTACCGAAGAGGCGCAGGCGATCGCGACCGGCATGGGCTCGGTGTGGCCCGGCGTCTCCTCCCTCAACCAGGACTTCGCCGACTACTGGGCCGGCGAGGGCATCGACGTCACCGGCTTCCAGACCGCCGCCGAAGGCACCACCATCGGCTACCCGCTCTCCATGAACGACGCCGCGTTCGGCACCGCCGCGATGGACGAGTTCAATCAGGTCTGGCTGGGCACGAAGGACGCCCAGGCGGCGGCCGAGGCGGTCGTCGCGATCGCCAACGCCGAATAGCGCACGCCAACCGAAAGGCCACCGAGAGCATGAGCGCCGCCGCCGGACCCCGGCCCGTGAGCATCTTCGACGTCGCGAAGCGCGCGGGCGTGTCGCACCAGACCGTCTCGCGCGTCATCAACGACGCCCCGCAGGTCGCCGCGGCCACCCGGGCCAGAGTGAAGGACGCGATCGCCGAGCTGGGCTACCGGCCCAACCGCTCGGCCCGCGCCCTCGCCGGCGGCGCGCTCAAATCCGTCACCGTCCTCACTACCGACACCTCCCTGTACGGGACCGCCGAGACCCTGCGCGGCATCGAAGACGCCGCCAGGGACGCCGGGTTCTCCGTGCTCGTCTCGGTGATGGACCCCGACCAGGCCTACGACGAGGCCGACCTCCTCGGACGGCTCCCGCACGACGGCGCCGCCGCCATCGTCATCGCGCACGACGAGACCACCGTCCGCGCCATGCGCGCCCTCCACGAGCGCCAACCGGGAGCGACCGTCGCGACCTGCGGCGAGCACCAAGAGGACCAGGACGCCGACTGGCTCATCTCCCTCGACGACCGCACCGTCGCCGCCCGCGCCACCCGCTACCTGCTCGACATGGGCCACCGCCAGGTCCACTACCTCGCGATCCCCGGCACGGCTGGCCGCCGCACCGGCTGGTCCGACGCGCTGGCCGCCGCCGGGATCGCGGCCCCCGCCGCCGTGGAGTCCGGCTGGTCCGTGGCCGCGGCGGCCGAGGCCGCGGCCGCGCTCGTCGCCGACCCGGCCGTCACCGCGATCCTCTGCGGCAACGACGACCTCGCGTTCGGGGTCCTCCACGCCGCGCACCGCGCGGGCCGCACCGTCCCCGGCGACCTCAGCGTCATCGGCTTCGACGACTACCCGCTCGCCGCCTACCACGTCCCTTCGCTCACCACAGTGGACCTAGACTTCCGCGGCGTCGGCCGCGGCGCCTTCGAACGGCTGCGCGCCATGCTCGAAGGCGGACCCGATCCCCGCCCGTCCTGGCGGTCCCCGGAACTCATCGTCCGCGAGACCTCAGGACCGCCTCGTCAATGACGACCACCGAAAGGGCTGCAATGCAACCACTCCTGCGCAGAGGCCTCGCCGCCGCCACCGCGGCCGGCCTCCTCACCGGCCTCGCCGCCGCGCCCGCGCAAGGCCAGGACGCCCCCGTCCTCACCGTCGACTTCGGACAACTCACGGGCGCGCCCGACCACGGCGCGGTCGGCTCCCTCTACGGCATCTCCGAGAACGGCGTCCCCGGCGACAACCTCCTCGACCCCCTCCGCATGTCCTCGATGGCCCCCAAGCCGACCGGCGGCACCCAGCACCCCAACGGCGACGCCAACGACGTCCTCGAAGTCCTCGCCGAGCACGACGGCGGCGAGGCCTTCGTCAACCTCCAGGACTGGTACCCCGACTGGCCCTACCAGAACGACGGCATCGACGCCTACCTCGCCGAAGTCGAGGCGATGGTCCCCGCCATGGAGGCCTCCCCGCACGCCGACCGGCTCGTCTACGTGCCCTTCAACGAACCCAACTGGATCTGGTACAACCGCGGCTCCGACTACGAGGGCACCACCGCCCGCTTCTTCCACGACTGGGACGCCGCCTACGCGCTCCTGCGCGAGATCGCCCCCGACACCCCCATCGCCGGACCCAACGAGTCCCACTACGACGCCCGCTTCATGCGCGACTTCATGGAGCACGCCACCGCGGCCGGCACCGTGCCGGACGTGATCACCTGGCACGAGCTCTCCCCGGACTCCCTGCGCTACTACCAGCGCAACCACGACGACTACCGCGCCCTCGAAGCCGAACTCGGCCTCGAACCGCGCCGAATCAACATCAACGAGTACGGCAACAACCGCGACTTCGGCGCACCCGGCCAGATGGTGCAGTGGGCCGCCATGTTCGAGGACACCGACGCGCTCGCCGACATGGCCTACTGGACCGCCTCCGGCGGCCTCTCCGGCAATGCCCCGCAGACCAACGTCCCCAACGGCGGCTGGTGGTTCCTCAAGACCTACTCGCAGATGACCGGTCAGACCGCCCTGGTCACCCCGCCGCAGAACGACGCCGTCGACACCCTCCAGGGCATCGCCACCTACGACGAGACCAAGGACCAGGCCCAGATCCTCCTCGGCGGCGGCTCCGGCGAGGCCACCGTGGACTTCACCGGTCTCACCCTGGGACGCAAGGTCACCGCCACCGTCCACGAGATCGCCTGGACCGGCAACGAGGGCTCCTCGCCCGCGCCGCGGGCCGTCGACCGGATCGCCCTGCGCCCCGACGCGAACGGCGCGGCGAGCATCGGACTCGGGGACCTCGACCCCATGTCCGCCTACTGGATCACCCTCACGCCGGGCACCGGCCGGGCCGAGCCCGTCGAGACGCCCTGGTCGGGCACCTGGGAGGCCGAGGACGCCGCGATCACCGGCGGCGCCGTCTACAACGAGGGCAGCGCCGCCAACTCGTGGGCCTTCCCCGCCTCCGGCGGCAAGAGCGTCGGCTCCCTGAACCGGGCCGACAGCCGCGTCCAGTTCACCGTCGACGTACCCGAGACTGGGACCTACGACCTCACCGTCACCTACGGGAACACCTTCGGCCGCAACCTCCCCGAAGGCGCCTCGCCGACTGAGCAGTTCCTCACCGTCAACGGCGGCGCCGCCGCCACGGTCACGTACCCCTCGACCATGCAATGGGGCTCGCGCGGCCAGGTCACCGTCCAAGTCGAACTCGAAGCGGGGGAGAACGCCATCGCCCTCGCCAAGTCCGACCACGAGGCCGGGACCGCCTACGGCGAGGCCGGACTCGACAAGATCGACCTCAAGCCGTCCGTAGTGGACACCCACACCTACCCGGCCGTGTTCGCCCGCACCGAAGGCGACGCCGAGTACCGGTACGGCCACCGCGAAGGCGTCGGGCTGAACGGCGACGAGCAGGTCGTCTTCGACGTGTTCGCCCCGGCCGACGGGTACTACGAGATCGCCGCCGACACCGAAGGCAAGGGCGAACTGCGCGTGCTCGGCCCCCACACCGAGGACATCGCCTTCGAGCTGGAGGACGAGCAGACCCTCGCGCTCCACGAAGGAATCAACCGCATCGCGCTCAACGCGACGCGCGGCACCCTCCACGTCCGCGACCTCACCGTCACCGGCGACGGCGGCGACGAGGGCTTCACCCTCATCGCGGCCGCCGACGCCGACCTCGCCGGCACCGCCGCACTCACCGAGAACCGCTGGGCCACCGAAGGACAGGCGATCACCGGCGTGGGCGGCGGCGAAGGCAACACCGCCACCCTCACCGTCGAGGCCGCCGAAGCCGGGCCGCACCTGCTGCTCGTCCACTACGCCAACGACGAGCGCAAGAGCGGCCACGCCTACAACACCGACATCATCTCCCGCTACGCCGAGTTCACCGTGAACGGCGAAGCCGCCGCCACGGTGCCCATGCGCGCCACCTGGAGCTGGAACGACTTCTGGTCCTACCCGCTCATCGTCGACCTCGAACCCGGCACGAACACCATCGAGATCGGCAACCCCGGCCTGTTCACCGGCATCGGGGACCGCCAGGGCCGCACGGCCGACTTCGACCGCTTCGAGATCGCGCCGCTCCACGGCTAGCCACGCACCGCGAGAGCCCGCCCCCGCCGGGGCGGGCTCTCACCACGACCGGAACCACCACCGAAAGGGAACCAATGCCAGCGCCCGACACCCGCCTCTGGTCCATCGACACGCCGAACACGAGCTACGTCGTCGCCGTGGACGACCACGACCGGCTCCGCGGCCTCCACTGGGGACCAAGGCTGAGCGCCGAGCAGGCGCTGGCCCTCCTCGAGCTGCCGGAGTCCCCGTTCCGGCCCGTCATCGGCCGCGAGCCCCGCTACGACCTCAGCACCGGCTCGGCGTTCCAGTACGGCCACAACGGCCTCCAGGTGCGCTTCGCCGACGGCACCCGCGACCTCGAACTCGCCTTCACCGAGGCGGTCGAAGGGGACGGCGCCCTCGCCTTCGTCTTCACCGACCGGCACTACCCGCTCGAAGTGCGCACCCGCTACCGCACCCGCCCCGATTCCGACGTCATCGAACGCACCCTCGAGCTGCGCAACCGCGGCACCGAGCCGATCGAGGTCGTCCGCGCCGACTCGGCCACCTGGGTCGTGCCCGGGCTCGACGAGCCGCGCCTGAGTCAGCTCCACGGCGAGTGGGGCGCCGAAACCCAGCTCACCCGCACCACGATCCCATACGGCGAGACCGTGATCGGCTCCCGCCGCGGCGTCACGGGCCACCAGTCGAACCCGTGGGTCGCCATTGACGACGGCGCCGCCACCGAGACCGCGGGACCGGTCTGGTCCACGGCGCTCGCGTGGAGCGGCACCTGGCGCATCACCGTCGAGAAGGGACCCACCGGGAGCGTCACGGTCTCGGCGGGCTTCGGCCACGACCCGATCGCGATCCGCCTCGACGGCGGCGCGACCCTCGAGACGCCGGTCGCGGCCGGCCTGCACACCGCGCACGGGTTCGCCGGGGCCGCGAGCGCCTGGCACGACTACGCGCTCGCGCACGTCCTGCCCCACCCCGGCGAAGTGCGCCCGGTGCTCTACAACTCCTGGGAGGCCACGGAGTTCGACTTCACCGCGGAGGACCAGATGCGCCTGGCCGACCGCGCGGCGGCGATGGGCTGCGAACTGTTCGTGATGGACGACGGCTGGTTCGGCGCCCGCGTCAACGACCGCGCCGGGCTCGGCGACTGGACCCCCAACCCCGACCGCTTCCCGGACGGACTGGGGCCTTTGATCAAGCATGTGCACGGCCTCGGCATGCGCTTCGGGATCTGGGTCGAGCCCGAGATGGTCAACCCCGACTCGGACCTGTACCGCGCCCACCCCGACTGGGTCTACCACCAGCCGCACCGCCGCCGCAGCGAGGTGCGCCAGCAGCTGGTGCTCAACCTCGCCCGCCCCGACGTCGCCGACCACATCCACGCCCGCCTCGACGAGCTCTTGAGCGGCAACGAGATCGACTTCGTCAAGTGGGACATGAACCGGCCCTTCACCGAGGCCGGGTGGCCCGGAAACGACGACCCGGACCGCCTCTGGTTCGACCACACCCGCAACCTCTACGCGATCCTCGACCGGCTCCGCGCCGACCACCCGCACCTGCGGATCGAGTCGTGCTCCTCCGGCGGCGGCCGGGTCGACTTCGGCATCCTGCGCCGCACCGACCAGGTGTGGACCTCGGACAACACGGATGCGGTGGACCGGATCGCGATCCAGGACGGCTTCGCGCAGGTCTACCCCGCGCGGGTCATGGGCGCGTGGGTCACCGACTCGCCCAACCCCCTCACCCGCCGGGAGGTCCCGCTCGACTTCCGCTTCCACGTCGCGATGGCCGGGGTCCTCGCCGTCGGCGGCGACCTGCGGATCTGGAGCGATGACGAGCAGGCCCGCGGCGCCGAGCTCGTGGCCGACTACAAGCGGGTCCGCCCCACCGTGCAGCTGGGCCGCCGCCGCCCCCTGCGGGCCGGGAACGTCACCGGCGTCCAGTACGACCGGGGCGACACGACGGTGGTCCTGGCCTGGCGGAGGGCCCGCGACTTCGCCTACCCCGACCCGCTCCTCAAGCTCCACGTCGACCCGGACGCCCGGTACCGTGAAGTGCGGACCGGCCGCGTCCACCACGGCGCGATCCTCGCGTCGCACGGCCTCGACCTCGGGCTCACACCGGCGGACTACGCGTCGGCCATGATCGAATTGACCAGGGAACCCTGACCCTCCCAGGGCTCCCGAACATCACTCCTTCAACCCAGTTAGGTACGCGCACAATGGAATACCTTCACATCGAGCACGGCGGCCGCACCATCCGCGGGGTCCTGCACCTCCCGGAGGGCGCGGAGGCGGCCCCGGCGGTCGCGCTCTGCCACGGCTTCGGCGGCAACCGCGCCGAGTTCGGCTACTCGTTCGTGCGGCTCGCCGAGCGCCTCGCGGCGAACGGCACCGCCGCCTACCGGTTCGACTTCGCCGGCTGCGGCGACTCCGACGGCGACTTCGCCGACCTCACCGTCTCCGACCAGGTCGCGCAGACGGTCGCGGTCCTTGACGGGCTCGCCGCGCACGAGGCGATCGACGCGGACCGGCTGTCGCTCATGGGGATGAGCCTCGGCGGGCTCACGGCGCAGCTCGCCGCCGCGCAGCGGCCCGTCCGGGCGCTGGCGCTGTGGGCGCCGGCCGCGGGGGCCGTGGCCATGAGCGAGGAGGGCGCGAAGCGGCGCGCCGACGCGATCGCCGAGCGCGGCTACGACGACTTCGGCGGCCTGCCGGTGCACCAGCGGTTCGTCGACGACGCCAAGGGGATCGACCCGTTCGCCGACGCCGCCGCGTACACCGGGCCGGTGCTCCTGGCCGTCGGCACGGAGGACTTCGTGCTCCAAGGCGACCTCTTGGAGCGCTACCAAGACCTCTACGGCGACCGGCTCGACCTGGACGTCTTCGACAAGGTGGGCCACGGCTTCGAGACCGTGCCCGCGCGCGAGCGCCTGGTCGACATCACCGCGGCGTTCCTGACCGGGAACGCCTGAACCGACCGCTGAGGGCGGGCCGTTCCGATGGGAGCGGTCCGCCCTCTGGCGTAAGTCATCGAAATTCATCGAACTCGAAAAGTCGTGGACAAACGATTGCGCAAAGCCGAGTCCGTGTGCCATCCTCGTGGACACCCCCAGCCGGGAAGGTTCACGGAACCGATCTTCACAAAGGAGTGAACATGCTGCCCACCTCCGCGGAACGCCGCCCCTCGGCGTCCGAGGCGAAAGCGACGGCCTCATGACCGCCGCGCTCGACAACCGCGCGGCCGTTGCCCTGCGCAAGCGCCGGCGCGGCGCACTCGGCCGGAGCCTGCGCCGCCACTGGCAGCTCTACGCGCTGCTGGTCCTGCCGGTCGCCTACTTCGTGATCTTCCAGTACATCCCGATGGCGAACAACGTGATCGCGTTCAAGGACTACAACGTGGTCCAGGGGATCTGGGGCTCGCCATGGGCCGGGCTCGACCACTTCGAGCGGTTCTTCGCCAACCCCGTCGCCTGGGACCTCATCCGCAACACGCTGATGCTGAGCCTCTACGGGTTCCTGGCCGGGTTCCCGATCCCGATCATCCTGGCCCTGGCGCTCAACGAGGTCCGGGCGCGGTTCTTCAAGCGCACCGTCCAGATGGTCACCTACGCCCCGCATTTCATCTCGACGGTCATCGTCGTCTCGATGCTCATCCTGATCTTCTCGCCCCGCATCGGGTTCATGTCCGATTTCCTCGGCTTCTTCGGGATGAACTCGAACCTGCTGGCCGATCCCGACGCCTTCCGCAGCGTCTACGTCTGGAGCGACGTGTGGCAGACCGCCGGGTACTCGGCGATCATCTACATGGCCGCGCTGGCGGGCATCGACCCGAGCCTGTACGAGGCGGCGCGCCTCGACGGTGCGAGCCGCCTGCGGAAGATCTGGCACG
Source organism: Glycomyces sp. NPDC049804 (assembly GCF_040674615.1). NCBI lineage: Bacteria > Bacillati > Actinomycetota > Actinomycetes > Glycomycetales > Glycomycetaceae > Glycomyces > Glycomyces sp. NPDC049804. Next base: position 29,087 of record NZ_JBFAMQ010000006.1, read on the forward strand.
TCGACCTGCCCGGGATCGCGCCCACGGTGGTCGTGGTGATGGTCCTGAGCGTCGGCAACATCATGGCCGTGGGCTTCGAGAAGGCGTTCCTGCTGCAGAACCCGCTCAACCTCTCCACTTCGGAGATCATCGCGACCTACACGTACAAGATCGGCCTGCTCAGCGCCGACTTCAGCCTCGCGACGGCGGTGGGGCTCTTCAACTCCGTCATCAACCTCATCCTCCTCCTGGCCGTGAACACCGTCTCCAAGCGCGTGACCGGCAACGGCCTGTGGTGAAGGGAGCCCCCGCAATGACCACCGAGACCACCCTCTTGGCCCCGCCCGCCGAACCGGAGCCCGAACGGCGCGACCCCAAGCGCCGCAGCAACCGCGTCCAGGACACCCGCGTCGACCGGGTCTTCATGGTCGGCGTCTACATCCTGCTGACCACGTTCCTGCTCATCGTCCTCGTGCCGCTCATCAATATCGTGGCCAGTTCGTTCTCGAGCCCCGCGGCGGTCTCGGGCGGCCGGGTGTTCCTGTGGCCCGTGGACTTCACACTCATCGGCTACGAGGCGGTGCTCACCAGCGACGCGATCCTCACCGGCTTCGGCAACTCGCTGTTCTACGCCGTCGTCGGCACCCTCGTGAGCGTCGCGCTCACCGTGATGATCGCCTACCCGCTCTCGCGGTCGGAGCTGGTGGGCCGCAAGGTCCTCATCGGCGGCGTCCTGTTCACGATGCTGTTCTCCGGCGGCCTGATCCCGACCTACATGGTCGTGCGCGCCCTCGGACTACTCGACACCCGCTGGGCGATCATCCTGCCCGCCGCGATCGGCGCCTGGCAGGTGCTCATCGCGATGACGTTCTTCCGCTCCTCGATCCCGGGGGAGCTGTACGAGGCGGCGCAGCTCGACGGCGCCTCGGACCTGCGGTTCCTGTGGTCGGTCGTGCTGCCGCTGTCGAAGCCGCTCCTGGCGGTCATCGCGCTCATGTACGGCATCGGGCAGTGGAACTCCTACTTCTCCGCCCTCATCTACCTGCGCAGCGAAGAGCTCTACCCCCTCCAGCTCGTCCTGCGGAACGTCCTCATCGTCAACAACACCGGCGGCACCAACCTCGCCGACCAGATGGCGGCCGAGCAGATGGCCGACCTCATGAAGTTCTCGCTCATCGTCGTCTCGACGGTGCCCGTCCTCCTCGTCTACCCGTTCGTGGCCCGGCACTTCACGAAGGGCGTGATGCTCGGCTCCGTGAAGGGCTGATCCACGGCTCGCAAGCTTCGCCGTGGCCGGCTGATCTACGGCTCGCAAGCTTCGCCGTAGCCGACCGACTCGCGCCTCCCCTCAAACCGCCCAACTCCTCATCTGAAAGGCAGTCAACGATGACCAGCAGATTCACCCGAGCGGCCGCCGCCGGAGCGGCCCTCGCCGTCTCGGCGGGCGCCTTCGCCGCCTGCTCCTCCGACCCGGAGACCACACCGGACGACGTGATCACCATCTTCGTCCCGCAAGGCGACGACGCGGACTTCGACACCAACGCGTTCACCAAGGTGCTCGAGGAGAAGTTCGACGTCGACCTCCAGTTCGAGACCACCACTTGGGACGGCACCGCCGCCGCCGAGAAGCGGCAGATCTCGCTCGCCAGCGGCGACTACCCCGACGCCTACATGCTCATCCCGTGGGTCGACCAGTTCTCCAGTGAGGAGCTGGTGAAGCTCGGCGGCCAGGGCGTGATCGTGCAGCTCGACGACCTCATCGGCGAGGACACCCCGAACCTCACGGCCGCGTTTGAGAAGGAGCCCGGCTTCAAGGAGCTGGCGACCTCCCCGGACGGGAAGATCTGGGGCATCCCCGCGTGGAACGACTGCTTCCACTGCTCGTACCCGTCGAAGCTGTGGATGAACTCCGACTGGCTCGACACCCTCGGCCTCCAGCAGCCGACCACCCCCGAAGAGCTGCGCACGGTCCTCGAGGCGTTCAAGACGCAGGACCCCAACGGCAACGGCCAGGCCGACGAGATCCCGCTTTCCGCTGCGGGCGGCAGCACCCTGCTCTCGTACCTGATGAACCCGTTCGTCTACACCCCGGAGATGTACGCCAACGCCGAGGCCGCGAACCCGGCGACCCTCGGGGCCGTCAACGGACAGGTGACCCTGCAGCCGACTCGCGACGAATGGCGCGACGCGATCGCCTACGTCGCGTCCCTGTACGAGGACGGCCTGATCGACGAGGGCGCCTTCACGCAGAACGGTGAGGCCTTGAGCGCCAAGGGCAACAGCGCCGACGGCGTGATCCTCGGATCGGTCGCCATCATGCACCCGTGGTTCGTCGACGCCGCCTCTGACGAGGAGCGCTATGAGCAGTACGACGCGGTCGCGCCGCTGACCGGACCGAACGGCAGCGACGCGACCTACGCCGGCGGCGGCGCCGGGGCCGCGCCGGGTGCGACCTTCGTCATCACCAACCGCTCCAGTGAGGCCAAGCAGAAGAAGCTCATGCAGATCCTGGACTTCATGGTCTCCTACGAGGGCCACCTCCAAGCCGAGTTCGGTGTCGAGGGCGTCAACTGGGAGCCGGCCGGTGAAGGCGATGTGGCCCTTGACGAGAGCCTGGAACCGACCTTCGAGCTCCTGACCCTGCCGGAGGGCGAGGGCCTGAACAACTCGTGGGGCCCGATCGGGCAGTTCTTCAGCGACGCGGAGTTCCGCAACAGCCAGGTCACCGCCACGGACGTCTACACGCCGGAGGGCTACGAGCGCAGGCTCTTCGAGGCCACGAAGCTCTACGAGGGCCACGAATCCGCTGAGCTGTTCCCCTACTGGGAAGTCGGGGTGACCGGCGAGACCGCCACCGAGCTCGCCACGCTGCAGACCAATGTGGAGAACTTCGTCACCCAGGCGAGCGCCGAGTTCGTGACCGGCGTCCGCGACATCGACAGCGACGACGACTGGAACGAGTTCCAGCAGAACCTGACCGATCTCGGCGCCGAACGGTACGTCGAGATCTACCAAGAGGCCTGGGACGCCTCGCGTTAGCACCGTCCCCTGAATCGGCGGGCCGCCTCCGGGTCAAGACGACGAGGCGGCCCGCCACCACCCTGCCTCCTTTGCTCTGCCACTTATGAAAGGCGACATCGCATGATCAGCGAGCGGCACTTCATCAACGGCGACTGGGCGTTCGCGTACGGCGAGCACCCGGGCGCCGAGGCCGACCCCGGACCCTCCTGGCACGGCTCCGAATGGTCCGACGTCGGTCTGCCGCACTCCTTCGAGCTCCCCGACTTCCGCGACTACCGGATCTACGTGGGGCACGGCTGCTACCGGCGCACCCTCGACGTGGACGAGGCGTGGCTGGGGCAGTGGATCGCGCTGGAGTTCCTGGGCGTCTTCCAGGCCTGCGAGGTGTTCGTCAACGGCCGCTCAGTGGGCAGCCACAAGGGCGGCTACACGCCGTTCACTGTGGACATCTCGGAGGCGGTGCGCGCGGGCGGGAACGACCTGTTCATCAGGGTCGACAACCAATGGGACGCGCGACTGGCCCCGCGCGCGGGGGACTACAGCTTCGGCGGCGGCATCTACCGCGACGTGAGCCTCCTGGTCGCCGACCGGGTCCGCGTCGACTGGTACGGCATCGGCGTGACCACGCCCGTGATCGAGCCCGACGCAGCCGCGGTCAACGTCTCGGTCGAGGTCGTCAACGACGAACCGCACCCCGTCGAGGCCGTAGTCTCGGCCGTGATCGCCGACAGCGGCCCGGTCGCGGAGCTCCAAGCGGTCAAGCAGACCATCCCCGCCCGGTCCACAGCCGTGGTCGAACTCGAAGGGACCCTTCCCCACCCGCGGCTCTGGCACCCCGACCACCCGCACCTGTACGAGCTCACCGCCTCGGTCGAAGTGGACGGCCGCGTCCGCTCCACCCAGTCGACCGCCTTCGGCGTGCGCTGGTTCGAGTTCACCGCCGACCGCGGCTTCTTCCTCAACGGCGAGCACTGCGACCTCCACGGCGCCAACGTCCACCAGAACCGCGGCGGCTGGGCCGACGCGGGCACCCGCGCCTCGATCCGCCGCGACATCGGCATGATCAAGGACCTGGGGATGAACATCATCCGCGGCTCCCACTACCCCCACCACCCCTACTTCGCCGCCGAATGCGACCGGCAGGGCGTCCTGTTCTGGTCCGAGCTCCACTTCTGGGGCATGGGCGGTGAGGACATCGAAGGCTTCTGGTTCGCCAGCGCCTACCCGATTCACGAAGAGGACGAGGCGGAGTTCGAGGAGAGCCTGCGCCGCGCGCTGCGCACCATGATCCGCGTGCACCGCAACCACCCGAGCATCATCACCTGGAGCATCGGCAACGAGGCGTTCTTCACCGACGATGCCGTGGTCGACAAGGCCAAGGCCCTCACCGTCGAACTCGTGGCGATGTCGAAGGCGCTCGACCCGACCCGGCCCGCGGCGGTCGGCGGCGCGCAGCGCAAGGGCTTCGACGTGCTCGGCGACATCGCCGGGTACAACGGCGACGGCGCCGAGCTCTTCCACGACCCCGGCTTCCCCAGCGTCGTCTCCGAGTACCACGGCGTCTCGGGCAACGGCCCCGGCGAGTACGAAGTGCAGTGGGAGCACGGCGTCGAGATCGACTACCCGTGGCGCTCGGGGAAGATCTTCTGGTGCGGGTTCCACTACAAGACCGTGGCCCCGGGCGCCGGACTCCAGGGCCTGGCCGACTACTTCCGCCGCCCCAAGCGCGCCTACCACTGGTACCGCGAGCGGCTGCTGGGCATCGCCCCGCCCGAGTTCCCGCAGCCCGGGAAGGCGGCCGCACTCCAGATCCGGTCCGATGTCGACACCGTTCCGACCGACGGCACCGGCGACGCCCGCATCGAGGTCGAGATGGTCGACGAGCACGGCGTCCGCGTCGCCGACGACAAGCCGATCCTGCTCACCGTCCTCGAAGGGGACGGCCTCTTCCCGTCCGGCCGCTCGTTCACCCTCTCGCCGGAGACCGGCAGTGTCTGGGACGGGGCCGGGGCGATCGAGATGCGGTCCTACACCCCTGGGCCGCTTCGCATCCGCGCCACGGCCGACGGCGTCGCCCCGGCCGAGCTGGCGCTGACCGCGACCGGTCCGGCCAAGCCCGCGGGCAGCGGCGAGCGGCGGCTCCAGACGCCCGCGCCCTACCTGACCGAACCGCCGCTCGGCGGCGGCTACATCTCCCTGTGCGAGTACCGCCCGGTCAAGACCAGCAGCGCCGCACCCGGCCACCACGGCGGCAACGCCACCCAACCGGGCGAGTCGACCTGGCGGGCCGCCGGCGACGGTCCGGGGGAGTGGATCGCGCCGAGCCTCGAGTTCCCGTACCAGATCAGGCAGTTCGACATCACGTTTGCCGAGGCGCCGACCGCCCCGTGGGTGGTCGAATCGGCCGCCGACGGCCGCACTTTCGAGCCGGTGCAGGAGCACGGGCCGGGCGAGGACCGCTCCGTGAAGCTCGAGTTCGAGGCCCGCACCGCGCTGGCGGTGCGCGTGTCGTTCCCCGAGCGGCCCTTGGAGATCCGCGAGATCCGGGTCTACTGAGTGGATCGAAGGCCGGATAACGATATCCCTATAGGTCGATCATCAAAGCGCGCAGGGCTTGCCTCGGCAGGCTCTGCGCGTCACATTTCCGTCTTCAACTGCGGTTATGATGATCCCTCCTGCCGCCCTTGCCTCCCGCTCCCGAGTGAGATATCGTTATCCCTCGATAGAAACCGTTCTCTCGAATGGAGTGGTACCTCTCATGCGTCCCCCCACGGCCGCCACCCGCGATCGCCGCGCCCTGCCCAGGCGCGCCGCCGCGCTCATGGCGGCAATGCTGCTCTCCATAGGCCTCGTCCAACTCGTCGCCCCTGGCGCCGAACCCGCGCAAGCGGCGACCACCTGCGACGTGCAGTTCAATTCCACGACAAGTGAAGCCGGGTTCAGCCACCCCGGCATCGGGCTCACCGAGCCGATCATCGAGAACGTGCGCACCCAGCTCGCGGCCGGAGCCGAACCGTGGGCCACCGGGTTCGAGGCCCTCAAGAAATCGGGCGCGGCCGGGGAGGGCGTGAAGCCGTCCAACGCAGGCACCGACCCGACCAAGCCGCGCACGACGGCCTTCAACGCCGGCACCAGGGGCATGTTCGAGGCGGACGGCCTGAAGGCCTACACCCAGGCGGTCATGCACGTCCTCACCGGCAAGGAGGTCCACCGCAGCAACGCCCTCGCCATCATCCGCAACTGGGCCCAGATGGACCCGACGAAGTTCGAGTACTACGTCGACTCCCACATCCACAACGGCATGCCGCTCTTCCGCATGGCCGGAGCGGCCGAACTGCTGCGCTACACCAGCTGCGGCGACGACCCGGCTCTCGTGCTCACCGAGAACGAGGCAAAAGCCTTCAGCGACAACCTGATCAAGCCCGCCATCGCGACGTTCATGTCTTCCCCCGACCGCTTCATGAACCAGCACAACTACCCGCTCCTGGGCTCCATGGCCGGGTCGATCTTCATGGACGACACCGAGCTGTACCACGAGAAGGTCGAGTGGTTCACGGTCAACGAGACCGCGAAGGACGAGGGCTTCAACGGCTCCGTCTCGCGCCTGGCCCGCTGGGTGGACAGGAACGACAAGACCGGCGAGCCCATCGACGACCCCCACGTGCAGCTGACCGAGATGGGGCGCGACCAGGCCCACGGCGGCGGCAACCTCACGAACTTCGCGGCCCTGTCCCGCATGATGATGGCCCAGGGCACCGAGGTCGACCCGGTCGACGGCACGGTCTCGACCGCCGAGGACGCCGTGGGACCGTACGAGTTCCTCGACGACCGCATCCTCAAGGCCGCCGACTACTTCTGGCAGTTCATGTCCGGCCGCGACCCCGAGTGGACTCCCATCGCGTACGCGATCTCGCCCGACGGCACGATCCGCGACACTTACAACCACATCGCCGACGGCTACCGCGGCCGCTACGCCACCGCGAGCTTCTGGGAGATGTACTACTACTACACCTACCAGCGCGGCGAGGACGTCGAGGCGATCGCCCCCTTCTTCGCCGAGGCCTACGCCAAGCGCCCCACCCCCGTCCAGATCGGCTGGGACGGCCGCGACGGCGGCGGCGACTCGTGGATGTTCGCGCCCGCCGAAGCCGCGGGCGAGACCGCCCAGGCGCCGAACCCCGACCCCGACATCCTGGAGATCGAGCAGCGCTACACGCACCTCGCCGGCAACGTCGAGGAAGGCGACGGCTTCGTCACCATGGCGGGCGGTTCGAAGATCTCTTACGTCAGCGGCGGGAACAACAAGCCGCAGCAGGGCTTCCTCGTCCGCACCGAAGGCCCGGCTGAGATCCATCTGGGCGGCGTCAGCCACGACGACACCGTCAGGCGCGACACCTCCGTGACCGTGCCGGACACGGGCGGCGAATGGCGGTACGTCACGGTCTCCCGAGCCATGGGCGACATCCTGTTCATCGAGACCGAGGGCGCCGCGGTCGACATCGACCACATCAACATCAACGCCCAGGCCGAACTCGACGGCCCGGTCTACCCCGAGGACGCCGCCGAACGCGTCATCGGCTGGGACGGCGCCGACCTCACCATCGACCTCGCCGCCACCGGCGACGGCATCACCTACAGCGCCACCGACCTCCCCGACGGCGCCGAACTCGACACCGCCACTGGGCGGCTGACCTGGACCGGGGAGGACTCGGGCACGATCACCGTCGCCGCCGACGACGGCACGAGTGTCATCGCGCGCACGGTCGTCCTCGACGCCGCCGCCGACCGCCAGGAGGCGCTGGCGCTGGCCGAGGAGGACTTCGAACCTGAGGACGGATACGAGTCGGCGACTGAAGCCGCCTTCACCGCCGCCCGCGACGCGGCCTCGGCGAAGCTCGAGGACGGCACCGACGCGGAGTACGCGAACGCTCTGGCGGGCATGGTCGCCGCATCCGACGGACTCCGCCTCATCTCGCCGAAGACCAGTGTGGACGGCAGTCTCGACTTCCCGGGCCTGCTCCACTCTTCCACCGCGAAGGAGTTCGCACCGCTCCTCGTGGACGGCGACAACCAGACCGGTCTCGGCTATCCCCTGGCCGTCAACATGTCGCACACGTTCGACTTCGGCGCCGACTTCCGGGTCTCGGCCAGGGAGTTCGGATTCCAGAGCAACATCTTCGCCGACCGGCTCGCCAACTCGACCGTGTACGGCTCGAACAATGGTGTCGACTGGACCCGGCTGACCCCGGGGGCCACGGCGTTCACCCAGGACTTCAACACCCTCGAAGTCGAGCCGGAACTCCGGGACGACCAGTTCCGGTACATCAAGGTCCAGATGATCGAGCAGCTGCCGGAGGTCCTGTACGGGAACATCAGCACCGTCTTCGAGATGACCGAGTTCCACATCTACGGCGAGCGCCACGAGATCGGCAACCAGATCTCGAAGGCGGCCATGACCTCCGAAGACGCCGTGGCCGGGAAGGTCGCCGTCGGCGACACCGTGAACGTCGCGGTCACCACGAGGCAGCCGGTCGACGCCGTCACGGTGGACGTGATGGGCATCGAAGCGGCCGCCGCTTCGGAGGACGGCGTCAACTGGCTCGCCCCCGTGGTCCTGGACGGCGTCGAACCCGGTTCGGTCACCCTCACCGTCGACTACACCGACGACGGCAAGGCCGGGCCGACCCTGTACGGCCCCACCGAAGGCGCGAGCCTGTTCGTCGGCGGGAACCGCGACCAGCTCATCGACGTGGCTGACCTCGCCACCGTCCTCGCCTCCGACAAGCAGTGGCCCGGTAACGGGCTCCCCGCCGACCAGATCGGCTACCTGCTCTTCGACGGCGACGAGAACACGGCCGGGGACCTCAACACCGGCGTCGGCTCGTATTACACCGTGGACTTCGGAGAAGGATCGGCTGTGCGCCTCGACGAGGTGTACTTCCTGCCGCGGCTGTGCTGCACGTCCAGGTCGGATGGCACGATCGTGCAGGGCTCCAACGATGGCCAGACGTGGACCACGCTCACCGAGCCGCTGACCGGCACCAAGGCCGGCGTCTGGCAATGGAAGAGCGTCGCCGACGACACCCACTACCGCTACTTCAAGATCTACAACCCGAACCGCTGGCACGGCAACCTCGCCGAAGTCCAGTTCTTCGGGGACTTCGCATAACCACAGACCGTCTCGGGCCGCCCGCCCCGCCGCGCAACTGCGCGGCGGGGCGGTGCGGTCTTCACGCCTGGATCGAGAGCAGGCGCGGGTCGACGGCGTGGCGCAGCGGCTCGCCCGCGGCCAGCCGCTCGGCCTCTTCGACGATGAACCGCCCCATGCGCGCGAGCTCGTTGCCCTGCGACCCGGCCACATGCGGCGTCAGGAACAGGTTCGGCAGGTGGAACAGCGGCGAGTCGGCGGGCAGCGGCTCGGGATCGGTGACGTCGATGATCGCCGAGATCCGGCCGGTCGCCAGCTCGGCGGCGAGCGCGTCGGTGTCGACGAGCGAGCCGCGCGCGGTGTTGACGAGCACGGCGCCGTCCTTCATGGCCGCAAGGCGCTCGGCGTTGACGAGCCGGCGCGTCTCGGGCAGGTCGGGCGCGTGGACCGAGACGATGTCCGCCTCGGCCATGAGCGCGTCGACCTCGACCAGCCGCACGCCGAGCCGGGCGGCCTCGTCGGCGTCCACGTGCGGATCGGCCAGCAGGACTTCGAAGTCGAACGGCCGCAGCAGCTCGATGACGAGGCGTCCGATCCGAGAGGCCCCGATCAGCCCCACCGCGCGTCCGAAGTTCCCGGTCTCGCCGTGGTCCTCGCCGATGACGAAGCCGCGCTCGGCGCGGAACCGCTCGCGCAGGCCGAAGATGTCCTTGCCCGCCAAGAGGATCATCCCCAGCGTGTACTCGGCGACGGGGACGGCGTTGGCCTGCTGCGCCGAGACGACGGCGATGCCGCGCTCGTAGACGGCCCGGTCGATCCACTGGACGCTGCCGGCAGCGTGGAGCACGGCGCGGAGTTTGGGTGCGGCGGCGAGCACCGGGGGATCGAGCCGCGGCGCGCCCCATCCGGTGATGACGACCTCCGCGTCCGCGAGGGCCGCGGCCGCCCGTTCGTCGGTGAAGTCCCGTGCGACATACGCGGGGTCGATGTCGACGACGGACTGGAGGCGGCGCAGGTACGGCTCGGGGAACAGCTTCGGGAGGTACACAGGGTCCATCGCGAACAGGCCCGGGATGCGTTCGGTCATGCGAATCCTTGCTAGGTCCGAGAGATAACGATTTCTAACTTAGGCCGTGTCGCCGGCCTTGTCGAGTCCGAAATCCAACATTCAGGATCGCATGGCTCCTATCTGCAAGGATCCCGCCACAGGTGGTGCCCGAATGTTCCGAGAAATCCGAGATCAATGGATATTGACATGCCTCGATGAAAACCTTATCTTCGTAGGTGAGGGATAACGTTATCCATCCTCGGGTCGCGTTCCCGTCCGCCCCTCGCCAACGACCGCCGAAGGAGCACCATGACCCACGACCGAACCGGCAACCCGCGCTTCAAGCGCCGCAACCTCCTCAAGGGCGCGTTCGCCGCGAGCGCCCTGGCCGCCACCGGAGCGGGCGGCCTCGCCGTCGCACAAGCCCAGCAGCAGACAAGCCAGGCAGAAGCCCTCGCGCTCGCCCACCCCGGCATGCTCCACGTCCGAGCCGACCTCGACCGCATGCGCGCCAAAGTCAACGCCAACGCCCAGCCCTGGAAGCAGGGCTGGGACAAACTCGTCGCCAACGCCCATTCGCAGAGCACCTGGACGCCCCAGCCCGTCGAGGAGATCGTGCGCGGCAACACCGACAAACCCCAGAACTACTGGCTGCTCTACAACGACGCCCACGCCGCCTACCAGAACGCCCTGCGCTGGCACATCAGCGGCGACACCGCCCATCGCGATGCGGCCGTGCGCATCTGCAACGCCTGGTCGGGGACGCTCAAGTCGATCTACTACCCGCCCTCGGACTCGCGCCTCGCCTCCGGCATCTACGGGTACCAGTTCGCCAACGCGGGGGAGCTGGTGCGCGGCGCGCCCGGGTTCGACCTGGGCCGGTTCCAGCAGATGATGCTGAACGTCTTCTACCCCCTGAACAGCGATTTCCTGGTGCGGCACAACAACACCTGCGAAACCCACTACTGGGCGAACTGGGACCTGTGCAACATGGCCTCGCTCCTCGCCATCGGCATCCTCTGCGACGACCAGGCCAAGATCGACGAAGCTGTGGACTACTTCCGCAACGGCGCGGGCGCCGGCTCGATCAACAACGCGATCCCGTTCATCCACGGCGACCTCGCCCAATGGCAGGAGTCCGGGCGCGACCAGGCCCACTCCATCATGGGCATCGGCCTCATGGGCGCCTTCATGGAGATGGCCTGGAGCCAGGGCATCGACCTCTACTCCGCCCGCGACAACGCCTTCGCCAAGGCCGCCGAATACGTCGCCCGCTACAACCTCGGCTACGACGTGCCGTTCACGACCTACCGCAACTGCGACGGCGTCGAGCACACCGTCGTCTCCACCGGCGCGCGCGGCCAGATCCGACCGGTCTGGGAGCTGGTCTACAACCACTACAGCGTCAGGAAGGGCCTGCGCATGCCCTACACCGCGCGCATGGCCGCCCTCGCCCGCCCCGAAGGCGGCGGCGGCGACTACGGCGGCAACTCCGGCGGCTTCGACGCCCTCGGCTGGGGCACCCTCGCGCACATGCGCTCCACCCCGGCGGTCGTCTCCGGCGGCACGTACCTCCTCATGTGCGAACGCTCCGGTAAGTTCCTCGAGAACGGCCGCTCCTCGGTTGACGGGCGCGCCGTGATCCAGTGGGGTGAGAACGGCGGCATCCAGCAGCGCTGGAAGATCACCGACGTCGGGAGCGGCTACCACAAGCTCATCTGCGAGCACTCGGGCAAGGCCCTCGACAACGGCAACTCCACCGTCGAAGGCACGCAGGTCAAGCAGTGGGCGGACAACGGCACGGCCTCGCAGCGCTGGAAGATCACCGACGTGGGCGGTGGCGCGGTCACGCTCACCTGCGAACGCTCCGGCATGCTGCTCGACAACGGCAACAAGGAGGCCGACGGCGACCCCGCGATCCAGTGGCCGAACAAGGGCTCGGTGCCGCAGCGCTGGCGCCTGGTCCGCGTCGCCTGACACGGAGCACGACGAAGGGGCCGAACGCTTTCGCGTTCGGCCCCTTGCGATCTCTCGTACTTCAGCCCTTGATCGCCCCGGTGAGGACGCCGGAGGTGAAGTAGCGCTGGAGGAACGGGTAGACGATGAGGATCGGCAGGGTCGCCAGCACGATCACGGCCATCTGCAGCGTGATGCCGGGCGGCGGGGGCTGGTCCGGGGAGACGACCGCCCCCGGGATCTGGACCCCGGCCAGGACGTACTGCTGGAGCACGACCTGGATGGGCCACTTCTCGGCGTCGTTGATGTACAGCAGCGCGTTGAAGTAGGTGTTCCAGTAGCCGACCGCGTAGAACAGGCCCATGACCGCGAGCACCGGCTTCGACAGCGGCAGCACGATCCGCAGGAAGATCCGCCACTCGCCGGCGCCGTCGATGCGGGCGGCCTCGATGAGTTCTTCGGGGAGGCCTTGGAAGAAGTTCCGGATGACGATCATGTTGAAGGCCGAGATGAGGCCCGGAATGATCAGCGACCAGGTCGAGTCCAGGAGCCCGAGGTACTTGACGAGCATGAAGTTCGGGATGATCCCGGCGCTGAAGAACATCGTCGCCAAGATCATCACGAGCACGAACTTCGCCCCCGGCACTTGCCGGGTCCGCGCCAGGCCCCAGGCGAGCATCGAAGTCGCGGCAAGGGACAGGAGCGTGCCAACCACGGTGATGAACAGCGAGTTCGTCAGCCCCTGGGTGACGGTGCCGCCGTTGAAGATCGCCCGGTAGGCGTCGAGGGAGAACTCGGTCGGGAATACCACCCCGGCGCGGGCCTGGGACGGCGCGGCGAAACTCATCGCGATCACGTAGACCAGCGGGTAGATCATCGTGATCACGATCAGGACGATCACGACGGCCTTCACGGCCCTGATCCCGACCGAGGGCGGGCTCAACCACGGTGCGACGCCCTTGGAGCCCTTGGTAATAGCGGTCATCAGAAGATCCCCTCTCCGCCGAGCTTCTTTGCGAACCGGTTGGCCGAGAGCACCAGGATGGTGCCGATGACGCCCTTGAGCAGGCCCGCGGCCGTGGCGACGCCCCATTGGCCGCCGAGGACGCCTCTGAAGTAGACGAATGTGTCGAGCACCTGCGCGGCTTCGGCGCCGACCATGGGCTGCTGGAGCAGGAGCTGTTCGAAGCCGACGGTGAGGATCGACCCGATGTTGAGAATGAGCAGGAGCGTGGCGACCGGGATGAGGGCGGGGAGCGTGATGTGCCAGGTGCGCTGCCATGGCGTCGCACCGTCGATCGCCGCCGCTTCGTAGCGGTCGTTCGGGATGCCCGCGATCGCGGCGAAGAAGATGATCGTGCCCCATCCGCAGTCCTTCCAGATGCCCTGGGCGACGACGAGGAGCTTGAAGGAGTCCGCGTTCGTCATCGCGTCGAACCCGGATATGCCCCAGCCGTCGAGGATGCCGGCTACCAGGCCGCCGCCGCCGAGGACCTGCTGCCACACCGAGATCACGATGACCCACGACAGGAAGTAGGGCAGGTACACCGCGGTCTGCACCATGCGCTTGACCCGCTCCGAGATCAGCGAGTTGAGCAGGAGCGCGAGCGCGATCGGCGCGGGGAAGGCGAAGACCAGCTGCAACACCGCGATGATGAGGGTGTTGCGCAGGGCCTGCAGGATCTCCGGGTCGGCCCAGATCGCGTTGAAGTTCGCGAAGCCCACCCACGGCGAGCCCTCGATGCCCCGGAACGGCGAGTACTGCTGGAACGCGATCACGTTCCCGAGCATCGGCACGTACATGAACACCAGGAAGAAGAGGGCGCCGGGAATGATGAATGTGTAGGTCCAGCGCTCGCGCCAGATCCTTTGGCGCAGCGAGCCTTTGCGCTTTGCAGCGGCAGAAGGCCCCGAGGCCCGCGGGGTGCGGGTCTCGGGGCGTGCGGCGGTTTTCACGCTCACTTGCCGGCGTCCTTGAGGGCCTGGGTGTACTCGTCCTTGACCTGCGTGCCGCCCTGCGACATGTAGTTGGAGACGAACGACTCCAGGTCGTCGATGCTTTCGCGGCCGGTGATGACGCCGTTCTCGAAGTCGGTCCACAACTGCTTGAGCTGCGCGCCCTTCGTGATGAAGGTGTCCGAAGCGCTCTCGAGGCCGGTCAGGGGCCGGTCGATCGAGTTCTGCGCGAGCGACTCCATCGCGGTCACGAAGGACTCGGCCCACGGGAGCGCGTTCGGGTGCACCTGGTAGCCGCCGCTGTCGCCGGGGACGCCGACGTACTGGACGCCCAGTTCGGTCGCATACTCGGGGTTGGGGATCGGGATGCCGTGCTCGTCGAAGTCGAAGTGGCGACCCTCCTGCCCGGAGTTGACGAACAGGTGCTCCTCGGAGCCGAACGGTGCGCAGAAGTAGTCCAGCACGTTCAGTACCTCGGTGAGCCGGTCGGAGTCCCCGGCGACGGCAGCCGAGACCGAGACCGACTTGCCGTAGGGGATGTTCCGCACCGCGAGCTGGGCCGACCCGTCGAAGCCGGGCATGTCGAAGAAGTCGTACTTCGCTCCCGGCAGGTCGGCCTCCCACTGGGAGAGCCCGGTCGCGCCGGTGGCGCCCCAGACCGGGTCGTAGCGGATCGCGGCGCCCGAGACGATGTCAGTCGGGGTGGGGGACATCGATACCGGGTCGAAGATTCCCTCCGCCCACGCCCGCGCCAGCCATTCGAGCATGAGCTTGAAGTTCTCGGTCTCGATCAGGTGGACCAGGTCGCCGTCGCCGTTGAGCTGCCACTCGGGGCCGACCTTGAACAGGCGCTGGAACATCGACGCGGTGCCGGGGTGGGGGTCGTACCGGTTGAGGCCGTAGACCTTCTGGCCGCCAGGGCCAGTGCCCAGGGCCGAGACCTCCTTGAGCATGGTGAACAGCTCGTCGGCGTCCTTGGGGGCGCGGCCGATCGAGGTCTGGTCGACCAGGTCGGTGCGCATCGTGGGGATGTTCGTCAGCGCTGCGCCGACGGACGGGATCTGGAAGATACGCCCGTCCTTGAGAGCGGCCCGCCAGATCTCTTCCTTGCGGGCGGCGATGTTGGGCCACTTGAGGATGTTGTCGCCCGAGAACACCTCGGAGAGGTCGGCGAACGCGCCGTCCCTGATGCCTTGGAGGCTGACGGCGTTCTGGTCGTCCATGAAGACGAGGTCGGGCACGTCGCCCGAGGCGAGCATGGTCGCGAACTTCTGGTAGAAGACCGGTTGCGGGACGAACTGCGGCTCGTAGCTGGCGCCGATGCGCTCGTTGAGCTCCTGCCAGTACGGGTTCTCGTCCAGGGGCTTCGACGGGTCGCCCCAGGTGAGCTGGAAGCAGGTGACCTTGCCGCCCGAGCCCGGCTCGCGATTGACGGACTTGAAGTAGGTCTTAGGGTATTCGGTGTAGACGTCCAGCATGCCTTCGGTCTCAGTCGCGTAGTACGGCTGGACGTCGAGTTCGGGCGCGGGCTGGTACGTGGGCATGTCGTAGTCGCCGCCGGCGCTGCCGCCGACGTTCTCCGAGCATCCGGCGGCGGTCGCGCCGACCGCGGCCGCCGCCGCTGCCGCACCTGCGGCACCGAGGAAGTTGCGGCGTGAGAATTCGACCATGAGAGGGGTCCTCCTACTGATGTCCCTGAGGTTGATGATTCTGGTTCGACGGGTGGGAGGGAGGCCCGAGGTGCCGGAAGGGGTCGGCCTCCGTTGCCCAGCGTCGAGAGAAGGTTATCAACATGATCGATGCCGGTCAATGATCAGGATGGAAAAGGCTTTCTATGTCTCAACGGGACTTGCCTCGTCGCTTCAACAGATCGCCTGGTAGACGTGTTCTTAGCCTCCTTGAGGAAGTCTCGAAAACGATCTTGAAGCGGATCGATATTTGAGATAACGATTATCTCGAGGAGGGATCCCGGGGCGCGGTCGGCGCGGAACGTCTCGTATCCTCAAACCCATGGCCTCCTCGAAGTCGTACCGCGCCCCTGTCCTCGCCGACGTCGCCAAGGCGGCGGGCGTCTCGGTCCCCACTGTCTCCCGCGTGCTCAACGGGACCAAGAACGTCGCCCCTGAGCTGGTCGCGCGAGTCAACGCGGCGGTCAAGGAGCTCGGTTACCGACCCAACAGCGCCGCCCGGTCGCTGCGGCTGAGCCAGCCGAACCTCATCTCGATCATCGCCGAGGCCACCACGTCGAGCTACGGGTACGCGAACACGCTCAGCGGCGTCGAGACCGCCGCCCAGCAGGCGGGGATGTCGGTGTCGATAACGATCGTCGCGTCAGACGAGGACGAATCGGTGACGCGGGCGGTCGACCTCGCCCTGTCCCAGCCCATCGGCGGGGCGATCGTCCTGGAGTTCCGCCAGGCGGGCATCAAGGCCTCGCGCGCGCTGCCCGAGTCGCTGCCGGTCGTCGCCGCCGGAGGCGAGTCGGAGCGCAAGGACGGGTCGCTCGCGGCCCTCATCGACGAGGCCGCCGGCGGCCGCCAGGTGACCGAGTACCTGCTGCGGCAAGGGCACCGGACCGTCCACCACATCGCCGGGCCCACCGGCGGCAAGGTCTCCGGCCGCACCGAGGGCTGGCGCGCCGCGCTCCAGGACGCGGGGGCCGAGATCCCCACGGTGATGCACTCCGAATGGGACGCGCTCTCGGGCTACCGCTGGGGTGAGCGGATCGCGGGCCGGGACGACGTGACCGCCGTGTTCTGCGGCAACGACGAGATCGCTCTGGGCGTCATGCGGGCCTTGGCCGACCGCGGCCTCGACGTCCCGGGCGACGTCTCCGTCGCGGGCTTCGACGGCCAGCCCCTCGTCTCGCTCTGGCGCCCGTCCCTGACCACGGTCGAACAGGATTTCGAGGATCTGGGAGCGCGCGCATTCGGTCTGCTGTCGCAGCTGCTGCAGGGCAAGACCGACCTTGAGTCCTCAGTGGTCAAACCGCAGCTCGTGGTCAGGGAGTCCACGGCGCCGCCGCGCCGCTGAACCCCGCTGTGACGTGAACGGCCCCTGGCGTTGTCGCCAGGGGCTGTCGTACGTGACCGCTACTGCGGGGCGTCGCCGAAGTCCTCGATGCGGATCCGCTCGCCGCCGCGCAGCGCCGATTCGTGGGCCACGATGCCGGGGAGCGTGTACCGCGCCGCCACCCAGGCGTTCACGGTCGGGAGGGTCTGCTCGTTCACGGCCGTCACGAAGTCGTTCACCAGGAGCTGGTGGCTTCCCATGTGGCCGTTGCCGAGCCCCTTGAACTCGACCGGCAGCGCCGAGGTGTCGTGGACGGGCGCGTGGCCGGAGATGAACGAGTCGTGCAGCGCCGGGTCGACCTTGGCCAGGACCGGGTCGTCGGCGCCGGTCGCCCAGCCGGGCTTGAGCAGTTCGGTGACGTCCTGCAGGTCCTCGGACTTCTGGTGCCAGAAGCTGGTGCGGGAGCCCTGCTCGAGGATGCCCTCGGTGCCGTAGAAGACGAACCGGGACTCGGGGATCCAGTGGGCGAGGCCGATGCGGCGGAACTCGTTGGTGCGGAAGCTGCCCCCGTCGGCGGTCTCGAACAGCGCGGTGGCGTTCGAGATGTCGTTGTCGAACATGCTCACCTCCTTGTCGAAGACGCCGTCGCCGAGCTGGTCGGGCACGCCGATCGCGCTGACGCTCACCGCGTGCGTGTTCCAGGCGCCGAGGACGCCGCCGACGGCGTGCGTGGGGTACTTCATGGGCGGGAAGCTCGCGGTCTTCTTCCAGTCGGCGCCGCCGCTGTACTGGTACGCCGCGTAGAAGCCGTGGTCCATGTCGTGCAGGTAGTCGCCCTCGGCGTAGAAGAGGCGGCCGAACCCGCCCTCGGCCGCCTTCTGCCGGGCGAGCACCGTGGCCGGGTGGTACTGGCTGGTCTCGCCCATCATGTAGGTCAGGCCGGTCTCCTTGACCGCGTCGATGATCTCGCCGATCTCATCGACGGTGAACGCCATCGGCACCGCGCAGTACACGTGCTTGCCCGCGCGCAGCGCCTTGACGACGAGCGGCCCGTGGGTCCACCGCTGCGTGAAGATCGCGACGGCGTCCACATCAGAGGCGAGCATCGCGTCGAAGTCCTCCTCCGCGCCGGCCAGCCCGAGGTCCCCGACGAGGGTCGCGGCCCGCTCGGGGATCAGGTCGGTGGCGGTGACGCGGGAGACGCCGGGATGCGCGTTGAACAGTTTCGCGAAAGCGCCGGCGAACTGCCCGGCCCCGACGATGCCGATAGCGAACACGGAGAAGCTCCTTCATTGCAGGTGTGTGGCCGAACGGCCGGTGCCGGACGCCGCCACGAACGTATAGGTTCTGATCCGAGAAGTCTTCATCGAAACGAGCGAGTGTTTCTTGGATACTCAGATCGAACCGCCCCGCCTGGTGGGCTGGGCCGGGCGCCCCGTCCTCATGGACACCGCCCACCAGCACGACGACCTCGAGATCAACTTCGTGGCCGAGGGCGGCACCATGCTCTACCTCTTCGGCGGCGAACCCGTGGAGATCGGACCCGGTTCCGTTGCGGCCTTCTGGGCGGCCGTGCCGCACCAGCTCGTCGCGAACGGCGCGACCCGGGCGCACTGGGTCCACGTGCCGTTCGCGACCTTCCTGGGCTGGGGCCTGCCCGCCGCCCTCGTCGGCCGCCTGCTCTCCGGCATGCCGCTCATCGCCCCGCCCACGGCCGCAATGGCATCGGACCCGGCGAACTTCACGCAGTGGGCCGCCGACCTGGCCAGCGCTCAGCCCGAGCGCCGCCGCATCCTCCTGCTCGAGGTCGAGGCGCGGGTGCGCCGCCTCGCGCTCGACGCGCCGGGCGAGCCGGTGCGCCCGTACACCGGCGGCGACCCGGCGCTGCGGCACGTCGTCGCCATGGTGCGCCACCTGGCCGGGCACTTCCGCGAGCCGCTGACGGTGGCCGATGTGGCCGCCGCGGCGAACCTCCACCCGAACTACGCGATGACGCACTTCCGCAAGATCGTGCGCACCACGATCGGCGACTACCTGACCCGCTGCCGCCTCGCCGAAGGCCGCCGACTGCTCATCACCACCGACCTGCCGATCGTCGACGTCGCCGCCGAATCGGGTTTCAGCTCCGTGAGCCGCTTCTACACCGCGTTCAAGACCGAATGCGGCGTGCCGCCGGCCGCGTACCGCCGTCAGCATCAGTGAGCGCCGGGAAGGGCGGCGGCCGGCAAGTCAGGGAACGACGAAAGGCCGGGGCGGGGCGGCCGGTGAGCACGGCCTCGCCGCGCTCACAGGCCGGCCGCTCTGCCCCGGCCCGTCCACCGCACTTATTCAGGCAGCGTGATCGCCACGACCTCGAAGCCGGGCGCGTCGATCTTCAGGGCGTCGGGCCGGTCGGCGACGACGACGAGCCGGTCGCCGCTCGCCCAGGACCGGAACCAGGCGTCGCCTTCGGCGGAGACGGTGACCTTGTCGCCGCCGGGGAAGCTCCGGTCGGTCGTGTAGGGCTTGATCGCCCGCATCCACTCGGCGACGCCCTCGAGCGTGCGCCGCTGCACGTCCGGGATCCGCCCGGACGCGTCCGGGCCGACGTTGAGCAGGAGCCGCCCGCCGCGCGAGACCACGTCGGAGTAGAGCTCCGCCACCTGGCGCGGGCTCATCGTCTCCGACTCGTCTTCGATGCGGTTGTAGCCGAACGAGTATCCGAGGCCGCGGTTGTTCTCCCAGCCGATGCCGTCCTCGTTCTCCGTCGAAGCGGAGTACTCGCTGGTGCGGTAGTCCCAGACCTCCGCGCCCCAGCGGTCGTTGACGATGCCGTCGGGGACCGTGCCGCGGTAGTGCTCCATCAGCTCGGCGAGCGATCCGTTCTCCTTGCCCGCGTCGGGCCAGCCGATGTCGTTCCACAGCACCGAGGGCCGGTAGCGGTCGATGAGGTCGCGGACGTGGGCGGTCGCGGTGGCCGCGTACCCGGGGTCGGGCTCCACGCAGAGGGTGAACAGCTGCGGGACGTTCTCGATCGGCGGGTAGTCGGAGACCGACCAGTCGATGCCGCCCGAGTAGTAGACGCCGAAGCGCATGCCCTCCGCGCGCACCGCTTCCGCGAGCGGGCTGATCAGGTCGCGCTTCGGGCCGCGGTCGACGGTGTTGAACCCTTCGCTGCCGGGCGCCTCCCACAGCGTGATCCCGTCGTGGTGCTTGGTCACGGGGATCACGTAGTCCGCGCCCAGGCTGGAGAACAGCCGCGCCCAGTCGGCCGGGTCGTACGCCTCGGCCCGCCACTGGTCGAGGAAGTCCTCATAGGGCGCCGACCCGTAGGTCTCCGCGTGGTGCGCCGCCGCGGGCGAGCCCTCGATGCGGATCGTGTTCGCGTACCACTCGGCGTAGGGGTTGTGCCCGAACCACTCGCCGTCCGGGATCGTGCCCAGGGCGCCGATCGGCTCGGCCCACGCCGGGACCGAGTACGCCCCCCAGTGGATGAAGATGCCGAAGCTCGCCTCCCGGGCCCACTCGGGCAGGTTCTCGCGGTGCGCACCAGTCATGGTCGGTAGTCCTTTCGCAGCGTCAGTCCGGGTCGAGCCTAGGCCCGCAGACCTGCGACCGGAAGGGGGGCATTCACCGACTGGTGGTCGGTTTTCACCACGGCCGGACACGCCGACGGCGCGGCCCCGGCAGGCCGCGCCGTCGGCTGTCAGCAGGGCTCAGCCCAGCGTCCACCGCTGGTTGGAGCCGCCCGTGCAGCTCCACAGCTGCACCTTGGTGCCGTTCGCGGTCGCCGCGCCCGCCACATCGAGGCACAGCCCCGACGAACTGGTGATCGTGCCGTCAGCGTTGCGGTTCCACTTCTGGTTCGCACCGCCGTGGCAGGTCCAGATGATCGCCGCCGTCCCGTTCGCCGTCCCGCCGCCCGAGGCGTCCAGGCATCGCCGGTTCCCGTCCGCGTACACCGTGAGTTCGCCTGCGGCGGTGTAGGTCCACTGCTGGTTCGCGCCGTTCCAGCAGTCGTAGATCTGCACCTGGGTGCCGTTCGTCGTCGACTGGTTCGGCACGTCCAGGCACCGGTTCGAAGCCGCCGACCGCAGCGCGCCCGTGGTCGAACCGCCGCCGCCGTCACGCGGCCCCGCGTTCGCGATGATCCGGGAGGCCTCGGCCGGGATCGAGCCGGCGCTGAACGTGGTGTTGTTCCTGACGGTGTTGCCGCGCTGGCCGTCCACGAGCCCGGTGATCGCCGGGTTCGTGGTGAAGTTCCCGGTGACGGACATGTTGCCGGTGAGGTTGCCGCTCTGGTTGTTGGCGTGCGCCCACTGGCCGTACGTGTTGCGGAAGACGTTGCCGGACAGGTTGAAGTACCGCGAGCCCTCGTCGAAGTACATGCCGAGCTGGCCGCTGTTCTCGCAGTGGTTTCCGGTGATGGAGCTGTTCGGGTGGGCCGAGAGCGAGTAGATGCAGCCGGCGTCGAACAGCGTCTCCACGACGTTGCGCACATGGTTGCCGGTGACGTTCACGTACTGCGAGGTCGTGGGCGTCTGGTAGATCGGCTGGTAGTCGTAGAGGCCCCGGTTGAGGTATTCGGGGCTGCCGCCCGGATCGTTGGCGCCCCAACCGAATCCGACGTTGATGCCGCTGTACGGCATGTCGGAGACGTAGTTGTGGTCGATCGTGACCCGGGTGCCGTACGTGGCGAGGATGGCGACCTGGTCGAGGTACTCCAGTGCCGTGTCGTGCACCCTGTTGTCGCTGATCAGGATGTCGCTGTTGATCATCCGCGGGTCGGACGGGTGGTGGGCGTCGGGGCGGACCCCGCCGACCACGATGCCGCCGCCTGCACCCGCGGTGAAGGTGTTGCCGGTGACCTTGATGTTCTTGGCGCCGAGGCCGACGCCGGTGGAATGGGCGTTGGCGTCGTTGCCGATGCCCAGGTCGACGGAGCCGAGGTTCCTGAAGGTGTTGCCGCTGAAGGTGATGCCGTCGGCGGCGGAGACCTGCACCGCGGCGGGGACCTGCGCCCAGCCGTTGCGCGCGGCTTCGAAGCCCTTGCAGCCGGAGCGGCAGGAGGTGAACGCGTCGGCGGGCCGGTGCTGCTGCACGCCGGTGATGAACGTGCCGGTCTGCTGGTTCGCGTACCCGTTGTTGGAGCTGGAGTCCAGCCAGCTGGTGCCGGTGAAGGTCAGCCCGGAGAATTCGAGCGCGCGCACCGGCGCGTCGTACGTGCCGCCGACTTCGACCAGCGTCTCCAGGCGCGGCAGTTCGACCTTGGCGTTCGCCATGTTCTGGCCCGCGAGCGGCTTGTAATAGAGCCTTCCGGCGGTCGTGTCCAGGTACCATTCGCCGCCCTGGTCGAGGAAGCGCTTGGAGTTGAGCAGGTAGTACTGCGGGGTGCGGAACGGGTTCTGCATCGTGTCGTACCCGTAGGTGTTGTTGTTCCACGCGGGCTGCTGCATCGTCACCGTGCGACCGCTGATGCTCTGCACCGGCGTGAACCGGTTGGTGAAGGACAGCAGGCCCTGGAGTTCGATGCGCTGCTTGTCGGGGAGCGAGGCGAGGTAGTCGAAGTTGGCGTTGTTGAGGGTGAACCCGGTGGAGGTCAGGGTCAGGTCCGTGTTCGCGATGCGGGTGCGGGCCCGCGGGGCGAGCACGCCGTCGACGTAGAGCTGCCGGGTGTCGAACCCGGTGCCGACGTCGGCCCGGTAGATCCCGGTGGCGGCGTCGTCGAGGACCCAGCCGGTGACGGGCTGCGCGCCGGTGACGACGGGGGCGGCCCCGTCGGCGGCCTTCCAGGTCACGGTGTGGCCGTTGCGGCCGTTGTCGGTCGCGTTGAACCGCAGCGGGCTGGTGAGCCGGTAGGTGCCGGCGAGGAGGGTGACGGTGACGTCGCCGTCGCCCGCCGCGGCGGACTGCCGGGCCCGCCGCTGGGCCTCGGTCAGGGTCTTGAGCGGCTGGGTCGAGCTGCCCGTGTTGCTGTCGTTGCCGTTGGGGGAGACGTAGTAGGTGTAGGCGGTCTGCGCTTGTGCCGGGGAAGCGCCGAGGGCCGCGAGGGCCCCGGCGACGGCGAGAAGCAGGGCCGCAGCGAGTGCGGTGAGCCTCTTCTTGGGGGACCGCAGTGGGGGTGAGTGCCGCATGGGTCGTGCCTTTCCTTCATTGGCGAGGCGGTCGGTCAGGTGGCGGGTGCGCGCCGCGAGGCGGGCGGCGCCTCGGTCTCCTCCAGTCCGCGGCGGGCAGGGGATCGGTCGATCGTGTCGTGCTGCGCGCTGATGGTGGTCGCCAGCAGTTGCAGTCCGGCGCGGGCGGGCCGTACGCCCGGTCCGGCCGGGTCCGCCGGGCGGGGCACGCGGCCCAGCCCGGCGATGGCCCCGGCGTGGACGGTGAGTCCCAGTCCGGGGGTGTCGCCGAGGACGAACGCGCCGTCCTCGATGTCGAGGTCGGCGGTGACGCCGACGGGCGGGCGCAGGTCCTGCAGCTCGCTGACGAGGTGGTTGGGGACGGACGAGGCGGCGTGGAGCAGGCCCACCGGGATGTTCCCGATGGGGCTCACCGGCAGGTCGAATGCGTGGGCGAGCGCGGCGACCCGCAGGAAGTGCGTGATGCCGCCGACGGCGGCGGCCTGGACGACGTCGACCGCGCCCGCCTGCAGGAGCGGGCGGTACTGCTCGAGCCCGGTGAGGTTCTCGCCGGTGGCGACGGCCGCGCGCACGCCCCGCTGCACGACGCCCAGGCCTTCGGCGTCCCAGCGCCGCACGGGCTCCTCGATCCACACCAGATCCAAAGCGGACTCGATCTCGCGCACGTGGCGCACGGCCTGCTTGCGCGACCACGTCTCGTTCGCGTCGAGCATGAGCCCCGGCCGCGGGGTGCCCGCCTCGATGAGCACATCCCGCACGATGCCGAGCCGGCGCCGATCGGCCTCCACGTCGAGGCCGCCCTTGAGCTTGGCGGCCCGCAGGCCGCGTTCGGCGTAGACGCGGTAGGCCGCGGCCAGGTCCTCGTCGCCGAGGCCGATGTCGAGCCCGGACGCGTAGGCGGGCACGATCCGGTCCCTGCCGCCGAGGAACCGCCACAGCGGCTCGTCGGCGGCCTGCGACTTGAGGTCCCACAGGGCCGTGTCGAGCGCGCCGATCGTCGCGAACACCGCGCCCGCGTGCCCGGCCTTGAAGGCGCGCCGCAGCATCCGGTCGTACAGTGCGGTGACGGCGCGCGGGTCCTCGCCCTCCACGCCCGCGAAGACCTGCTCGATCTCGGCGTGCGAGCCGATGCCGACGCCGGTGAGGCCCTCGTCGGTGTCCACCAGGACGAGCGGGACGGTGGTGACGCCGTCGGCGAAGACGCCGTTGGCGTCGCCGACGGGTCGCGCCCATTCCTGGATCGTCGTCAGCGTGCGATAGCCGGTGATCCGCATGTCATCCCTTCGTGGAGCCGGCCGTCACGCCGGTGGCGATCTGGCGCTGGAAGCAGAGGTAGAGCACGAGCACCGGCAGGGCCGCGATGAGCACGCCCCCGGCGAACGTGGGGATGTCCGCGGAGTACTGGCCGCGCAGCGAGGTCACCCCGACCATGAGGGTGCGGTGCTCGGCCGAGGGCATGAGCAGCAGCGCGATGAGCACGTCGTTCCAGCAGAACAGGGCGTTGAGGATGCCCACCGACAAGAGCGCCGGGCGCCCCAGCGGCAGCATGATCCGCCCGTACACCCCGTACGCGGAGTTCCCGTCGATCCGCGCCGCGTCCGCGATCTCGGCCGGGATGCCGCTGTAGTAGCTGGTCATGAGGAAGACCGTGAACGGCAGGAACTGCGCGGTGTACGCGAGGATCAGCCCCGGGTAGGTGTCGACGAGCCCGGCCTGGCCCATGGTCCGCGCGAGCGGGACCATGATGACCTGGAACGGGATGAACAGCGCCGCGAGGCACGCCAGATACAGCGCCCGCGAGCCGCGGAACCGCAACTGGCTCAAGGCGAACCCGGCCATCGACCCGAAGAGCAGCAGCAGCGCGACCGCGCCGCCGACGACGATCAGCGAATTGGCGAGGTACCGGCCCATGTCGGCGCTGGTCCACGCGGTCGCGAACGCGTCCCAGCGCAGTCCCTCGGCGGGGGCGAAGCGGTCGAGCACGTACTCGTGCCGGGTCTTCATGGCGACGTTGGCGGTGAAGACGAGGGGGTAGACGGTGGCGATCGCCAAGGCGGCCATGGGGATCGCGGCGAGCCAGCGGCCGGCGCGGAGGGCGTTCATCAGTCCTCCCTCCCGGCGCGGCGCAGTACCGCGATCTGGGCGAGGCCGACCACGAGCATCACGCCGAAGAGGACGGTGGACGCCGCGGAGGCGAGTGCCGGGCGGCCCATCTGGCCCTGCTGGAACCAGATGTAGTACTCGGGCAGGTAGGTCGAGCCCTCCGGGCCGCCGCCGGTCATCACGTACAGCAAGCCGAACATCGAGGTGAGCATCCCGATCATGGTGGTGACGACGACGAACTGGATGGTGCGCGAGAGTCCGGGTGCGATCACGTGCCGCACCACGCGCGGCAGCGACGCGCCGTCGACGCGCGCCGCGTCGATGAGGGAGGCGTCCAAGGTCGCGAATCCGGCCAGGAACACCACGAGCGCCATGCCGAAGGTCGCCCAGATGTGCACGCCCACAACGGCGTACATGGCTATGCCGGGGTCGCCGAGCCAGTCGACCGGCCCGAGGCCGACCGCGCCGAGCAGCGCGTTGGCGGGTCCGTCGAAGGCCAGCAGGAGGTTGAAGATCGCGCCGATGATGACGGGGGAGAGGACGGCGGGGAAGAAGTAGACGCTCCGGTACACGCGGTGCCCGGGCACGCGCAGGTAGATGAAGGTGGCGAGGAGCCCCGGGATGGCCACGGCCACCGGCAGGAGCAGCACGAGCAGCCCCACGTTCTTCATGGACGCGAGGAACAGCGGGTCCTCGAACAGCGCCGCGTAGTTGTCCAGGCCGACGGCCTGCCCGTTGCGGTCGCCGTCGCCGGTGAAGGAGAAGTTCACGCCGAGTCCCAAGGGGTACAGGCGGAACACGGCGATGATGAGCGCCGCGGGGGCGACGAGGACGTACGGCGCGAGCCGCTCCGCCCGGGACCGGCCCGCGGCGCCGCGCCCGGATCTCGCGCGGCGCCGCGGGGTTACGGGGCCGGTCCGGAGCGCAGTCCGGACCGGCGAGTCGGTGGTGGCGGTCGGCATCTAGCCCGCCTGGTCGCTCTCGGCGAGTTGGGCCAGCGCGTCGTCGACGGTGACCGATCCGCTCAGGAGCTGCTGCGAGAGCCGCCCCATGAGCTCCAGGGTCTCGGCCGAGAGCGCGACGTGCAGGGCGGGCTTGCCGGTCTGCAGCTGGTCGACGATGGCCGCGGTGGCGGGGCCGGAGCTGGAGGCGTCGATCGTGGTGTCGGCGGCGATGGCGCCGGCGTCGGCGTAGAACGCCTCGAGCGCTGCGGTCGAGGACAGGGAGCGGACGAGGTCGGCCGCGAGTTCGGGGTCCTCGGTCCATTCGGCGACGCCGTAGCCGATGCCGCCGTCGTACGGCAGGCTCGGCTCGGCCGCGGGGTTCGCGAGCGGGGCGGGCATGACGCCGACGTTCTCGGGGCCGATGAACTCGGCGAAGTCCTTCCAGTGGCCCACATCGGACATGAGCCCGATGACGTGGGCGGCGTCCCCGGCGTCGAAGATCGCGAACTCGTCGTTGAACATCGCGGTGGAGTTGACGCCGTCGTTGTTGAGCCCGGCCTGCTCGGCCTCGACCCACATCTCGAAGAGGCGCTTGACGTCGGGGGAGGTCCAGTCGCGGTCGCCGGCGATCCACGCGTCGTACTCCTCGGGGCCCAGCACGCCCGGTCCCATCCCGGAGAGGAAGAACTGGATGCCGATGCCCTCCTTGTTGCCCAGGGCGAAGCAGTTCGCGCCGGTGGCCTCCTCGATCTGGGCGCAGTCGGCGAGGAAGTCGTCCCAGGTGGCGGCGGGGGCCTCGGGGTCGAGCCCGGCCTCGGTGTAGAGCGCCTTGTTGTAGTAGATCGGGTGGCCCTGCAGGGTCACGGGGGCGGCGTAGACGTGGCCGTCGGCGGAGAACGCCTCCCAGCCGGCCAGGCGGTCCATGTCCTCGGCGAGGTAGTCCTCGAGCGGGAGCAGCGCGTCGGTGCGCTCGCGCAGCTGCCCGCCGCCGTTGAACAGCATGACGTCGGGGCCCTCGCCGGACTGGATGGCCGTGCCGAGCAGGTTGTAGTACTGGTCGAACGGCTGGGCCACGAACTCGACCTCGACGTCCGGGTGCTTCGCGGCGAAGTCGGCCTTCGCCGCTTCCACATAGGAGGTCGCGGTCGCGTCGCCGGATTTCCAGTCCCAGACCACGAGGGTGCCGCTGTCGCCTCCCGAACCGGAGTCCGGTCCGGCGGCGCTGCCGCATCCGTACAGCGCGAGGGGTGCTATCAGGGCGGTCGACCACAGTGCTCGTCGCTTCATCGCTAGATCACTCTCTGTAGGGGCGCCGGAGGGGTCCGGCTCACAGGATCGCGGTAAACATAACTTGTATGACGTCTTACGTCAATGGAGTGATGCCGTATACTTGCCCGCGAGCCCCGACGGAGGACCGATGGCACTGCACCGCCCCATCACCGAAGAGCCCGCCCCGCCCGCATGGTCGCGGCGGCCCGCCAACCTGGCCAAGGCCGTCACCGAGGAGCTGGTGCGGCGGGTGGTGCGCGGCGACTACCCGCCCGGCTCGACCCTGCCCGCCGAGCACGCCCTCTGCGCCGCGTTCTCGGTGAGCCGCACCGTGATCCGCGAGGCCGTGAAGGTCCTCCAGGAGAAGGGCCTGGTCCAGATCCGGCAGGGCTCCGGCACCGCCGTGCTGCCCTCGACCTCCTGGAACCTGCTCGACGGAGCGGTGCTCGCCGAGACCATCGAGGACGACGCGACCCTCGGCATCCTGGACGACCTCGTCGTCACCCGCCGCCTCCTCGAGTCCGACATGGCGCAGGTCGCGGCCCGCGCCGCCGACGAGGCGGCCGTCGCCCGCATGCGCGACCTGGTCGACCGCATGGACGCGCTCGTGGACGACCCCGCCTCCTACCACGAGCACGACCGCGCCTTCCACGACACGGTCATGCGCGCCTCCGGCAACCGCATCGCGCGCGCCGTCGTCCGCTCGCTCGAAAGCCAGGTCATCAACACCGCCAGCTATATGGGAAAGACCGAGCGCGCCCTGTGCGAGGCCTCGAACCGGGGCCACCGCCGCATCTTCGAGCGCATCGCCGCCCGCGACCCCGAGGGCGCGGCCGAGGCCATGTTCGCCCATATCACGGACGCGTGGCTGGTGCGCCGCGGCGAGCAGGGCGACCCGGACCGCCTGGCGCGCTGACCGGGCCTCCGGAGGTACGCCGAGTGGTCGGATGTCTTGCGCCGCAACCGGTGGACATACTCCGGCAAACTTCTCCACCGCCTCGGGTATTGACCGCATACATCCAATCTATATAGACTCACATCGATATTCAAGGCACCGTACGGCCTGATCCCCGCCCGGCTTGGGAGCGATCTCAACCGGCGTCGGGCCGCATTTCCGCAACGGACCCTCTCATGCGATGCCGCCCCACAGGTCTCCGACGAGCCTGACCTAAGGAGTTCCCTTCGATGTCGAGAATCAGATCCGTTCTCGCGTGCCTCGCGGCCGCGATCGTCATGGCGATGGCCGGAGGCGCGACCGCGCAGGCCGCCGGGACGCCTGAGCAGTCCACGGCGGACTTCACCGCCGCCGCCAGCGCCGGCTGCGGCAAGGCCCCCACCCTCACCAGCGGCACCCACACCATCCAGAGCAGCGGCATCAACCGCAGCTTCATCCTCAAGATCCCCACCGGCTACGACCGCAACAAGCCCCACAAGCTCATCTTCGGCAACCACTGGTGGGGCGGCACCGCCCAGCAGGTCGCCGGAGGCGGCTCCGACGGCGCCGTCTACGCCCACTACGGCCTGGACGCGCTCTCGGGCGGCTCCGCGATCTTCGTCGCTCCCCAGGGCATCGACAACGCCTGGGCGAACCCGAACGGCCGGGACATCGTCTTCTTCGACGACATGATCCGGCGCATCGAAGCCGACCTCTGCGTCGACGAGTCGCAGCGGTTCTCCCTCGGCTTCAGCTACGGCGGGGCCATCAGCTACGCGCTGGCGTGCGCCCGTCCGACCGTGTTCCGCGCGGTGATCGCGATCGCCGTGCCGGGGCCGGTCAGCGGCTGCAGCGGCGGCACCGGGGCCGTGGCCTACTTCGGCATCCAGGGCGTCACCGACAGCATGCCGAACGCCCGCGCGATGCGCGACCGCTTCGTGGCGAACAACGGTTGCGCGGCGCTGAGCCCGCGCGAGCCCGCCTCGGGCAGTGGCACCCACATCACCACCAACTACTCGTGCCGCGCCGGCTACCCGGTCCGGTGGGCGGCGTTCGACGGCGGCCACCAGCAGGGTCCGGTGGACGGCTGCACGGGCTGCGAGAGCGGCGCCCGCAGCTGGGTCAAGAACGAGGTCTGGAACTTCATCAGCCAGTTCTCCTCGACCCCGCCGGCCGAGACCGACCAGGTCCGCAACACCGCGGCGAACCGCTGCCTCGACGTCGCGGCCCAGTCGCAGTCGAACGGCGCGCTCACCCAGCTGTGGGACTGCCACACCGGCTCGAACCAGCAGTGGACGCGCACCGCGTCGAAGCAGCTCAGCGTCTACGGCGGCAAGTGCCTCGACGCTGAGGGCGCGGGCACGGCCCCCGGCACCCGGGTCATCATCTGGGACTGCCACACCGGCGCGAACCAGCAGTGGAACGTGAACGCCGACGGCACGGTCACCGGCGTCCAGTCGGGCCTCTGCCTGGGCACCGTGAACAACGGCACCGCGAACGGCACGGGTGTGGTCCTGGCCAGCTGCAACGGCTCCTCGAGCCAGAAGTGGTCCTTCGTCTGATCCGTCGGGCGAGTACCTCGCATGAATGAACGGGCCTCCCGAGAGGGAGGCCCGTTCCTTTGCACCGCAGCCGCTTACGCGGTGAACTGCCACCAGTTCACGTTGAAGAGGTAACCGCTGCCGCCGGTGAACTTCAGGTACAGGTCCCGCGTTCCCGTCGCGCCCGTGACCGGGCAGGAGACGTTCGACCAGTTCTGCCAGCCGCCGGTCCCCGAGACCGTGCACCGGCCCGCGAGCGGGCCGTTCGGTCCGTCGAGCCGCAGTTCGATCGCGCCCCCGCCGGTCGCCGAGGCGACCCGCGCGGTGAACGACTTGGCGCCCGCGCCGAAGCCCACGCCTTTGACCTTGATGGAGTCCCCGTTCTCGATCCACCCGACGTTCATGCCGCCCTCGCTGGAGCGCTCGGTCTCGACACCGGTCGCCCACGCGATGGTCTCGGCCTCTTGCCTCGCATAGGGGTTGAGAGTCCCCACCTGCGGCGCCCCGGCCGTGGTCATGTTGATGGTCGGGAAGGTCCCGTCGGCGTTGTAGGTGAACTTCTCGACGGCCACCGACCTCGTGAAGCCGCCGCCGCCCGGCAGCGCGCCGTTGTGGTAGAAGAAGTACGACCCTCCCTTGTAGTCGATGACTCCGGGGTGGTTGGTGAAGCTGGAGCCCTGGGTCGGCATGATCGTGCCCCGGTACGTCCACGGCCCGGTCGGTCCCGGGGCCGTCGAGTACGCGATGAACTCCGAGCAGCACCTGGCGGCGAACACCATGTAGTACAGGTTGTTGCGCTTGTACACCCACGGCCCCTCCTCGTAGAGGGTGGGCCGGTCGGTGCTGTTCGGCCGCGTCCCGAACCCCTGCGTGGTGAGCGGGATGCGGTTGATCCCGCCCGAGTAGGAGACCATGTCGGCGTTGAGCTTCACGTACCAGAGGTTCGGGTTGCCCCAGTAGAGGTACGCCTGGCCGTCGGTGTCGATGAAGACCGTGGGATCGATCTCGCCGTTCTGGACCAGCGGGTGCCCGAGCGCGTCCCGGAACGGCCCGGTGGGGCTGTCGCCGACGGCCACGCCGATGGCGGGCCTGCCGGTGGCGTCGTTGATGACCGGGACGTACCAGTAGAACTTGCCGTTGCGCTCGACGGCCTGGCCCGCCCAGGCGTCCTGCCTGGCCCAGGAGAAGGTGTCGAGGTTCAGCGGGGAGCCGTGGTCGGTCCAGTTGACCATGTCGTCGGTGGACCAGACCCGCCACTCCTTCATGGTGAACCAGGTCGAGCCGTCCTCGTCGTGGCCGGTGTAGAGGTAGAGCCGGCCGTTGTGGACCAGCGGCGAGGGGTCGGCGGTGTAGATGGTCTGGATGATCGGGTTGTCGGCCTGTGCCGGGTCGGGCGACGGATCGGCGGTCGCGCTGAGCGAGGCCGCCGCGAACGCGGCTACGAGCGCCGCGGCGATCCTGCGCCGACGCGGGATGCGGGTCGTCATGGGAAACCTTTCCGGCGCTCACGCGCCTCAGGAGTCGTGCGATCGTCCTCGAAACTTTCGATGAATTCATCGAAAGCACGGAAACTAGAGCTCAGGGTATCCATAGTGTCCATGTATGTAAATAACTCGATGCCTACGGTCATCTGATCTTTTCCTCTAGGGGCCTTGGCAGGGCCGAGCGGCGCGGCTATCGTGATCCTTCACAAAACCCCGGAACCGAACATCTCCAGGAGCGCCATGACCACGCAACCCGACTTCGCGGGCTACCTCTACGTGCATTTCAAGCGCGAGTCCGCCGACGGCGAGCAGATCCACTTCGCCCTCAGCGACGGCAACGATCCCCTGCACTTCGACGACCTCAACGGCGGCGCGCCGGTCCTGTACTCGACCCTGGGCGACCGCGGCGTCCGCGACCCGCACATCGTCCGCTCCCCGGAAGGCGACCGGTTCTTCATGGTCGCGACCGACCTCCGGGTCTTCGAGCGCACCGACTGGGACGAGATGCAGCGATGGGGCAGCCGCTCGATCATGGTCTGGGAGTCGCGCGACCTCGTCGACTGGGGCGAGGGCCGGCTGATCGAGGTCGCGCCGCCCGAGGCCGGCAACACCTGGGCGCCCGAGTCGGTGTGGGACCCCGAGCAGGAGGCCTACCTCGTCCACTGGTCCTCGACCGTCTACGCCGACGCCTCCCATGAAGGCGAGAGCTACAACCGCATCATGTACGCCCTCACCCGCGACTTCCGGGAGTTCTCGGAAGCGCGCACGTGGATCGACCGCGGCTGGCAGACGATCGACGCCACCGTCATCGACCACGACGGCCGCTACTACCGCTTCCTCAAGGACGAGCGCGCGCGCGGCGGCCTTGCCCCGCAAGGCAAGTCGGTGTTCTCCGAGACCGCCGCCTCGCTCACGGCCGCCGAGTGGGCGCCGCTGGCCGAGGGCATCGGCCTCGGGGCGGTCAAGCAGGGTGAAGGCCCCCTCGTCTACAAGTCGAACACCGAGGACAAGTGGTACCTCTGGATCGACGAGTTCACCCTCGAGCGGCGGTACGTGCCCTTCGAGACCGACGACCTCGCGGGCGGGCAGTGGACCCCCGCCGCCGACTTCCGGCTGCCGCCGGACCCGTGCCACGGCGTCGTCCTTCCGGTGACCGCCGAGGAGTACGAGCGCCTCGCGAAGGCCTGGGCGTGATCCTTTGAAAGTTCCGGTCTTTTCTTGACCGGGTTGAGTCTCGGACCGCTTTGGAGAAGGCTTGCCTGGCGCCCGGTCGAACGGCGTCGAACCGCCGAATCGGCCCGAAAGGCGGGCCTTCCGGCAAGACGGTCCGAGACCGACAGCATTCCCCGCGCGGCCTGCGGGAAGGCGCTCTCACGCCGTCCCCTTTGTTGCGGTTTCCGAATGTTTCCCGAGGTCACGCTGCGTATTTCTCAAGCCACCGGGGGAGATTTATTGACATCACTGCTCGTGGTACGTAAGCTCTGGAAGTTATCGGAAATAGCCCCGAAAGTTTCGATCGTTACGGCAGTGCAACCTCGCCCGCCCGAAGAGAAGCACGGGGCGAAGTCTTGGGCCATCTCAAGGAGGAGAGACATGTCGAGTGTGTTCGGGCGGACGCCCAGTGGAGCCACCCGTCGCAGGGTTATCGGATTCTCGCTCGCCGCGACCGGTGCGGCCGCCCTCGCGGCCTGCAGCGACGACGGCGGCACCGAGATCGACGTCGAAGCGCAGTCCAAGGGCGCGATGGAGAACTTCGCGGCCGACATGCAGTTCACGGCCACCGAGCCGTTCACCCTGTCGGTGCTGTGGACCGACTGGCCGGACCTTCCCATCACCGACCAGTGGCAGTTCTTCAAGGAGATCGAGAAGCGCACCAACGTCAAGATGGAGGTCACGAACATCCCGTTCAGTGACGCCACCGAGAAGCGCAGCCTCCTCATCAGCGCCGGCGACGCGCCCACGGTCATCCCGCTGGTCTACACCGGCGACGAGAGCTCGTTCGTCTCCTCCGGCGCGATCCTGCCGATGAGCGACTACGTCGAGCACATGCCCAACTTCCAGAAGTACGTGGAGGAGTGGGACCTGGGCGACATGGTCGACAACCTCAAGCAGGCCGACGGCAAGTACTACATGCTGCCGGGCCTGCAGGAGGTCTCGGTCCCCGTCTTCACCGTCGTCATCCGCAAGGACGTCTTCGAAGAGGTCGGCGCGGGCGTGCCCCAGACCTGGGACGAGATGCGCGCGGCCCTGGTCAAGATCAAGGAGAAGTACCCCGACTCCAAGCCGCTCGCCGACGGCTTCGAGGGCGCGTCGATGCTGAACTACGCCTCCCACGCCTGGGGCGCGCGGGCCGGCTGGGGCTTCGGCAACGGCATGGTGGACGACGGCTCGGGCAAGCTCGAGTACACCGCCGTGACCGAGGGCTACAAGCAGATGGTCGAGTTCTTCCGCGGCCTCGTCGAGGACGGCCTCCTCGACACCGACTCGATGACCGCGGCGAACGACGGCAGCGGCGGCGGCAGCGTGACCGAGAAGGTCGCGGGCAACCTCGTGTTCGCGGCGTCCGGCTCGCCGGGCACCGCGATCGAGTTCCAGCAGGCCCTCAACGAGACGGTCGGCGAAGGCAACCACGAGGTCGTCGTGATCCCCCCGCCGGGCGGCCCGGCCGGCCAGATCGTGGAGCCGCGCAACTTCTGGAACGGCTTCATGCTGAACGCCGAGATCGCCGACTCCGAGAACTTCGTCGCGATCCTGCAGTTCCTCGACTGGCTGTACTACAACCAGGAGGCCCGCGAGCTCATCCGCTGGGGCGTGCTCGACGAGACCTACACCAAGGACGCCTCCGGCAAGATCACCCTCAAGCCGGAGTTCTCCCTCAACGCCTACAACATCAACCCCGGTGCGCCCACGGACATCCAGCGCGACCTCGGCTGGTCCAACGCCGTGTTCGCCGACTCGTCCGAGTCGCGGGCGCTGAAGGAGTCCTACAACTCGCCCACCTTCGTCGAGTATGTCGAAGCCGTGCTTTCGAGCCGTACCCCCCGCGACCCGAACCCGCCGGCCCCGCTGGACGAGGCGGAGCTGGAGTCGTCCTCGCTGATGGCGACCCCGCTCAAGGACACTGTGGACACGAACACGCTGAAGTTCATCCTCGGCGAGCGCGACATCGCCGAGTGGGACGACTACGTGGGCGAACTCGAGGCCCAGGGCCTGCAGCAGTACGTCGACCTCATCAACACCGCCCGCACCCGCTTCGAGGAGGAGAACTCCTAGTCCGCCACCGGGGGCGGGGAGGCTGGTGAACTCGGCTCCGCCGCATTCGCAGATCAGCCGCTCTGCCCCCGCCGCGGACGGGAGGGCGCATCTATGTCCCTCACACAAGACGAGCAGTCCCCGCGGGCCGAGGCCCGCGGGGCCATCGCCGACGCCGCGCCCGCGCGGCCGCGCGGGGCGCAGCCGAAGGCGCGGCCCCGCAAGCGCAAGCAGACCTGGCGCGAGGCGTTCAAGCGCGACTGGCAGCTGTACTCGCTGGCCGTCGTGCCGCTGATCTTCTTCATCATCTTCAAGTACGGCCCGATGCTGGGGAACGTCATCGCGTTCCGCAGGTTCCGCCCCGGCGGGAGCGTCTTCGGTGACGAGTGGGTCGGCCTGCGCTACATCGAGATGTTCATCAACGACCCGTCGTTCTGGCACGTCTTCACGAACACGGTCGTCCTGGGCGCCCTGACCATGATCGTCTGCTTCCCGCTGCCGATCGTGCTGGCGCTCATGCTGAACGAGGTGCGTCAGCAGTACTTCAAGAAGTTCGTGCAGTCGGTCTCGTACCTGCCGCACTTCCTGTCGATCGTCATCATCGTCGGCATGCTGATGCAGCTCCTGTCGCTGGAGGGCACGGTGAACCAGATCATCCGCGCCTTCGGCGGCGAGGAGGTGCCGTTCCTGCAGCGCGCCGAGTGGTTCCGCTTCATCTACGTGGGATCCGAAGTGTGGCAGACGGTCGGCTGGGGCACCATCCTCTACCTGGCGGCCCTGACCTCGATCGACGACTCCCTCTACGAGGCGGCGAAGATCGACGGCGCGGGCCGGTGGCGCCAGACCTGGCACGTCACGCTGCCGGGCATCCGCCCCACGATGGTGACGCTCCTGATCCTCAACATCGGGATGTTCATCAACGTGGGCTTCGAGAAGGTCTTCCTGCTGTACAACCCGTTGACGTACGAGACGGCCGACGTCATCTCGACGTACCTGTACCGGGTCGGCCTGGTGTCGAACAATCTCAGTTATGCGACGGCGATCGGCCTGTTCCAGGCCCTGATCGGCCTTGTGATGGTGCTTTCCGCGAACCTCATCTCGCGGCGGACGACGGGGACGAGCCTGTGGTGACCGATGTACGCACGACCGACCTCGCGATGGTGAAGCCGCGGGGGACCACCAGGACCAGGGGCGAGCGCGTCTTCGGCGCCGTCAACGCCACGCTGCTCGTGCTGCTGTGCGTGGGGATGCTGTACCCGTTCATCACGGTGCTCGCCCAGTCGTTCAGCTCCTCCGGGGCGATCAAGGCCGGGCAGGTCAACTTCCTGCCGGTCGGGTTCAACCTGGACACGTACGCGGCCGTCATGTCGAACGACATGTTCTGGCGCAACTACGGCAACACGGTGCTGTACACCGTGGTCGGCACGGCGATCGCCATGACGCTGACCACGACGTACGCGTTCGTGCTGTCGAAGCAGCACCTCAAGGGCCGCAAGGTGCTCATCGGCATCGCCGTGTTCACGATGTTCTTCAACGGCGGCCTCGTGCCGAACTACGTGCTCATCTCGGCGCTGGAGATGAAGAACACCATGTGGGCGATCGTGCTCCCGGGCGCGATCTCGGTGTTCAACCTGCTGGTGATGAAGGCGTTCTTCGAGAACCTCCCGAAGGAGCTCGAGGAGGCCGCGCAGATCGACGGTCTCGGCTGGTACGGCATCTTCGGCCGGATCGTGCTGCCGCTGTCGAAGGCCGTCATCGCCACGATGGTGCTGTTCTACTCGGTCGCGTTCTGGAACGACTGGTTCGCCGCGTTCCTCTACCTCGACAAGAGCGAGCTGTTCCCGATCACGCTGTTCCTGCGCAACCTCATCGCGGGCGCGTCGACGACGGCGTCCGAGGGCGCCGCGGCCGCGGGCAGCACGACCGCGCAGGTCTCGGCGAACATCCAGGCGGTGACGATGATCCTCACCGTCATCCCGATCCTGACGATCTACCCCTTCGTCCAGCGGTACTTCGTCTCGGGCGTCATGCTTGGATCGGTCAAGGGCTAATGCGGGCAAGGGAAGGGGCGACAGCATGAGCATGCGGCAGCACGCGGGGGAGATCGGTCCGGGAGTGCTCTCCCGGTTCACCGCCGCCGTCTACCGGTACCTGGTCCTCGGGGTGTTCCTCGCGGTCGCGGGGGTGCCGACGCTGCTGGTGTGGATGCTGCTCGCCCCCGCTCCCGGCAACGTCGCGTGGTTCGTGGCCGCGCTCCTGCCGGCCGCGCCCGCGCTTTCGGCGGCGCTGTACGCGCACCGCGCCTGGGAGAAGGAGCCGGACCTGAGCCCGGCGCGGCCGCTGTTCCGCGGCCTGAGGATGAACCTGCGCGACACCCTCGCCTGGTGGGTGCCGGTCCTGGCGGTCGCGACGGTGCTCGCGGTGAACGTGCTCTTCGCGGAGCAGGTCGCCGGGGGCGCGCTGCTGCGGCCGGTGTGCGCGGTCCTCTTGGCGGTGCTCACCGTGTGGGCCGGGCACCTGCTCGTGGTGTCCTCGTTCTTCTCGTTCCGCTTCCGGGACGTGCTGCGGGTGGCGGCCGCGGAGTTCTTCCTCTCCTGGAAGGCCTCGCTCGGCATGCTCCTGCTGCTCGCCGTGGCCGTCGGCGTCGTGGCCCTCGCCTCGGAGGCCGTGCTCCTCTTGGTCTCCTGGGCGTTCGCCCTGATGCTGTGGGTGCTCGTGCGGCCGGTGGTCGCCGACGTCACCAAGCGGTTCACCGTCCAGGACTGACCCGCGGCGGGGCCTGCGGACCTCAGCCGCGCGGCTCCTGGACGAGCTCGAGGAAGTGCGCGGCGGGGGAGTCGGGCCGGTCGAGCCCCGACGCCACCGCCGAGACCGTCCACTCCGGAGTGCCATCGGCCATCGGCAGCGCCCGCAACCCTTCCGCCTGCGGCTTCGCGGCCACATGCCGCGGCACCACGGCGATCCCGAGCCCCCGGCACACGAGGTCGAGCAGCGTGTGCACGTCGTTCACCGAGCACCTGACGCGCCGGTGCACGCCGCGCGCGGCGAACGCGTCGTCGTTCAAGGTCCGCATCCCCCAGGACGGCCCGAAGTCGATGAACGCCTCGTCCGCCAGCGCCTCCCACGGCACCGAGGCCTTCGAGGCGAGCGGATGATCGTGGGGCAGCAGCGCGAGCAGCGGCTGGCGGCCGATCTCCAGACGCGGCAGGCCGCTCAGGTGCCGGTCGGTGGCGACGAACGCGACGTCCAGCTCCCCGGCCCGCAGGAGCCCCAGCAGGTCGTGCGAGCCCGACTGCACGAAGTGGGTCTCGACGCGCGGGTGCCGGCGGTGGAACCGGTCGAGCAGGGATCCGATGTCGACCAGGCCCAGGCACTGCTCGGAGCCGATGCGCAGCGACCCGGAGAGGTCGCGGCTGGCCTTGACGACCGCGTCGCGCGCGCCCGCGGCCTGCTCGAGCATCGCCCTGGCGAACGGCAGCAGCGCGAAACCGGCCTCGGTGGGCTCGACCCGCCGGGTGGTCCGGATGAACAGGCTCGTGCCCAGCTCCTCCTCCAGCCCCCTGATGGCGGCCGAGAGACCGGACTGGGAGATGCCGGTCAGTTCGGCGGCGCGAGTGAAGTGCCTCTCATCCGCCAGCGCGACCAGGTACTCCATCTGCCGCAGATCCATGAATGATTTCCCGTGCTTCTCAATGCCATGATCGGCAGTTGTTGGACTTCTAGATTAGCGGTGCCTAGCATGGTCGGCGCGGCCCCTTCCCGGGCCTCGTGCTGACCGCTCCGGCGAGGAGAGACCGATGAAGACCTTCACTATGCCCGGCACCGACATCACCGCACCGAACGTGGTGCTCGGCCTGATGCGCATCCAGGAGAAGACCGACGAGGAGGTGCGCACCCTCCTCAAGACCGCGACCGACGCGGGGATCACCTTCCTGGACCACGCCGACCTCTACGGCAACGGCCGCCACGGCTGCGAGCGCCGCTTCGCGGAGGCCATGAAGCTGACGCCCGCCGAGCGCGAGCGACTGATCATCCAGACCAAGACCGGCATCATGCACCCCGGCCCGTACTTCGACTTCTCGTACGAGCACATCGTCGAGTCCGTGGACGAGTCGCTCGAGGCGCTGGACACCGACTACATCGACATCCTGCTGCTGCACCGCCCGGACGCGCTGGTCGAGCCCGAGGAGGTCGCCCGCGCGTTCGACGACCTGCAGGCCGCCGGCAAGGTCCGCGCCTTCGGGGTCTCGAACCACACCGCCCGCCAGCTCGACCTGCTGCGCAAGTACGTGAACCAGCCGATCGTGGCCAACCAGGTGCAGCTGTCGATCACGCACGCGCCCTTGATCGCCCAGGGCATCGCCGCGAACATGCAGGCCCTGGACCAGTCGGTCTCCCGCGACGACGGCATCGTCGACTACTGCCGCCTGCACGACATCACCCTCCAGGCGTGGTCGCCGTTCCAGGCGGGCTTCTTCACCGGCCCGTTCCTCGGCTCCGAGCGCTACCCCGAGCTGAACGAGGTGATCGACCGCCTCGCCGCCAAGTACGACGTGCCGCCGATCGCGATCGCGGTCGCCTGGATCACCCGCCACCCGGCGCAGATGCAGGTCGTCATCGGCACGACCAACCCCGAGCGCGTGGCGGCCTCCGCCCAGGGCTCTGACGTCCCGCTGACCCGCCCGGAGTGGTACGAGCTGCTGAGCGCGGCCGGGTACACCGTCCCCTAAGCAACCGTCCACTATAGATTTGCGTCCCGTTTGTAGACTGGGCGGGTTTCCGGTGGCCCGCCCAGGACAAGGACGCCAATGACACCACCAGTGCCCGGCCCGAGGGCGCTCGTCACCTACATGCGGACCGGCAGCCGCGAGGCCCGCATCGCCTACCGCGAGCTCCCGGACAAGGAGCGCGCGGCGTACCGCATCCTGGTGCGCCGCGTCTTCGACACCGCCCTCACCCGGCACCTCGGCAAGCGTCCGGACAAAGAGCGGGTGCGTGAGCTCATCGAGCGGACCGGCGAGCGCCACCCGCAGTACGCCGGCGGCGTCAGGCGCGTCGTGAGATCCACTGTGGATAGTGTGCCGGTGAGCGGCATGAGCCCCCGGCAGGTGCTCACCGCCCAGCACCTCGTCATCCGCGAGATCGCCAAACTCCACCCCGACTTCCGCGACCAGGCCGACGAGATCGTCGACCCCGGCAGCGAGTTCACCGGCCGCGAACCCCACGGCGTCGCCTCGGTGACCCTCAAACTCGACGGCACCATGCTCGACCTCCAGCTGCTGCGCGGCGCCGAACGCATGGGCGGCAAGACCCTCGGCGTGTGCATCGTCCGCGCGTGGGTCGACGCCGAGCAGCGGCGCTGGCGGAGCGCGAAGGAGATCGGCCGCCACGACCTCTTCCCCGAGATCGGCTCCGGCAAGGGCAGCGGGGACTCGTACCGCTACGAGGCCTATTCGACGAGCCGCCTCTGCCGCGCCACCGTGGACCGGTACGGGCGGCTGCGCGGCGTCACGTTCATGCGCAACGCGCTCTTCGAGGACGACGGCCGCATCGGCCTCGCCGCCCAGCTCCGCGAAGCGGTCAGGAAAGCCCAGGCGGGCCTGAAGGACAAGGACCGCGCGGGCCTCGAAGTGTCAGTCTGACCCGAGGGCTTCCGCCACCTCGTCGAGGCGGGCCTCCCGAGAGGCCTTGACCAGGACGATGTCGCCGGGTTCGAGCCGGGCGCGAAGCCACTCGATCGCGGCCGCGTTGTCCGCCAGTGCGATCCCCCGCCCGCCCGCCCCGTCAGCCACCGGCCTCGCGACCCCGACCGCGATCACGATGTCCGCCTTCGCGGCCGCGTATCGCCCGACGGCCCGGTGCTCGGCCTCGCTCGCGTCCCCGAGCTCGGCCATGTCGCCGAGCACGGCGATGCGACGCCCGCCCTCGATCGCGGCGAGCGCGTCCAGGGCGGCGCGGGCCGAGTCGGGATTCGCGTTGTAGGAGTCGTTGAGCAGCGTGATGCCACCGGGCAGCTCCCGCAACTCCATGCGCCACTTCGACAGCGAGGCCCCCGCGAGCGCCGTGGCGGCCCGCTCGAGCGGCACCCCCGCGGCGAGCCCCGCAGCGGCGGCCGCCGCCGCGTTGAGCGCCTGATGCGCGCCCACGAACGGCAGCGCGACCCGCACCGCAATACCCCTGGCGTGCAAGGTGAACGAAGGCCTGCCCCGCCGGTCCAACTCCAACCCCGCCACCCGCACGTCGGCATGCGGAGCCGAACCGAAGGTGATGACCGGCCCGTCGGTGTGGGCGCGCATCGCGGCCACAGCGGGATCGTCGGCGTTGAGCACGGCCGCGCCACCGGGCCGCAGGCCCCGCACCAGTTCCCCCTTGGCCTCGGCGATCGCCTCGCGCGTCCCGAAATAGCTCAGATGCGCCTGCCCGACGTTGAGGACCACCCCGATGTCGGGCGGCGCCAGCGCGGCGAGCGCCGCGATGTCGCCGACCCGCCGCGCCCCCATCTCCAAAGCCAGGCAACGGGTCCCGGCGTCGGCGCGCAGGATCGTGACCGGGACGCCGAGCTCGTTGTTCATCGACCCGGCCGTGGCGACCGTCGGCGCCGCGCTCGACAGCACCGCCCCCACCAGGTCCTTGGTGCTCGTCTTCCCCTGCGAGCCGGTCACGCCGACCACGGTCAACCCGGCCCGCAAGCGCGCGGCGGCTTCGGCGGCGAGCGCCTGCAGCGCCGCCTGCGCGTCCGCGACGACGACCGTGGGCAGCGTCGTCGGCCGCGAACCCAGCACCGCCGCCGCGCCGGCCCTTCCGGCCTGCTCCGCGAAGTCGTGCCCGTCGACCCGCTCGCCGTCGAACGCGACGAACAGCCCGCCCGGCTCGGCCAGGCGGCCGTCGAGCACCGCCGGGGCGGTCACCATGACATCGGGATCGCCCGCGACCGTGCCGTCCGCGAGGGCGGCGATCTCCTTGAGACTGAATGGGATCATGCGCCCATCCAAGGACCCGCGCGGTTGCGGGGGCGTATGCGCTTTTCCATACGCCCGCGATAAGCGCCTATCGCGCGCGTATCGAAAACGCCATACGCCCCGGTAACGCCCGGTCCCGTTGACTGTGCGCATGACCAACAGGGAACCGGTCGGCATCGCCGTCTACGGCTGCGGCGACGACGAGGCCGCGCTGTTCCGCGCGCTCGCGCCGCGCTTCGGCGTCGCGCCCCGCATCACCGCCGCCGCGCCGTCCGAGGCGAACGCCGACTTCGCGGCGGGCTGCCGCTGCGTCAGCATCGGCCACCAGACCCGCGTCACCGGCGCCGCGCTCCGGGCCCTCAGCAGGGCCGGCGTCGCCTACATCTCCACCAGGAGCATCGGCTACAACCACATCAGCGTCCAGTACGCCCGCAGCCTCGGCATCGAGGTCGGCAACGTCGCCTACTCGCCCGACAGCGTCGCCGACTACACGCTCATGCTCATGCTGATGTCCCTGCGGCACGCCAAGTCCACGGTCCTCCGCGCCGACGCGCACGACTACCGCCTCCACGAGACGCGGGGGAGGGAACTGCGCGACCTCACCGCAGGCGTGGTCGGCACCGGCCGCATCGGATCGGCGGTCATCGACCGGCTGCGCGGCTTCGGCTGCCGCATCCTCGCGCACGACAACGGCCCCAAGACAGACGCCGAATACGCGCCCCTCGACGACCTGCTGCGCCGCAGCGACATCGTCACCCTCCACACCCCGCTCAACGCGGGCACGCACCACCTCCTCGGCCGCGGGCGCCTCGCGCTCATGAAACCCGGCGCCGTCGTCGTCAACACCGGCCGCGGCGC
This sequence comes from Glycomyces sp. NPDC049804, assembly GCF_040674615.1. Taxonomy (NCBI): domain Bacteria; kingdom Bacillati; phylum Actinomycetota; class Actinomycetes; order Glycomycetales; family Glycomycetaceae; genus Glycomyces; species Glycomyces sp. NPDC049804. The sequence goes on from NZ_JBFAMQ010000006.1 coordinate 71,664, forward strand.
GCTCATCGACACCGAAGCCCTGGTCTCGGCCCTGGAGAGCGGCAGGCTCGGCGGCGCGGCCCTCGACGTTGTCGAAGGCGAGGAAGGCGTCTTCTACGCCGACCGCCGCCACCGGCCCGTCGAGAGCAAGCCGCTGCTGCGCCTCCAGCAGATGCCCCACGTGCTCATCAGCCCGCACACCGCCTACTACACGGACCACGCGCTCGGCGACACCGTCGAGCAGTCCATTGTGAACTGCCTGAACTTCGAGAAGGGAACCCAGCATGGGTAAACTGCAGGTCGGCATCGTCTTCGGCGGCCGCTCCGAGGAGCACGGGGTCGCCGTCAAATCCGCCCGCGAAGTCGCCGCGAGCCTCGACCGCGACCGGTACGAGCCGCACTTCATCGGCATCACCGAACACGGCGCATGGCGGCTCTGCGACGGACCCGAACCGGGCTGGGAGCACGGCCTGCCCGCGATCCTCTCGCCCGACCGCGGCACCTGCGGCCTCCTCGTCCTCGAAGGCGGCCGACACCGGACGATCCCGCTCGACGTCGTCCTGCCCGTGCTCCACGGCAAGCAGGGCGAAGACGGCGCCATCCAGGGCCTCCTCGAACTCTCCGGCATCCCCTACGCCGGATGCGACGTGCCGAGCTCCGCGCTGTGCATGGACAAGACCCTCGCGTACCTCGTCGTGCGCGACGCCGGGATCGCCGTGCCCGGCTTCTGGACCGTCGGCCCCGACGAGAAGACCGACGCCGAGACCCTGCCCTACCCCGTCTTCGTCAAACCCGCCCGCTCCGGCTCCTCGTTCGGCGTCACCAAGGTCGACCACCCCGACCACCTCGAGGACGCCATGGCGACCGCCCGGCGCTACGACGACAAAGTCCTCATCGAAGCGGCCGTCGAAGGCGAGGAGATCGGCTGCGCCGTCATCGGCAACGGCACCGCGCTCTTCGCCGGCGAGGTCGACCGCGTCGCGCTCTCCCACGGCTTCTTCAGGATCCACCAGGAGGACGCGCCCGAGACCGGGTCCGAGAACGCCACCTTCATCGTGCCCGCCGACATCCCCGCCTCGTCGCGCGCACTCGTCCAGGAGACCGCGAAGGCGATCTACCGCGCCCTCGGATGCCGGGGCCTGGCGCGGGTCGACCTGTTCCTCAAAGGAGACGGCACCGTCGTCCTGAACGAGGTGAACACCATGCCCGGGTTGACCTCCTACAGCCGCTACCCGAGAATGATGGCGGCGTCGGGGCTGCCGCTCGCCGAGGTGATCGACCGCTTGGTCGCGCTGGCGCTGGAGGGGACTGCCGTTGCGGGATGACTTCGCGTACGTCGACAAACTGGTGCCCGGCGCGCGCTGGGACGCGCGCTACGCCGGACCGGACAACTTCACCGGCGCGCCCGTCGACGGATACCTGACCGACCGCATCGTGGGGACGCGCGCGCTGTGCGCGGCCCTGCTCGAAGCGCAAGGCAAAGCGGAGGCGATGGGGCTCGGCCTGCTGCTGTGGGACGCGTACCGGCCGCAGCGCGCGGTCGACCGGTTCCTGGAGTGGGCGGCGCTCCCGGAGGACGGGCGCACGAAGGCGCGCCACTACCCGAACATCGACCGCTCCGAAATGGTCGAGAAGCACTACGTGGCCCCGAAATCCGGCCACAGCCGGGGGAGCACCGTCGACCTCACCCTCTGCCGCCTCGACACCGGCGAACCCGTCCCCATGGGCGGCCACCACGACCTGATGGACCCGGTCTCCCACCACGGAGCCGCCGGCCTCACCCGCGAGGCGGCCGCGAACCGCAGGCTCCTGCGCACCCTCATGGAAGACTGCGGTTTCGCTTCGTATCAATGGGAGTGGTGGCACTACACGCTCAAGAACGAGCCGTTCCCGGACACCTACTTCGACTTCTCCGTCACTTGAAACCGGTCCCGCCGCCTCGCCCGCCCCCGCGAAGCCGCGGCGGCGGCGCAAGGCGCAGCGAGTCGCTTCCCGCCGGTGCGCCAGGAACTTCGCCAGGCGCCTTGCCCATGCGGCGCGACGTGGTTCCGGTCGCGTTCTCACATGGAGACCTTGCTGATCGGCGGGCTGATCGTTGTACTCGCAGTCGCCGTGTCGGCCTCGGGGTGGCGACCCGTCGGACAGGGAGATCGACAGGCTCGTCGCGAAGCCCTGCCGGGAGTACGGCCTGAAGGTCGAGGAGACGGCGGCGAAATGCCTGTGACGCAGGGGTTTCAATCCGCGCTATTGCGACTGGGGCCTGTCCTGTGCATCAGACCGGTCGCTATCCGGCCCGTTCGCCCGCTCGCTGCGTTGCCGGCCCTCCCGATACCGCCCCGGTATCGGGAGGGCCTTCCGCCTTGCGAGCGAACCAACGGTCGGATATCGACGCTCCCTTATGCACAGGAAAGGCGCCAGGAGCCAAGGCGCGGGCAGCCGGCGCTGCGGCATAGGGCATGCCCCTTCCCACCCGCAGCCACCTCCGACCTACCGAAGAAATGACACGACTCTCCCACACGGGTCCGACATCGCTCGTTTTCGCAGGTCACGACCCAGCAGACCCAGGCAGTCGGACTTCGACGCGGAGGCCGCCGCCCTCTCGGGCCGTGAGGGTGAGCGTGCCGTCGTGGACGCGGACGATGTTGTCCACGATCGCGAGGCCCAGGCCGACCCCCGCGTGGTCGCTGCGCACGCGCCTCGTGCCGCGCTGGAACGGCTCGGTGAGCGTCGCGACCAGGTGCGCCGTCAACTGCGCGCCGGTGTTCTCCACGGTCAGCACCGCGCCGCCCTCCTCCGCAGCGGTCGCCATCCGCACCGTGCCGTTCTCGCCGAGATTGTGCACGATCGCGTTGTGCAGCAAGTTGACCGCCATCTGCAGCAGCAGCGCGGGCGAGCCCGCCGCCGCCGCGAAGTCCCCGGCGACCTCGATGTCGACGCCGCGCTCCTCCGCCAGCGGCAGCAGCGTCTCGGCGGCCTCCTCCGCGACCAGTGAGAGGTCGACGCGCTCGCCGACGAACGTGCGCTGGCCGCTGCGGCTCAGCAACAGCAGCGCCTCGGTGAGGTCGACCGCCTTCGCGTTCACATAATGCAAGCGCTCGACCAGCTCCTCCGAACCCGGCGCCGGCTCGCGCCGGGCGACCTCGAGGAGCGCCTGCATGGTCGCGAGCGGCGTCCGCAGCTCGTGGGAGGCGTTGGCGGCGAACCGCTGGTGCTCGGCCACATGCGCTTCGAGCTGCTCGAGCATCGAGTCGAACGCGTCGGCGAGCTCGCGGAACTCGTCGCGGCGGCCGGGCATCCGGATACGGTGCGAGAGCGAGCCCTTCGCCGCGATCCGCGTGGCCGCCGCGATCTGGTGGAGCGGCGTCAGCATCCGGCCCGCGAGCAGCCATCCGCCCGCGAGGCCGAACACGAGCAGGAAGCCCAGTGCCACGGCGGCCTTCGGTATGAAGGCCCGCATGAGATCGCCCCGGCCGGGGATGAACGTGCCGGGGCAGAGCCGGGCGGGGTCCGAGCACTCGCCGCGGACCGTCACCGCTTCAGGCGGCACGTACCGGAGGAGGAAGAACCAGACGACCGCGAGCAGCAGGACCCCGGCGAGCAGAAGGAACGCCGCATAGCTGATCGTGAGCTTGAGCCGGGCGCTGAGGCCGGGCCGCCTATCCACGGGCCGCACCCGTCTCGATCCGGTAGCCCACACCGGGCACGGTCGCGATCACCCACGGCTCGCCGAGCCGCTTGCGCAGGGCCGAGACCGTGATGCGCACGGCGTTCGTGAACGGGTCGGCGTTCTCGTCCCACGCCCGCTCCAGCAGGTCCTCGGCGCTCACCACGCCGCCCTCGGCGGCGATGAGCACTTCGAGCACCGCGAACTGCTTCCTGGTGAGCGCCACGTACTTCCCGTCGCGGAACACCTCCCGCCGGAACGGGTCCAGACGCAGACCCGCGATCTCCCGCACCGGCGGCCGGTGATGCGCCCGCCGGCGGTCGAGCGCCCGCAGCCGCAGCACGAGCTCCTTGAGCGCGAACGGCTTCGTAAGGTAGTCGTCCGCGCCGAGCTCGAACCCCGAGGCCTTGTCGTCGAGCCGGTCGGCCGCGGTGAGCATCAGGATCGGCATGCCGGTGCCGGACGCGACGATGTGCGCGGCCACCTCGTCGCCCGACGGCCCGGGGATGTCGCGGTCGAGGACCGCGATGTCGTAAGCGTTCACACTCAGCAGCTCCAGGGCGGTGTCGCCGTCCCCGGCGATGTCCGCGGCGATGGCCTCCAGCCGGAGGCCGTCGCGGATGGCCTCGGCCAGAAAGGGTTCGTCCTCGACGATCAGCACGCGCATAGTTCCAAGATGCTACGGCCGCGCCCCTATCGTCGGCATATGGAAAACCGCTAACGCGCCCACAACACCGCCCCGCCTGTACTGGACGCATGTCCAGCACCCTTGCACCTCGCGCCATGACCCGCCGCCTCCGCCGGGGCCTCGCCGCCCGCGCGGTCGCCGTCCTCGCCGCGCTGGCCGCCGCCCTCGGCTACCGGCTCCTGCGCATCCGCGACCGCGGCGCGCTCGGCGTCCCCGATGGTGCCGTCCCGTACCGGACCACGGTCTTCGACGACACCGTGCCGGGCGTCGCCAACCTGGACCCGCCGCTCCTCGCCGCCCTGCGCCGCGCCGGCGCCGAGGCCGCCCGCGAGGGCGTCACCCTCTACGTCAACAGCGGCTGGCGCTCGCCCGAGTACCAGCGCCAGCTGCGCCGCGAAGCCGTGGCCGAATACGGCTCCGAAGCCGCCGCCTCCCGCTGGGTCTCCACCCCTGAGACCTCGGCGCACGTGGCCGGCCGCGCGGTCGACATCGGCCCGCCCGCCGCCGCGGCCTGGCTCTCCGAGCACGTTGCCGCCCACGGTCTCTGCCGCGTCTACGCGAACGAGCCCTGGCACTTCGAACTGCGCCCCGAAGCGATCGAGCACGGCCCGCCGCCGATGTACGCCAACCCCGCCGAAGATCCGCGGACACGACGGTAACCAGGCGCGTCCGCCCCCGCGATCTGATCGATCGCCGCTCGGGCGGTTCTCGCCGTGGAGCGGTAGGGCTCGACTCAAGGCAGGCGGCGAAGCGGGAGCGGGTTGGGCGCCGATCTCAGCCGCCCGGCCCGCAGCGGTGCGGGTAGCGTGGGCGCCCGTGCAGATCGATCACCGCTCGGGCGGTTCTCGCCGTGGAGCGGTACGGCTCGACTCAAAGCAGGCGGCGAAGCGGGAGCGGGCCGGGCGCCGATCTCAGCCGCCCGGCCCACAGTGGTGCGGGTAGCGTGGGCGCCCGTGCAGATCGATCACCGCTCGGGCGGTTCTCGCCGTGGAGCGGTACGGCTCGACTCAAGGCAGGCGGCGAAGCGGGAGCGGGCCGGGCGCCGGTCTCAGCCGCCCGGCCCCGGCGGCGCCGGTAGGGTAGGCGCCGGGGCCGTGGAGAAGGGATGTCACGTTGAGCGACACGGCGATCGACGAACGGCTGCTGCGGGACCTCCTGGAGCGGCAATGCCCCGACCTGGCCGACCTCGAGGTCAAGGCCGTCGACGGCGGCTGGACCAACCAGATGTGGCGTCTCGGCCCCGATCTGGCGGTGCGCATCCCCCGGACCGACGACGCCCCCGCGCTGCTCGAGCGGGAGCACCGCCTGATCCCCGACATCGCCTCGCGACTGCCGCTGCCGGTCCCCGTGCCCACCCGGCTCGGCGAGCCCTCGGAGCGGTTCCCGCACCACTGGCTCATCACCACCTGGGTCCACGGCACACCTGCGGACCTCGCCCCGATCACCGACCCCGAATCGGCCGCCACGCTCGCCGAGTTCCTGACCGCCCTCCACCTCGAAGGACCCGCCGGCAACCCCGCGAACGACGGCCGCGGCGCGGCCCTCGCCGACATGGACGAGCGGTTCGAGCAGACGCTCCAGCGCCTCCCCGAAGTCGACGCCGACCGCGCCCGCGCCGTCTGGCGAGAGGCGCTCGACGCGGACCCCCACAGCGGCACCAGTGTGTGGCTGCACGGCGACCTGCACCCGGCCAACGTGGTCGTCGAAGACGGTCGCCTGGCAGGCGTGATCGACTTCGGCGAGATCTTCGTCGGCGATCCCGCCGTCGACCTCGCCGCCGCCTGGATCCTCCTGCCCGACGGCACCTCCGACGCGTTCTTCAACGCGTACAAGGCAGCCGACGAGGGCACGGTCCTGCGCGCCCGCGGTCTGGCGCTCATCAAGTCGTTCGTGCTGATCGAGATCGGCATCGCCGGAGAGCGCGGCTGGGCCGGAGGCAAACCGACTTGGAAGCTTGCCGGGGAAGCAGCGCTCTCCCGCATCCTGCGCTGATGCGATCGGTACGGTCGAGTGGCTGACCGGTGAGGGCCAGGTTCTTGATCGCTGCCAGGCCGCAGTGCTTAGCGGGTGGTGCTCTACGAGGCCGTAGCCGAGAGCGAAGGTCTTTGTCCCCAACGCAACTCGACGTCCATGCAATGCAGGCAGATAGCCAGAGGCTTATGTCGTAGTCTGCTTACCACTATCTCGTTCACCTACATGGATTCCGTACACCCGTACGTACCTCAATTGTCCACGCTCACGGTCGAGGTCGCATCACCCACAAGACGAGAAAGCATTCATGTTTCTCCGACCCGGCTGCGCCCCAACCGGAATCAGGTCGAGCCGTCGCCACTTGCCCGGCCTCGCTCCGACTGGAACTGGGTCGAACCGCCGGGACTCGCCCGGCCTCGCCAGGCCGGAACCAGGCCGGGTCGCCGGGACTCGCCCGGAACCAGGCCGAGCCGCCGGGACTCGCCCGGCCTCGCCAGGCCGAACCTAGGCCGAGCCGCTGCGAACCCACCCGGCCTCGCCCTGACCGGAACCAGGTCGGGCCGCCGCGACCCGCCCGGCCCTCCCCGCCGCCTCTTCGTCGCTGATGCCTTGACCTGAGGCCGGAAAAGCCAGCCTCAATTTCTCCACATCGGAATCAGGGTCGGCCCCTCCTCCGGCAACCGCAGGCGCTCGCCGATCGCCTCGAAGCCGTGCCGGCGGTACAGGCGGGCGGAGTCCTCGGTGCTCGCTTCGAGGTACACCGGCATGCCCTCCTGCTCGGCGCTCGCCAAGCGCGCCTTGAGCATCGCCCCGCCAGCGCCCGCGCCGCGGTGCTCGGGGACCACCGCGATCGAGAAGAGGTACAGGTGCGGGAACTTCTCGGGGTGCGCCCCGGCGATGAGCCGCATCACGCTCTCGGCGCGCCCCAGCATCGGCAGCGCCATGGTCTCGGCCATCGCCGCGATGTCCTCGACTTCAGCGTGGAAGCGCTCGGTCGACGCCACCTGCATCCACACGGACAGGCCCTCGATGCGGCCGTCGCGTTCGGCGATCCAGACCTCGTCGTCGCGCAGGTGCTTCCGCATCGACTCGGTGAGGTAGGAGGTGTACGCATCGACCGGTACGGGGCCGGCGGCGGCGATCCAGACGTTGACCACCTCGTCAGCGGTGGCCGCCGCGAACGCGGGCACGACAGCGTCGAGATCGGCGGCTTGAGCTCGGCGGACGTTGATGTCGCTCATTTCGGGTTCCCTTCGATCGGTGGACCGTTTCGCTCGAAGTTAACGCCCGCGCCGCTGAGCGCCTAGAATTACGTCACACTCCTGACGCGTGACGAAATGAGCGAACCGTGGACCGATGCGCGCAATGCGGCCGCCAAATCGACCAGGCGTCGCGCGGCCGACGCCGCCGCTACTGCTCGCGGGCGTGCCAGGCCCGCGCGTACCGGCACCGCAAGCGGACCCGTCCGGCGGTGCGCGTCGAACGGCCGTCGGCCTTGACTCCCGCGAGGATCACCGCCGCCGCGATCGCGCTCGCCGACGCCGAAGGCCTGCGGGAGCTCTCGATGCGGCGACTCGCCACCGCGCTGGGAGCGGCGACCATGAGCCTGTACCGGCATTTCGCCAACCGCGACGCCCTCATCCAGGCGATGACCGACACGGTCGCGGGCGAACTGCGCCCCAGCGACCCCGCCCTCGGCTGGCGCGAACGGCTTTCGCACGAGGCCCGCGAGGAGTGGCGGCTCTACCGCCGCCACCCGTGGGTCCTCCAGGTCCTCGCCTCCACCCGTCCGCCGCTGGGGCCCAACACGCTCGGCAATGTCGAACGGGCGCTTGACGCGGCCGCCTCCGCCGGGCTGCCCGCCGAGGCGGCCATGACGGTCTACCTCGCCTCCTCGGGCATCGTCCAGGGCATCGCGCTGCTGCCGACCTCGGAGCAGGAGGTGGCCGACGCGTCCGGGGTGAGCATCGAGGAGTGGTGGGAGGCGCAGACCTCGCACCTCGTCGAGACGCTCGACCCCGCCGCCTTCCCAAGGCTCGCCCGTCAACCGGCGGGCGGCGCGTTCACCGACTTCGACGCCGTCTTCGAATTCGCCCTCGACGCCCTGCTCACCGGGGTGCAGGCCCGCCTCGAGCGCTGAGGCGGTGCCCCATCAGAGCTGGTGCGAGGTCGGCAGGGGCGAGTGGGTCGCGGCTACTTGCGGATCAGCTCGAGCCCGGCGGGCGCGGCGTCCGCACCTTCCCCGGCGAGGGCGCGGAGTGCTTCGGCGACGAAGCGGGCGACGGCGACGGCTCCGGCGGTCGTGAAGTGGGTGTTGTCCTTCTTGAGGTCGGCGCTCACCTCGATGCCGCGCGCGGCGGCGGCGCCGTGGACGAAGAGCGCGGCCGACTCCTCCTGCCCGAGGGAGGTGTATAGCCAGCGGGTGAAGACGTTGAGGTCGATGACCGGCACGTCGAGTTCGCGTCCGAGGCGGCGGACCTCGGCCGGGTAAGGACCGTGCGAGTGGCGAAGGGTCCCGTCGGGGGCGAACATGCGCCGTTCGACGCTCGTGGTGAGCACGGGCTTCGCGTCGGCGGCGCGGACCTCTTCGATGAAGGCGGTCAGGCGCTCGCGGTAGCCGCCGTGGGCGGCGAGTGCGTCGGGTTCCTTCTGGTCGTTGTGGCCGAACCCGAACACGACAGTGTCGCCTGCCCGGAGTCCGTCGGTGACGAGCTTCCAGTTGCCCTGCTCGCGGAAGGACCGGGTGGTGGCGCCACCGAAGGCGCGGTTGGCGACCGGCTCCTCGAGGAACGCGGCGAGTTCGTCGCCCCAGCCGAGCAGGGGGAGTGCGGGGTGGCCCGAAGTGGCGCCGCCGTCGGTGGGAGCGACGGTGGAGTCGCCGGCGAGGTGGATCATGGTCGGCCTTTCACGCTTCTGATGAGCTCGCTTCTTGCGAAGTGCTCGGCGAGGGCAGGAGCAAGGGCATCGTAGCGATCGCGGACCACCGCGAGCTCGGTGGCGCTGCGGCGCTGCACCAACCGAAGGCCTGATATCAAGAAAATCAATCTCTGACTCTTGAAAATTAATAATCCAGCGGGTACAACTTGAGGTATGGCAGATGAAGCATCGGACTGGCAGGAGCTCACCGACCTGACCCGCGGCCGCCCCTTCACCGTCGAGCGCGTACGCCTCGACGACTCCGGGATCGCGGTCGAAGGCGCGTTCGAGCTGCCCCAGCTCGCCCAGCTCAGTGCCGAAGACCAGGTCTTCGTCACCGCTTTCGTGCGGTGCCACGGCTCCATCAAGGAGATGGAGCGGACCTTCGGCATCAGCTACCCGACCGTCAAGTCCCGGCTCAACCGCATCGGCCAGGCCCTCGACTTCGTCGAGACCGACCCGGCCCCCTCGCGCGCCGACGTCATCGACCGCCTCCGCCGCGGCGAGATCACCGCCGACCAGGCGCTGGCCGAACTGGAGGGACCGACGTGATGCCCCAACTCGTGACCCTGAAGATCAAACGGCCCGGCCACCGCACGATCCGCCTCTGGATCCCGGTGCTCCTCGCCGTCGTCCTGCTCTCCCCGGTCCTGCTCCTCGCGCTCATCGGCGGCGTCATCGCCTGCCTCGTGTTCCACATGCGCGTGTTCGCGACCGTCGCCGGCGTCGGCCGCTTCATCGGCGCCCTCCCCGGCTCCCGCTTCGACATCGAACAGGGCCGCACCGCCCTGCTCCTCATCATCCGCTGAGAAAGGCGCCCGCCGTGAACGAGCAACGCAAAGCCATCCTCGACATGCTGGCCGAAGGCAAGATCAACGCCGACGAGGCCGAACGGCTCCTCACCGCCATCGAACCCGGCGAGACCGCACCGGCCGCCGACCGCAAGACCGGCAAGAAGTACCTGCGGCTCGTGGTGGACTACATGGAGAACGGCGAACCCGGCCGCGTCAACATCCGCGTCCCCGTCGCGCTCCTGCGCGCCGGCGTGCGCCTCTCGGCCCTCGTCCCCGCGCAGGCCCTCGAGAAGGCCAACGCCGAGATGGCCAAATCCGGAGTCCCCTTCGACCTCACGCAGCTCAAGCCCAATGAGCTGGAGGAGTTGGTCAACCACCTCGACGAGGTCGTCGTGGAGGTCGACTCCTCCGAGGCCCAGGTCCGCATCTACAGCGAGTAGACGCATGATCCGGCGGTGCCGCGTCGCGGCGAAGCTCATGGGCGCCCGGTGGCGCACGGCCGTCTGGCGGCACCGGATCGACCGGGCGGTCAGGAGGCAGGAGCGGCGGGCCTGAAACCCGCGGCCGCGTCGAAGTGGGAGAGAATGCCGAACGTGTTGCACATTCGCGTGATCAGCCCCGCCTCCCGCACCGACGAGGTACTGCGGATCGCCGCCGACAGCCCGGCCGTCGTCAACGTCCTCAGACTCCCCGGCGCCGCCTTCGACCCCGAAGGCGACCTCGTCGAGTTCGACGTCGCCAGGGAAGGCGCCAACGCCGTGCTCGCCGACCTCAAAGCCCTCGGGCTCAAGGACACCGGCGGCATCAGCGTCGAGCAGCTCGACCTCTCGATCTCCACCGCCGCGGAGGCGGCCGAGCACGCCGCCCCCGGCGACCCCGAGGACGCCGTCGTGTGGGAGGAGCTGTCCGCCCGCACCGCCGCCGAGGCCCGCATGACCTGGTCCTACTTCGCGTTCCTGGCGCTGGCGGTGCAGATCGCGGCGATCGGCGCGCTCCTGGACCAGCCGATCCTCATCGTCGGCGCGATGGTCCTCGGCCCGGACTTCGGGCCGGTCGCCGCCATGTGCTTCGGTGTGCTGCAACGGAACGTGCGCCTGATCGGCGCGGCCGCCCGCACCCTCGCCGCCGGGTTCGCGGTCGCCATCGCGATCACGCTCGCGTGCGCGGCCGTCAGCCGCCTCATCGGCTGGATCGAGCCGGCGATGCTCGACGACCGGCCGCTCACCAGCTTCATCATCCACCCCGACCGCTGGTCCTTCGTGGTCGCCGTCCTCGCCGGGGTCGCCGGCATCCTCTCGATGACCGCACGCAAGTCGTCGGCGCTCGTGGGCGTCTTCATCTCGGTCACCACGGTTCCCGCCGCCGGGAACATCGCCGTGGCGATCGCGCTCGCACACTGGAACGAGGTCGGGGCGTCGCTCGTGCAGCTCGGCGTCAACCTCGTGGGCATGATCGTGGCCGGGATCGCGACGCTGTCCATCCAGCGCCTGATGTGGTCGCGCCTCGGCCGGCACGACATCGCGCCGCGCTCGCCCGAGGTCGCGGCCGGTCAGCCGACGAGCGGGCGCGTCTCGGGGTAGCGGTAGAGGCGCTTGCGGGTGGCGATCGCCAGTGAGGTCGCGAAGAGCACCGGGCCGATCCGGCCGCCGTACATGACGACGATGATGAGCCACTTCGACGGGTCGCCCAGGTCGTAGGTGATGCCCGTCGACTGCCCGACGGTGGCCGCGGCCGAGACGACCTCGAACATGATGGGCGCCAGCATGATGTCGTCTTCCAAGCGCTGCATGAGCATGACCGCGGCGACGATCATGGCGACATAGACCAGCGCGACGGTGAGCGCCTCGCGCACCACCTGCGTCGGCAGGCGGCGGCGGAACGCCGAGGCGTCCCGATCGCCGCGGATCTCGGCCCAGATCACCCACATCAGCAGGAAGAACGTGGCGACCTTGATGCCGCCCGCGGTCGAGGCCGAACCGCCGCCGATGAACATGAGCACCATCGAGACCAGCAGCGAGTCGTCGTTCAACTGCCCCACGTCGATCGAGTTGAACCCGCTCGTGCGCAGCACCGCGGACTGGAAGAACGCGGGCAGGAATCGGTCGTGCCACGCGTACTGGCCGAACGTCGCCGGGTTCGACCACTCCAGGGCCAGCAGGACGAGCCACCCGCCGAAGAGGAGCACCGCCGTGCCCGACAGCGTCATCTTGGTGTGGAGCGACCAGCTCCGGACCGCGCGGCGGTGCGAGAGCTCGTAGACGACGGGGATGCCGAGCCCGCCGAGGATCGTTCCGAGGATGAGCGGCATGCTGATCCACGGGTCGGTCGCGAAGGCGATGATCGAGTCGGAGAACAGCGAGAACCCGGCGTTGTTGAAGGCCGCCACGCTGTGGAAGACGCCCTGCCAGAGCGAGTCGCCCGGCGCGAAGCCGTAGGCGAAGTGGAACCGCAGCGCCAGCACCGCGACGATGAGGATCTCGACGGTGAACGTGTACAGAGCCGCGAAGCGCAGCACGCTCTTCACGTCGCCGAGGCTGATAGACGGGTGCAGCTCGGCCTGCGTCATCAGCTTCGCCCGCAGCCGCAGCCTGCGGCTCACGACCATGCCGAGGAAGGCCGCCGTCGTCATGATGCCCAGCCCGCCGAGCTGCATGCAGACCAGGATGACCGCCTCGCCGAAGCCGGTCCAGTGCGTCGGCGTGTCCACGGTGATCAGCCCGGTGACCGAGATGGCCGACGTGCCCGTGAAGAACGCGTCGACGAAGCGGGTCTCTCCAGGCGCCGTCTGCGCGACGGGCAGCATGAGCAGCCCCGCGGCGGCGAAGATCACCGCGGCGAACGCCGCGGGAATGATGCGCACGGGGTTCCGGACGGCGCCTTCGAGGACGGCGCTCAGGATTGCTCGCAGGGGACGGCCTTCCAGCTGGTCGAGTTCGCGGCACCGGACCGCGCCGCCGTCAGCAGGATATCGCCGCGGCCCGCCCGTCGAAGGCGACACAACACCGCTAACCAGCGGAAATTGCCCTTGAGCGACCGCCCCGGCCGCGAGTCTTGACGTTTTCTTTACAGGCAGTCCCGTTTCAGGACCATGATGTTCGGTATCTGCCCCATGCGGTCCTCAGAGGAGATCGCCGCGGGCTGCCCAGTGACCACGCCGGGCACGGGAATGATCGGCGTGGCCGTGAGCAGCGGCATCGGTCAGATCTGGCTGAACTCGGTGATCGTCACGTCGTTGAAGACCGCCGGACCGCCGTCCGTGAACAGTGCCAGGCGGTCGTCGCCGGGCTGGGCGTAGACGAGGCTGGAGTGGACGTAGCGGCCGTCGTCGATGAACACCTCCACCGAGAGGTTGTCGACCAGGATCCGCAGCGTCGCCTCCTTCCTCGCGGCGTTGAACGGGGTGCGGCTCTCCAGCCAGCGGCCCGTCGTGTCGGGGTTTCCGGTGTAGCCCCGGTTGAGGTAGGCGTAGCCGCCGGCGAGGTAGACGCCCGCGTCGGCGTGGCGGGTGCCGTCCGGGGACCGGCGCAGCTGCATGCCGAGGTTGTCGAGCTGGTTCCAGGTGGCCCTGGTCCGGATCTCGTAGGCGCGGCCGCGGTAGTCGAGCGGCACGTTGCCGTCGACGGTGAGGTCGCCGAGGTGCACCGTCCGCGAGGCGCGGTCGGCGAGGGCGCGGACCGGCGTGGACAGGAGCACCGGCTCGGTCGCGCTGTACCAGTGGAGGCTGATCTCCCGCACGATCGAGTCGGTGCCGTTGAACCCGTCCGCGTCCCACGAGGGCGTCGTGCCGAAGTAGTCCCAGTGGTTCATCCAGCCGATCGCGTACCGCGTGCGCGGGTCGAGGACCGCGCCCGTCCGGCGCTCCCATGTGACCGCGCCGTACCAGTCCCAGCCGTGGTCGAGCCATTTCGGGTCAGGGTGGTCGGGCACGAAGGTCGTGCCGTTCCAGTTCCCGATCCAGTACGCGTAGGTCGCGGGGCCGCCCGAGCCCTTGGTGTTGGCGCTGGCGCCGAGCACCCAGCGGCCGGGGCCGGTGGCGGACTCCAGGTAGAACAGGTCGGGGCATTCGAAGACGCCCATGCCGCCGCGAATGAACCCCTCGGTGTAAGTCCAGGTCTTGAGGTCTGTCGAGCGGTAGAACCCGATCTTGTCGTTCTCCGCGAGCGCCATGACCCACTGCGAGCGGGCGGCGTCCCAGACGACCTTCGGGTCCCGGAAGTCCACGACGCCGGGGTTGGGGAGCACGGCGGGCTCGTGTCGGGCGAAGGTGCGGCCGCCGTCGGTGGAGTGGAACAGGAACTGCGCCTGGCGGTGCGGGGCGGTCGCGAACCGGTCCTCCTGGGTGGCGATCGCGATGATCGCGCCCGCGCCGAATCCGGCCGTGTCCTGCTCGTCGACGACCATGCAGCCCGACCAGATCGAGCCGTTCGGGTTCGTCTCCTTCGGAATGGCGGTGCCGAGGTCGGTGAAGGCGACATTGTCGGTCGAGGACGCCAGTCGCCACGAGGTGCCGGTGCCCATCTCCGGGTAGTCCTTGTTGTAGAGGTAGTAGTAGTACGTCTTGCCGTCCACGTAGATCGGCCGCTGCGGGTCGTTCTTCCAGCGGTCGGGCACCGAGAAGTGGTAGACGGGCCGATAGGTGGCGTCCTGCGCCGCGGCGGGGAGTCCGAACAGGCTGATCGCGCCGCCGGCGGCGGCCGCGCGGAAGAGGTTCCTTCTCGAGGTCTGCAGCATCGTCGCTCCAAAGTCTCCGGGAGTGTTCGCAATTGACCGAACGATCATAAATAGTTAAGCGAAGTTAAATCCATCAATGTATCTGGTTAATTTCGGTTAATTCGAAACGGGCCGCTCCGCGCATTGCGGAACGGCCCCAGAGAAACGCTGAACTACAATTCCGAACGGAAAGGCGGATTGGCGCCGGCCCGCGAACAGGTCACGGCGGCCACCTTGGACGCGAACTCGACCGCCTCGCGCGCCTCCCCGGCGCTCAACCGCTCCAGGCCCTCGGGACGCAGGCGGCCGTTGCGGTCGAGCCAGTCCAGGAGCGCGCCGCTGAACGAGTCGCCCGCACCCACCGTGTCGACCATGTCGACCGGCGCGGCGGGCACCTCGAAGGCCTCGCCCCCGGCCCACACCTGCGAGCCGTCGCCGCCCCGCGTCACCACGACCAGCTTGCGGCCCTCGGCGATCCACCCGTAGGCCAGGGCCGCCGGGTCCATGCCGGGCCAGATCCACGCCAGGTCCTCGTCGGAGACCTTCACGATGGAGGCGAACTCGAGCCAGCGCCGCAGACGTTCGCGGTAGGCCTCCCGGTCGCCGAGCAGCGCGGGGCGCACGTTCGGGTCGAGGCTGATCGTCGTGTGCGCGGCGAGGCCGGCGAGCCACTGCTCGAGCACCGGGCCGCCGGGCTCGACGGCGAGCGCGAGTGACCCGGCGTGCACCGCGTCGAGGCCCGGGTTGTGGGGCAGTTCGGCGTCCCGCCACTGCCAGTCGGCGGTGCCGGCCACATGGAACGCGTAACTCGCGGAACCGCTCGGCGCTACGGACACGATCGCGAGGCTGGTCGGCTCCTCGGCGTCGACGACCCAGCGCAGGTTCACGTCGGACTCGGCCAGGTGGGTACGCAGCAGCTTCCCGAACGCGTCGCCGGAGAGCCGCCCGAGGAACGCGGCCTCGGACCCCAAGCGCCCCAGTGTGACCGCGACGTTCATCGGGCTGCCGCCGGGGTGCGCGACCGGGTGCCGGGCGTCCTCGTGTCCGACTTCGAGATCGATCAGGGCCTCGCCGACCACTCCGATCATCTGCGCACCAGCCTCTCTCCGTCCCAGCGGACCGGGATCGGGTCCGCGAGCTCGCCCACGAACCCGCCGTCCTCGATGTTGCGGAAGCCGATGATGACGGTCTGGCCGTCAACGTCGTGCAGTCTCGCCGCGTACAGGCTCTCATGCTCGAACGGCCTCGCCTTGGCGATGTTGAGAACGGCGCCGTCGAAACCTGCGAAGAGGTCGTCGACGGGCACCGCGTAGTTGTCGCCGGTCTCGCCGAGGGAGCGGCGCGCGTCGGAGGCCTCGGCCTTGCCGCAGCAGAACAGCAGCAGCCACTGGCCGTCCACCCGGTGCAGCTGGGTGACCTCGATCTGGCCGAAGCCGAGCGCGTCGGGGCGGCTCAGGGGCGGGAGCACCTCCCAGGTGACGAGGTCGGCCGAGCGGGCGTGTCCGACCACGCCGCGTTCGCGGGTCGGTTCGGGCCCTTCGGCTCTCGCGGTGAAGAGCATGTGCCAGCCGTCCCCGGCGCGGACCACCCACGGGTCGCGGCAGGCCTCGTCGAACCAGTCGGACTCCTCCGAGAACTTCTCGTAGTGGCGCGGGTCGGCCTCGACCTGCGGGCCCGGTTCGCGGTGCCACACGAGCAGGTCGTCGGAGACGGCCGAGCCGATGCGCTGCACCTTGCCGCCTTCGGAGCGGGAGACGCCGGTGTAGAACATGCGCCACCGCCCCGAGTCCTCCCGCACGATCGAGCCGGTCCAGGTGGCCTGGTCGTCCCAGGCGGGGGTGTCGGCGTGGACGAGGGCGTCGGGCAGGAGCGTCCAGTCCCTCAGGTCGTCGGAGACGGCGTGGCCGATGGAGGCGCGGTGGTGGCGGCGGCCCTCTTCCTGGAGCGCGCGCGAGGCGCGCAGGAAGAACACGTGGTGCCGCCCGTCGTCGTCGATCACGTACCAGGAGTCCCAGACCCAGTGGTCGGCGAGCTTGAGCATTGGTTTCCTCACTAGTGGGGGGAGTTCAGTCCTTCATGCCGGCGGCGGCGATGGACTGGATGAACGCGCGCTGGAAGACGAGGAAGACGATCACCATCGGCACGGTGATCATGGTGATGTAGGCCATCACCTCGCCCCAGGCGGTGTCGAGCTGGAAGAAGTACTGCACGCCGACCATGACGGGGCGCAGCTCTTCGCTCTGGACGGTCATGAGCGGCCACAGGTAGGCGTTCCAGGTGGCGGGGGAGGTGATCACGGACAGGATCGCGACCGTGGCGAACACGGGCTTGGAGAGGGGCACGATGATGCGCCAGTAGGTGCGCAGCCATCCGGCCCCGTCGATCGCGGCGGCCTCCTCGAGTCCTTTGGGGAGGCTCTTGAAGTACTGGGCGAACAGGAAGATCGAGAAGGCGTTCACGATGAACGGCACGATCTGGACGCGGTAGGTGTTGAGCCAGCCGAACTCCAGGACCGGGGTGAGGCCGTCGAAGCCGACCCAGGGCAGGTTCGCCACGAGGTAGACCATCGGCACGATGGTGGTGTCGAACGGCAGGATGAGCGTGGCGATGACGAGCCCGAACACGAGGCCGCGGCCCTTCCAGCGCATCCGGGCCAGCGCGTAGCCGCACATCGAGTTCACGATGAGGCCGAAGGCGGTGACCATGAACGTCACGAACAGCGTGTTCCCGAGGAAGCGCCAGAACGGGACCCGGTCGAACACTGCCGCGTAGTTGGCGAGCGAGAGGTCCCCGACCGGCAGGAACGCGTTGAGGGAGTTCATGTCCGCGAAGATCTGGTGGTCGGTCTTGAGGCTCGCGGCGACCATGAACACGATCGGGAACAGGAAGAACAGCGCGAGCACGGTCATGGGCACGTAGGTCCACGCGCGCGCGGCCTTGGCGGGGGCCTTGAATGTCGTTGCGGCCATGGCTAGTCCTTGTCCCTCGTCAGTCGCCGCTGGACGAGGGCCAGGGCGAGCACGATGCAGAAGAAGATCAGCGAGAGCGCGGCGCCGTAGCCCATCTGCTGCTGCTGGAAGCCCTTCTGGACGATCTGGAGCACGAGTGTGCTGGTCGATCCCACCGGGCCGCCGCCGGTCATGATGTTGACCTGCACGAACAGGCTCATGGCGGCGATCGTGATGGTGATGAGCACGAACACGAACGTGGGCTTGAGCAGCGGCAGCGTCAGGTGCCGGAACCGCTGCCACGGCGTGGTGCCGTCCAGTTCGCCCGCCTCGTAGACCTCCTCGGGGATGGTCTGGAGTCCGGCGAGCCAGATGATCATGTGGAACCCCACGCCCTGCCAGACGCTCATGACCACGATGGCGCCCAATGCGGTCGAGGGCTCCGAGAGCCACGCCTGGCCGGCCCACGCGCCGCCGGTGACCATCGACAGCGCCGAGTTGACGAGCCCGTCCTCCTGGTACATGAACCGCCACAAGAGGCTGACCACGACCATCGAGGTGATCACCGGCAGGAAGAACACGGTGCGGAAGAAGTTCCTGCCCGCGAGCCGCTGGTTGACCAGGAGAGCGAGTACCAGCCCGAGCCCGCCCTGGAGCGGCACCACGATCGCGGCGAACAGGAACGTGTTCAGGATGGACTTGTGGAACAGATCGTCCTCGGCGAACGCGCGCTGGAAGTTCTCCAGGCCCACGAACTCCGGCGGGGTGGGGGAGATGAGCCGTGCGTTGGTGAACGCCAGGACCAGCGACACGACGGCCGGGCCGATGACGAACACGAGCAGGAGCACCACGCCGGGGATCGCGAACGCGGTCCCCGCGCGCTGCTCGGCACGGGAGTGGCTGCGGCGCTTGGCCTTCGGCGGTGAGGGCGGGGCCGCCGCCGTGACGGCGGCCCTCTCAGCACTGGCGAGTGCCATGGCTAGAACCCGTATCCGGCGTTCGCTTCGATGTCGGCGTCGATCTCGGCGACGGCCGCGTCCAGCGCTTCCTGAACGTCACCGCCGTGGATGATGTCGCCCGCGTATTGCGTGAAGACCGAGGCGATGACGGTGTAGGCCGGCGTCTCGGGCCGCAGCACCGCGTACTCCTTGGAGTAGTCGACCATCATGCGCAGCTTGCCGTCGCTGGCGTAGTTCTCGGTGAGTTCGGCGGCCGCGTCCGTGGCGGGGATGAGCCCGGTCTTGTTGGCGAACTCGGCGACGTACTCGTCGGAGAGCGCGGTCTCCATCCACGCGGTGGCCCCGGTCGCGTCGGCGGTCGCGGTGGCGGCCCACTGCCAGGAGCCGCCGCCGATCTTGGGGCCGTTGCCGAAGTCCGGCGGCGGCAGGAACAGCATGTCGTCGTAGAGGTCCATCGCGGCCAGTGCGCCCCAGTTGCCGTGGAAGGCCATGGCCGCCTTGCCCTGCATGAAGTCCTCAGCCCCGACAGGGGACTCGACGCTGGCGAGCCCGCCGGTGAACAGCCCCTGGAACCACCGGCCCCAGGAGAGGGCCTCGGGGCCGTTGAGCACCCCGTCGGACTTCAGGTAGGTCTCGCGGTCGATGAGGTCGCCGCCGAAGCTCTGCAGGAACGGCGAGTACGCGTAGGGGTACCACTCACCGGTGTCGGCGGTCGAGAAGTCGATGGCCCACTGGTAGGTCCCGTCAGCGGTGACCCGCTGCAGGGCGTCGTCGAATTCCTCGCGCGTCCAAGGCTGTTCGATCGTGGGGATGCGCACGCCGGCCCCTTCGAGCACCGACTGGCGCGCGAAGATCGAGCACGCGGCCTCCCAGTGGCCGACCGAGTACAGCTCGCCCTGGAACTTCCCGAGCACTGAAGGCAGGAACTTGTCGGTGATGTCGGCGGGCAGGTCGAGCGGCAGGAGATGCCCGGCCCACGCCCAGTTCGGGACGTTGGGTCCGTCCACGGTGAGCAGATCGGGAAGATCGCCGGAAAGGGCCGCGGCGTTGACCGTGTCGTTGTAGACATCCTGCGGGAACGGCTCGAACGTGGCCTGGTAGGTGTCCTGGGAGTCGTTGAAGGCCTTGATGATCTCCTCGGTGACCTCGATCTCCGCAGGGGTGCCCGCGTTGTGGGCCCACAGGACGAGCTCGCCGTCCGAGGTTCCGCCCGCGCTCTGGCACGCGGCGAGGGCGGAGTAGGCGAGGGAGGCGCCGCCGGTGGCGGCCGCCAGTTTCATGAGGTTGCGGCGTTGCATGGTGCTCACTCCAATGTGAATCGGGCAGAAGGGTTGCGGAGGCTGCCGGCGCCTCATCGGGGCGGTGCGACGGAGTGCCGCCTCGCGGTCGGGCAGGGCATGAGGTGCTGCACGGGCGCGGCCTCGGGATCGTCGAGGCGGCGCAGCAGTTCCACGACCGCCCAGCGCCCCATCTCGTAGTGGGGGAGGGCGGCCGAGGTGAGGCCGGGAAAGAGATCCGGGGCGATGAGTTCCTGGTCGTCGTAGGACACGACGGAAAGGTCGCCGGGGATGCTCAGACCGAGTTCGGCGGCGGCGCGGTAGACGCCCATCGCCATGCGGTCGTTGAAGCAGAAGATCGCGGTCGGCCGATCGGGTCGGCCGAGGAGCTGCAGCGCCCCTTCGTGGGCGGGCCTGGTGGTCGAGGCCGGGACTTCCACGAGCAGTTCGTCGGGGTCGAGGCCGCCGGCCGTGACGCGCTCGCGCCAGGTCGCGAGCCGGATCGCGCGGGCCTCCACGTCCTCGGAGGTGGTGACGTGTCCGATGCGGGTGTGACCGGCCGCGGTCAGTTCGTCGAGCACCCCGAGCGTGCCGCCGCGCTCGTCCGGGACGACGGAGGAGGCGGAGCCGTCCGGAGTCCGCGCGTCGAGCAGCACGCAAGGGGTGGAACCGATCGCGGCCGGGACCTCGACGACCTGGTGGTACATGGTCGCGAGCAGGATGCCGTCGATCTGGCGCTCCTGAAGCGCCGCGATGGCCTCGCCGGTCTCGGCCGGGTCGCCGGAGGTGTCGACCATGAGGAGCAGGAACCCCGCCTCGCGGGCCGCATCGTGCGCGCCCCGGATCATCTGCCCCGCAAAGGGCGTGGTCGCGACATCGTCTCCGACGAACCCGATCATCTGGGTCCGCCGCGTCCGCAGCCCCCGCGCCACCGTGTTCGGCCGGTACCCCAGCTCCGCGGCGGCGGCGCGCACCCGCTCCCGGGTCTCGGGGCCGATGCGCCGTCCGCCGGTCTCGTTGAGCGCCATGGAGGCCGTGGCAGTGGAGACGCCGGCCGCCTGCGCGACGTCGGCCAATCGGGGCTGCTTGGTCACCGTTGACTTCCCTTCATAGGTTAATCGATTAACCAACATGCTAAGACGTCTCCGCCGAAAGTTGTTAATCGATTAACCGAGAATCTACGACCGCTCGGCCACAACCGGGCCACGCTCAGGTCACGGTTGCGCAACGACGCGTCCGGCCGCGGTCGAGCGACCGCGGCCGTCCGAGGTGGTGACCGTGGACAACGGCACCTGGAAGGCCTGGCCCGCCGATCTTGGGCTTGAGCGGCGCCAACCCGATCCGGCCGGGCCCGGGGCGTGTTAGGAATGGGGATGCCTCTGCGCCAGTCCTATGACGCCGTGATCGTCGGCGGTGGTCACAATGGCCTCGTCGCCGCGTCCTACCTCGCCCGAGCGGGAAAGCGCGTCCTCGTCCTGGAGCGGCTGGGGCACACCGGAGGAGCGGCGATCTCCGCCCCCGCGTTCGCCGGGGTGGACGCGCGCCTGTCGCGGTACTCGTACCTGGTGAGCCTGCTGCCGCGCAAGATCGTGGAGGATCTGGACCTGCGGTTCGAGGTGCGCAAGCGCGCCGTCTCCTCGTACACCCCGACCGAACGCGGGGGACGCGACACCGGACTCCTCGTCACGCGCGATGTCTTCCGCACCAGGGAGTCCTTCGCGCGTCTCACCGGATCGGACCGGGAATTCGAGGCCTGGCAGGACTTCTACGGAAAGGCCGCCCACGTCGCCGAGCGCGTGTTCCCGACCCTCACCGAGCCGCTGCCCACAGAGGACGAACTGCGCGGGCGCGTGGGCGACGACCGGATCTGGGGCATGTTCTTCCAGCAGCCCCTGGGCGAGACCATCGAGCAGGCCTTCACCGACGACCTCGTGCGCGGCGTCGTGCTCACCGACGGGCTCATCGGCACCTTCGCCTCTGCCTGGGACGCGGACCTGCGGCAGAACCGGTGCTTCCTGTACCACGTGATCGGCGGCGGCACCGGTGACTGGGACGTGCCCATCGGCGGGATGGGCGCCCTCACCGACGAGCTCGCCGCCACCGCCGGGGCCGCCGGGGCGGAGATCCGCACCGGCCACGAGGTCACGGCGCTCGCCACCGACGGCGCCCGCGCCCAGGTGACGTACGCGAATGCGGACGGCAGCGGGACGGTCGAGGCCCGGAACGTGCTGGTGAACGCCTCGCCCGAGGCGCTGGCGGCGCTGCTGGGCCGGGAGCGGCCCGAGCGGGCCGAAGGGGCGCAGCTCAAGGTGAACATGCTGCTCAAGCGGCTGCCGCGGCTGCGGGACACCGGGGTCGACCCGCGCGAGGCGTTCGCGGGGACCTTCCACGTGTCGGAGTCGTTCGCGCAGCTGGAGGCCGCGTACACCGAGGCGGCCTCCGGGCGGCTCCCGTCGCACCCGCCGTCGGAGGTGTACTGCCACTCGCTCACCGATCCCTCGATCCTCGGCGACGACCTGGTGCGCCAGGGGTTCCAGACGCTCACTCTCTTCGGATTGCACACGCCCGCAAGGTTGTTCGACGGCCCGGAGGACGAGAAGGCGCGCTTGCTCGCGGCCACGGTCGCGCAGCTCGACCGCTACCTGGACGAGCCGCTGGCCGACTGCCTCGCGGTGGACGCCGAGGGGGCGCCCTGCATCGAGGCGAAGACCCCGCTCGACCTCGAGCGGGACCTGCGGCTGCCGGGCGGGAACATCTTCCACCGCGACCTGTCATGGCCGTTCCGGGCCGAAGCCGATCCTGGCCGGTGGGGCGTGGAGACCGAGCACGCGAACGTCTTCCTCTGCGGCGCGGGGGCGGTGCGCGGCGGCGGCGTGAGCGGTATCCCCGGGCATAACGCGGCCATGGCGGTGCTCGAGGCCGGATGAGGCGCTAGGCGTCCGCCTCCGGCGATTCGTCCTCTTCGGACGGCAGGAACGGCAGGGAGTCCTCCACGCCGAGCAGGTGGTTGGCCATGCGGACGCGGGCCGAGTCGGGGTCGTGGTGGCTGAGCGCCCGCCAGATGGCGTGGTGCTCGCCGTGGGTGCGCCGGTCGATGCCCTCTTCACGGAGGCTCCGCCACAGCCGCTCCCTGACGGTGCGGCTCGCGAACGTCTCGATCATGCCGGTGAGCACGGGATTGCCGGTGTGGGCGGCGATGATGCGGTGGAACGCGATGTCGATCTCGATGATCCGCTCGTGCGCCTCGGGGGACTCCTCGAGGATGCGGCCGGCCTCGTCGAGCAGCGCTCCCGCCTCGTCGAGGGCCTCGTCGGTGATCCGGGTGGCGGCGAGCCGGGCCGCCTCGCATTCGAGGAGGCGGCGGATGGCGTGGATGTGGCGGGTCTGGCCCTCGCCCTGGAGGTCGACCACGAATCCCATCGGCGAGAGCAGCTGGGAGACGTCGAGGTCGGTCACGTAGGTGCCGTCGCCCTGCCGCGAGTTGAGGATGCCGAGGATCGACAGGGCCCGGACGCCTTCGCGGAGCGAGCCCCGGGAGACGCCCAGGGTCTCGGCGAGGTCCTTCTCCACCGGCAGGCGCTCTCCGGGTTGGATCTCGCCGTTGAGGATCATGTGTTTGATGCCGTTGACGACATCGTCCGTGCGGGACATGCGTGCAAGTATCGCCGAGTCGCCTGCGAACCGCAAGAATCATCGGATCATTCCCGCCACAGACGTGCCGCGCGCGGTGGTATGCGAAGGGGGCCTTCCGGTCCCGGTCCGGCAGTGTGCACCTGCCGGTCCGGGGCGGAAGGCCCCCGGCCGCGCGCAGTACGACGGCGAATCGACCCCCCGACCCTCACATCGCGCTCGCGGCCGTCCCGGGGCGGACCCCCGGGACGCTTGTTGTCAGCCCTTGATCGCCTCCGTCATCGCGGCCTCGGTGAAGTGCTCCCGCATGAACGCGGCCGCCGGCCCGGACGGGGTCACTTCTCGTTGAGGCTCTTGAAGATCTCGGTGTAGAAGGTGCGGGCCTCTTCGCCGCCGTTGGTCATGAAGGTCTCGACGATGTCGGGGATGGTGGAGAGTTCGGCGCGGCCGTAGGCGATGTCGTTCTGCTGGTCGCTGAAGGTCTGCGCGGCGGACTTCGCGGCGGCCGGGGCCTCGACGCGCACGCCCTCGAAGAGGTTCGGCACGATGTACTGCTGGAGGGCGGCGTTCCACTCGAAGTGCTGCTGGACCACTTCGGGGTCGCCGGTGAGGAAGTTCTGGACCTTGCCGGAGAACTGCTTGAAGTTGACCGGGGCCTGGACGATCTTGGCGCCGTGCTCGGTGTGGACCGGGTTGCCGGTGGCGTCGTAGTCGAAGTCGGCGCCTTCGACGCCGTACTCCATGAGCTCCCACTCCTTGGTGCCGAACGGCGCGGAGCACCAGTTGGCGACGTCCAGGATCTCCTCGACCTGCTCCTTGGAGAGGTCCTTGTTGAGGAAGGTCCAGCCGTCGACGGAGGCGGCGGCGGAGACGACCGGGGTGCGGCCCTTGGCGCCGAGCATCGGCAGCGGCGCGACCGTGCCCTGGGCGAGGCCGGTCTTGATCAGGTTCGTGTACTCGTACCAGCGCACGAGGTTGACCTGGGCGAACAGGGCCTTTCCGGCCGCGTGGAGGGCGTTGCCGTCCAGGGTGCCCGTGGGGGCGTCGGGGTGGATGAGCTTCTCGTCCCACAGCGCGCGGCGGAACTCCATGAGCTCGGTGAAGTTGGGCGTCTCGCAGTCGTGGATCAGCTTGCCCTGCTCCTCGTCCCAGGACCAGCCGTCGTAGCCGACCATGCCGAACTGCTGCGGCAGGATCCAGTCGATGCCCGGGAAGGCCCACTTGCCGTTCGCGTCGTCCGACCAGGCGCGGGCGGCGTCCAGGAGCTCTTCGACCGTGGTCGGCATGGCGATCCCGGCCTCTTCGAGGAGGTCGGTGCGGGCGAGGATGGCGTTGCCGACGCCGCCGTGGAAGGAGCCGGGGATGCCGTAGATGCGGGCGGTCTCGGGGTCGGCGGGGTCCTTGGACCACACGGACTGGGCCCACGAGTCGGTGGGGAGGCCGGCGAGGAGCGGCCAGCGCTCGGAGATGTCGCCCTTGACGATGTCGGTCAGATCGTAGAAGGAGTTGACGACCGTCTCGGGGAAGTTGGTGTGCGAGCCGAGCATCCAGCTGAACAGGAGGATGCCGTCGCCGTACTCGTTGGCGTTGAGCCACTGGACGGAGGTGTCGGCGTAGGTGTTGCCGTCGGCCTGGCGCAGCGCGATGTTCGTCCCGCCCCACGCGTCGCGCAGCGCCGCGAAGTAGGGGTCGTCGTTCGAGGGGGCCTCGCCCCAGAACGGCACGGTGAACTCGTAGGAGCCGGTGCCCGAGGCGACCTCGGTGACGCCCTCGACCGGTTCGGGGTAGGAGGTGAAGGCGGACGGGTGGTTCGGCGGGTTGCCGACCAGGTCGGGCTCGGCCGGGAGGGGCCATTCCTTGTATTCGGGGAGGAAGTCGAAGCCCTCGGTCGTCTGGGTGGAGCCTTCGCCGGTCTTGAGGTCGGAGCAGGCGGCGGCGAAGGGGAGCCCTGCAGCGCCGACCGCGCCGAGCCCGGCGGCCTTGAACAGCGAGCGGCGGCGCATCGATGATGCGGAAGAGGAGTCGGGCACGTCATCGGCCTTTCAATTCGTGCCGCCGCGGGGGAAGGGGTCGGCGGCAGGGGATCTGTAAATTTGGATATGCCTTTAAACAAACGTAGGGGAGGCCGAGTTGCTCTCGCAACCCCTGAGGCGCATAAAGATCAGATGTATCGCGATCGATGCGGAGTCGTGACGCCTGTCAGACCGTCAAAACCGCTCATACGCACGTGGATTCGACGCAGACATCTGATGCATCGTCACCTCACGGTGAAGATCCGGGCCGCCGGGCCCGCGGGCACCTCGAGCACCGGCACGCCACCGCCGCCGCGGATCGCCCACTGCGGCAACGCGATCGGATACGCCTGCTCCACGGTCCGGCCGCGCAGCCCCGGCAGCGCGACCTCCGCGGCCGCGCCCCGCGACCACACCGCCAGCAGCGAGCGCGAGCCCGCGTCGAGCTGGAGCGCCACGACCTCGTCGTCCCAGCCCGGCAGCCCGAGCGGCCAGACCGGCGTCGAAGCCGCGATCAGATGCCTCCAGTCCTTATGCAGCGCAACGGCTTCACGCACGAGCGAGGACTGCTCCACCCGCAAGTCGCCCAGGAACCCCGACAGGTACATCCGCCCCATCACGCCCGCCGTCATCGCGAACGCCGTCTCCTCGACGCTCATCGACGCGGCCGGATACGCCCAGTTCCCCGCCTGCTCGGGCACCACGCTCGCCGGCGCGGCCGCCGCGATCGGCGCGTACAGCCGGAAGTCCTGCTGATCGCTCGTCGACTGCATATGCGCCACCGACAGCACGTGGTAGTCCATGCGCATCGCGCCCGAACCGCAGTTCTCGAACAGCACATGCGGATGCCGCCCCTGCGCCTCCCGCAGCCAGTCCCGGAACGCCCGGGTGTGCCCCAGCAGCCCCGCACCGGCGCCGGCGGCGTCCACTTCGGTGCCGACCCCCGAGTTCGTGTTGTAGTCGAGCTTGAAGAACGCGAGCCCGAACTCGTCCACGAGCCGGTCCACCGTCTCGTCCAGATGCGCCCGCGCCGCCGGATGCCGCAGGTCGAGCTGGAAGTGCCCGGCCTCCTCGACCCGCTCCCCGAAACGCCGGAAGAACGCCTCCTCGGGAAGCTTCTCCGCCAGCGGCGAGTCGACGCCCACCGCCTCCGGCTCCAGCCACAGCCCGGGCCGCATCCCCTTGGCGCGGATCGCGTCGACGACCGCGAGCAGCCCGCCGTCGAACCGGCCCCGCGCCTCGCGCCACTCGCCCGCGCCCGTCCACCAGTTGCCCTCCATCTCGGCGAACCAGCCCGCGTCGATGCAGAAGTACTCCGCGCCCGCGGCCGCCGCCGACTCGATGAGGGGCAGCAGCCGCTCCGTCGTCGGCCAGCCCATGAGCGTGTTCATGAAGTCGTTGTAGACCACCGGCAGCCGCGCGTCGACCGGCCGCAGCTCCCGGATCGCGCGCCGGTACTCCGTGAGCGCCGCGAACGCCGCGTCCCGCCCGCCGTCCGCGACGCACAGGCCGGCCGGCACGCTCGTGAACGCCTCGCCCGGGGCCAGCCGCACCGCGAACTGGTGGAACAGGTCCGTGGGGCCGTTCACCCCCACGGTGACCGTCGGACCGGTCTGGGCGACCTCCCAGTGCCAGCCCGCGCTCGTCTCGACCTGCCACGCCAGCGACGGCCCCGATCGGTTCACCAGCACACCGGTCGGCAGCACCGAACCGGTGGACCAGCTCCCGTGGCTCGTCAGCGCGAACCGCCCGCGCGAGTACTGGCCGTGGAACGGCACGTTCACGTCGGGCAGCAGCTCCGCGAGCGGCCGCTGCCGCCAGCGCCCCTCGGCGAGCCATTCGCTCTCGCCCCACAGGAGTTCGTGCTCGCCTTCGGGGACGGCCACGACCAGGGAGCTCACCGAGAGCACCACGACCTCGCGCTCGGACCCGTTGCGCACGGTGTGCCGGAGCTGGAGTCCCGGCCCGGCGGCGCGGAACGCGCTGGTCACCTCGAGGCCGGTCCGCGGATCGCGCTGGCGGACCCGCAGCTCATCGTCTTCCGCTTCGTGGTCGACGTACCGGAGGCGCTGGCCCGCACCGGAGTGCAGGAGGCTCTGGTTGTTGCGGGCGCGATGCTCGCCGGGCGTGATGACGTCGACGATCGCCCAGGGCGCGGCGGCCGAAGGCGCGTCGGGACCGGTCGCCAAGCGCACGAGCCGCACCGGCCGGTCGTCGGCGTGGTCGAACCCGAGGTGCAGTCCGGGAAGGGTCCACTCGAAGTCAGGCTCGACGTCGGGCCGGGGATCGGTCGCTGCCACAGAACGCTCCACTTTGGATCATAGGTCACATGGTGTCATCGAATCAAGCTAGTCGCGGGCGCGGGTGAGCGCAAGGTCCCGGTCCCGAAAAACCCGATGAATCGGCCGTCGTCGGTCGCCCGTACCCGGTCATTTCATGGCAGACTTCCCGGGCGGTCAAGCCGGTCGGCGAATAGGTCGGATCTATCCGCCACTAGGTCACGGTTCCGGAACTTTTAGTTTCATCGGCCGTCCAAACATTGACACCGGCAGCGAGATATTGCACTCTTTCCATATCGCGCCCAACGGCATCCCGTCTGGAGCCGGGCCGGCACCCGCCCACCCCGCACCTCCCCGCGGCCGCGCCGCGGACCGTCCCCAGGTGCGCCGAAAGGGGAAACTCCTTTGATACGCAAGGCAATGAGGCTGCTCCTGGCCGCCCCGCTCACCCTCACACTGCTGGCCGTCCCGGCCGCGTCCCAAGCCGCCGACCCCGAGCCGCAGACCGCCGAGGCGATCGTCGCGGCCATGCAGCCCGGCTGGAACCTCGGCAACTCCTTCGACTCCATGTGCTGCGGCGACGAGGACGCCGACGAGACCACCTGGGGCAACCCGCGTCCCGACGCGAACTTCTTCAAGGCCATCCGCGCCGAAGGGTTCAACTCGATCCGGATGCCCGTCAGCTGGAACACCCACACCGGACCGGCGCCCGACTACGAGATCGACCCCGACGTCATGGCCCGCGTCCAAGAGGTCGTCGACCAGGCGCTCGCCGAGGGCCTCTACGTCATGATCAACACGCACCACGACTCGTGGCAGTACCTCAACAAGTTCTCCGACCCCGCCCAGCACGACGCGGTCCTGGCCCAGTTCGACGCCACCTGGGTCCAGATCTCGGAGACCTTCAAGGACTATCCGAAGCAGCTGGTGTTCGAGGCGATGAACGAGGTCGGCTGGAACGATGTCAGCACTGAGGAGAACCACGCCCTCATGGCCGAGCTGAACGCCTCGTTCCACGAGATCGTCCGCAACTCCGGCGGCGACAACGACGACCGCCTCCTGGTCTTGGAGACGGTCCACACCAACGCCGCGCAGGAGCACCTCGACGCCCTCGCCGCCGAGATCGAGGAGCTGGACGACCCCATGCTGGCCGCGACCACGCACCAGTACGGTTACTGGCCCTTCAGCGTCAACATCGCCGGCGGCACCAAGTACACCGAGGAGTACCAGGCGATCCTGGAGGGCGACTTCCAGCGCCAGGTCGACACCTTCGTCTCCAAGGGCATCCCGGTCATCATCGGCGAGTACGGCCTGCTCGACCACTACCAGCGCAAGGTCGAGCGAGGCGAGGCCCTGAAGTTCT
The DNA here is from genome assembly GCF_040674615.1 of Glycomyces sp. NPDC049804. Classification (NCBI taxonomy): domain Bacteria; kingdom Bacillati; phylum Actinomycetota; class Actinomycetes; order Glycomycetales; family Glycomycetaceae; genus Glycomyces; species Glycomyces sp. NPDC049804. Next base: position 100,854 of record NZ_JBFAMQ010000006.1, read on the forward strand.
TCGAGCACTTCACCTACCTCGCCCGCACCAGCGGCATCACCACCATGCTGTGGGACAACGGCACCCTCTACGACCGCTTCATGCACCGGTGGCGCGACCAGGAGGAGTACGGCTACACCAGCAGCGGCTGGACCACCCGCTCGGGCACGGCCTCCTCGGACCTCGTGTTCGTCGACTCCACCGACAAGGTCGCCGACAAGTCCGTGACCCTCAACTACAACGGCCTCGACTTCACCGGCCTCTACTTCGGCAACACGAAGCTCAAGGCGGGCAAGGACTACACCCTCGACGGCGACACCCTCACCGTCAAGGCGAAGGTCCTCACGGGCATCCTGGGCGACCGCGCGCCGGGCACCAAGGCCCAGCTCGAGGTCCGCTTCTCCGCCGGCATGCCGTGGAAGCTCAACGTCATCAGCTACGAGAACCCCGTGCAGGAGGACGCGACCGGCACCGCCGAGTCGCTGCTCATCCCGACGCAGTTCAACGGCGACCAGCTGGCCACCATGGAAGCCGTCTACGCCGACGGCACCGGCGCCGGCCCCCACGACTGGACCACCTACAAGGGGTTCTGGGACCACTTCCGGCCCGACTACAAGAACCACACCATCCAACTCACCAAGGACATGCTCGCCGCGATCGACGAGGGCGCCCCGGTGACCTTGACGTTCTACTTCTGGAGCGGCGCGGTCATGGAGTACACCGTGACCAAGAACGGTGACGTCGTCACCGGCACCGTCGCCTGACCGCGAACGGACGACCAGGGGCGGCGCACTCGCGCCGCCCCTTCGCCATGCCGTCAGCGATCCCTTCCGCCGTCACGTCTCGACCCGATATCGAACGATATCTATAGTTTGGAACCGTTGGCTTCGGAGACCGCTCCGAGAATCGCGAAAGAAAGCGAGACGACGCCTATGCGCCGCAACCGAACCGTCCCCGCCACCGCACGGAACACCGGCACCCGGCACGCCGCTGCTCCCCGCCCGTACCGACTCGGCCTCCCGGCCGCGACCCGCTGAGGAGCGACGACATGACCATGCGACGACGCACCCTCCTGAGCCTCGGCCTCGCCGGCACCGCCGCCGCCGGAGCCTCCGCGCTCGGCATCGGCCAGGCGCTCGCCGGCCCGCGGCCCGGCCACGGCCGGCCCCGCCAGGGCGGCACCGCACCGACCGACCCGTTCGCGGTAGGCGTGCGCGAGTTCCAGTGGAACCGCGGCGACCGCCGCCTCGTCACGCGCGTCTTCTACCCCGCCACCGGCGCCGCGGGCGGCGGACCGGTCCGGGACGCGCCGCTCGCCGACGGGGTCTTCCCGGTCTGCGAGTTCAGCCACGGCCTCGGCGGCAGCCCGGAGAGCTACGGGGCGCTCGTGCTCCCGCTGGCCGAAGCCGGGTTCATCGTCCCCGCGCCGGTCTTCCCGACCACCTCGGGAGGCACCGAGGGCAACGTGGGCGACGTCTACAACGGCAACCAGTCGAAGGACGTCTCCGAGGTCATCTCGCGGACGCTCGCACTGAACGACACGGCCGGCGACCCCTTCGCCGGGCGCATGGCCCTCGACGCGGGCGTCGGCGCCGCGGGGCACTCCCTGGGCGGCATGACGACCCACGGCCTGCTCTCCGCGTGGCCCGACCCGCGGATCACCGCCGCGGTGCCGTTCGCGTGCATCGACATGGGCGACCCGTCCCCCGACGTGAAGGCCAAGGTCCTGTTCGTGCACGGCGACCAGGACACCCTCACGCACTTCGACCTGGCGCGCCAGGCCTACGCGGAGCTGCCCGCGCCGAAGGCGTTCATGACGCACACCGGCGTGGGCCACCACGAGTACATCTGGGGCGGCCCGAACACGGGCGCCACGCTGGAGACCTATCTGGACTGGATGCGGTGGGGCCTGTACGGCGACACCGCCGCCCGCGACCGGCTCGCCGACGACGCCGCCGTCCCGGGCGTCGTCTGGGAGGCCGACCTCGGCGTCAGGGGCTGAGCGGGGACGAGCGTGTGACCGGCAGGGCCGCCCGCCGCCCGCGCCCCGGCCCCCGTCGCCTGACCAGCGTCAGCGCCCGCCGGACCCGCATCCACTGCGGGCCCGGCGGGCGCGTCATGGTCGAATTGGGCACCGCCGGATCGAGCACCGCCGATCGAGCGGCACGGCGAGTGGAGCGAAAGGGAATGCAGTGGCCAAACGGGTGACGATCCTCGACGTCGCAGCGGAGGCGGGGGTCTCGCGGCAGACCGTGACCCGCGCGATGAACGACATGGGGGACATCAGCGACGCGACCCGCCGCAAGGTCCTGGCCGCCGCCGAACGCCTCGGCTACCGCCCCAGCCGGTTCGCCCGCAACCTCGTCACCAGGCAGAAGACCCACGCGCTCGGCCTGGTCGTGGCCTCGTTCCGCAACCCGTACTTCACCGAGCTCGCCGGGGACCTGGTCGAAGCGGCCGCCGAGCGCGGCTGGCAGGTCGTCATGGCCTCCTCCGGCACCGAAGCGGAGGCGATCACCCTGCTGTCGAACCAGGTCGACGTCGTGATCGGGCACTTCACCGGTTCGGACGAGGAGCTGCTGGCCGTGGCCAAGGGCCTGCCGGTGGTCCGACTCGAGACCCCGAGCGCGCTCCCCGGCATCCACGCGGTCGACATCGACCTCAAATCAGGTGTGGTGGAAGCGATCCGCGCCCTCCGCGAGCGCGGCGCGCGCCGGTTCGGGATGGTCGACTCCTCGTACTCGGAGGAGCACGGCGGCGTCTACGGCCCCTCGCCGCGCCGCGGCTGGTTCGAGGAGGCGGTCGGCGACCAGCTCACCGCCGTCGTCCGCGGGGAGGAGTCGATCTCCGGCGGCGGCAGGGCCTTCGCCGAGCTCATGGACCGCCACCCGGACACCGACGCCGTGCTCATGTTCAACGACCTCATGGCACTCGGCGCGGTCCAGAGCGCCCACGCGCTCGGCATCGACGTCCCCGGCGCCGTGCGGATCGTCGGCGTCGACGGCCTCGCGCTCGGCGAGGCGGTCGACCCGCCGCTGACGTCGATCGCGCTGGACCGCAAAGGGCTCACCGCGCACACCCTCGACATCGTGGAGGCGCTGGCCGCCGCCGACTTCGCGCGGCTCGACCCGATCAACCGGGTCGTGGCGTCCAAGATGCTCTGGCGCCAGTCGGCTTAGGGGGCCGGTCCGGTCCATCAGACCGGTCGCCATCCGGCCCGGCTCGCCGCGTTGTCGGCCCTCCCGATACCACCCCGGCATAGGGAGGGCCTTCCGCCTTGCGAGCGAACCAACGGACTCGGATACCGCCGCTTCCTGATGCACAGGACAGGCCCTAGGTGTTCGGGAACCCCGGGCGGCAGTCCGGCCCGTTCCCCGCTCGCTTCGTTGTCGGCCCTCCACATGCGACACCGGTATGCGGAGGGCCTTCCGCGGCCTCGGCGACGCTTGCGAGCCGTCCAGCGGTACTGCGAGCGAACAAACGGACCCGGACACCGACTCGCCGAGGATTCGCAAGCACCCCTAATTGCTCGGCTCCCACGGCACGGCGGCGCTGAACGCGGTGCCGAGCAGCCGCACGAAGTTCCAGAAGTCGTCGTCCGCCGCGTCGCGGCCGTCGAGCAGGAAGCGGGCCGGCGGGAAGGCGCGGCCGGCGCGCAGCTGCGCGATCTCGACGAGGTCGGCGCGCTCGGCCGCCCGGTCGGCGCTCGCGTCCATGGCGGACAGTGCGGTGCGGAGCGCGGGCTGAAAGGTGCCCTCCTCCCAGAGCGCGTCGATCTCGTCGAGCTCGATCGTGATGAACCTCCCGGGCGCGGCGGCCACGGCCTGCCGCAGCATCGCCGCGTGGTCGTCAAGGGGCCCTTCGGCTTCGAAGAGCCGGTTGAGCACGGGCACGGCGGCGTCGAGCTGCGCGAGCGCCCGCTCCTTGGCGACGAGCGGCGCGACCGCCTCGACGACCTCGTCCTCCTCGTCCTCCCCTTCGATCTCGACGAAGTCGCCGGTCGCCACATCGAACTCGAAGGAGACCTCGTCAGGGTCGGCCTCGATCACGATCGTCTGGGTCCTGATGTCCGCGGCGCGGAACATCGCGAGCCACAGCAGCGGGACGCAGCGGGCGTCGCACGCCACGACGTGCGTGGACGGCTCGAAGTCCGCCACGGTCGTCGAGGGGTAGAGGGATTCGGCGTCGGTGGTGCACAGGTACGAGGAGTTCGGCATGGCCGGAGCCTATCCGGCCCCGCCGACACCGCCCGCGCTCCACATCGGGCTCGCACGGGTTGACCGAATATCGACATCTGTCTATGGTATGTGGATCGAATCGTTCGGTCGAAACATCGAATGAATCGGTGCGCGGCGTCCTCGATCCCCGCCGCGACCGCCGCTACCGCGGCGCCTCCCGGCTTCGGCCACCCCATCCGAGAAACCTCACCGACCTGGAGCATCCATGAGACTGAGAGCGCTCACAGTCCGAGGCCGCGGCGCCGCCGCGGTCCTCCTCGCCTTCCTGATGGTCTTGTCCGCCCAGCTCCTCGCGCCGCAGGCGGCCCGGGCGCAGAGCGGGCTTACCGTCAACCTCGCCTCCGACGCCGGCCCCTCGACCGGCGTCGGGCTCGGCTTCCTCTACGGCGTCAACGCGGACGGCTCCCAGCCGCCCGCCTCACTCCTCGACCCCCTGCGCATGAACGCCTTCCGCGGCGGCGGCCACGTCTCACGCGGCTGGATCCAGGACGGCTACCGCAACGGCCAGGCGACCCAGGCCGTGCTCGCCTCGATCACCTCCCAGGCGCGGCGGTTCACCGCCGCCCCCTACAACGCCCAGTACCAGGCGATCCTCAGCGACATGTACGGCGCGTACGGCGGCCAGCCCGCGAACACCATGTACCCCTGCGACAACGGCAACTGCTCGAACTGGGTGACCTTCCTCGAGACCGTCGTCGCGCAGCTGCGCGACACCGGCCTGCCGATCACCTACGACATCTGGAACGAGCCCGACATCGACATCTTCTGGACGCGCGGGGTCAACAGCCCCCAGTACTTCCAGATGTGGGACACCGCGGTCCGCACCATCCAGCGCGTCGACCCCGACGCCGAGATCGTCGGCCCGTCGTTCGCGTACACCCCCGACCGCCGGCCCGAGCAGTGGCGGACCTTCCTCTCCCACGTCAAGGCCGCCGGCACCCTGCCCGACATGATCGCCAACCACACCCTCGGCAACGTCGACGACCCGGTGGCCGTGGGCGACGCGACGCTCGCGGCGCTCTCCGCACAGGGCATCCCGGCGCTGCCGCTGTCCGCCAACGAGTACCAGCCCCAGAACATGCAGACCGCCAACGTCACCGCGTGGTACCTGGCGCGGTTCGCCCAGTCCGACTACGACAACGCGATCCGCGGCAACTGGTTCTGCTGCCTCACCCCGAACCTGACCGGGCTGCTGACCCAGTCCGGCGGCACCTGGCAGCCCACCGGCAACTGGTGGGTGATGAAGTCCTACGCGGACATGACCGGGCGGCTGGTCCAGACCTCCGGCCAGGTGAACGGCACCGCGATCTCAGCCGCCAAGGACGAGGCCGCCCGCCGGGCGGTGGCCGTGCTGGGGAACATCAACGGCGCCACCGGGTCCACTTCGGTCACCTTCAACGGGCTGGCCTCGGTGCCGTGGCTGACCGAGGGCGGGAACGTCCACGTCACGGTCAACCGCATCCCGGAGGCGGCCCCGCTCACCGCGCCGCAGGTCGTGTACAGCCAGGATGTGAGCGCCGCGAACGGCTCGATCACCGTGCCGGTCAACATCCAGAGCGCCCGGGACGCGTACTCGGTCTACCTCACCCCGGCCACGGGAGGCGGAGGCGACGACACCGGGCAGCTCCGCTCGGCGGCGTCCAACCGCTGCCTGGACGTGCCGAACTCGGCCACGGCCAACGGGACCCGCGTCCAGATCTGGGACTGCCACACCGGCGCCAACCAACAGTGGACGCTGAGCGCGAGCGGTGAACTGTCCGTCTACAGCGGATCGTCGCGGCGCTGCCTCGACGCCTACGAGAACCAGACCACCGCGGGCACGCCGGTGATCATCTGGTCCTGCCACGGCGGCACGAACCAGCGCTGGACCCTCCAGGCCGACGGCACCGTCAGGAACGCCCTGTCGGGCCTGTGCCTGGACGTCTCCGGCGCGGCCACGGCCAACGGCACCCAGGCGGTGCTGTGGACCTGCCACGGCGGATCGAACCAGCGGTGGTCGCTCGGCTGACCCGCCGCCCCGCCCGCCCGCGGTTCAGCGGGCGGGCGGGGCCGTGCTCGTGCGCAGGACGAACTCGGTGGCGATCTCGACGCGGCGCTTGGGCGGGACGCGCCCGGCCGCGAGCTCTAGGAGCATCCGCGCGGCGGTCTCGGCCATCTCGTGGAGCGGCTGGCGGATCGACGTGAGCGGCGGGATGTTCCACTCGGCCATCGGGAGGTCGTCGAAGCCGACGACGCTCAGATCCTCGGGGATGCGGACCCCGGCCTCCGCGGCGGCCTGGTAGACGCCCAGAGCCTCGCCGTCGTTGCAGGCGAAGATGGCGGTGGGCGGGTCGGGCAGGCGCAGGAGGTCGCGGGTGAACTTGCGGCCGTCCTCGATCTGGAAGTCGCCCACGCACACCAGCTCGGGGTCGACCGGGACGCCGGCGAGGTCCATGGCGGCGCGGTAGCCGTCGAGCCGGGCCCGGCCCGCGAGCACCTTGTCAGGCCCGGTGATGACCGCGATGCGGCGGTGCCCGAGTTCGAGCAGGTGCCGCGTGGCCTCCAGGCCGCCGTTCCAGTTGCTGGTGCCCACGGACGGGTCGTCGTGGTCGGGCTCGCCCGTCGGGTCGACCGCGACGATCGGGATCTCCCTGGCGCGCAGGCGCTCCCGCTGGTCGGGGGTGACGCCGCAGAAGACGGGGATGACGCCGACGGGGCGGCGCGCCAGGACGTCCTCGACCCAGCCGCGGCCCGGGGTGTGGCCGCCGCCGAGCTCGGAGACCACGATGCCCAGGCCGTTCGCGCGCGCGACCGCGCTGACGCCGTTGATGACCTCGACCGGGTAGAGGCCGCGGATCTCGTGGAAGACGACCTCGATGAGCGGCGCGGGCCGGGAGGCCTTCTTCTGGCGGCGGTAGCCGTAGCGGCGGATGAGCGTCTCGACCAGTTCCCGGGTCTCGGGCGCGACGTCGAGCCGCCCGTTCACGACCTTGGAGACCGTGGCCACCGAGACGCCCGCGTGTTCGGCGAGCTGCGCGATCGTGAACGGTTCGCCTTGCGGCGCGGGGGCGTCGGGGGAGGAGTCCATTCGAGGATTCTAGCGGCGGTCGTGCCGGACGGTCCGGATCGATGTGCCGCGCCGACTTGACAGGAATCGATGCATATCGATAACTTGTAATCGGAAATTTCGATATCTCAATCGAAAATTTCGGATCAAGGAGTCCCGATGCAACCGGCACCTGACATCGCCCTCCTCGCCCGGTGGGCCCGCGCCCTCGGTGCGGTGGCGGCAGCGGTCGTGCTCGCCACGGCCGCACTGATCGGCCTCGCCCCCGACCGCGCCGAGGCCCAGCCGACCGCCAGCGACTGGTACACCGTCCAGTCCCGCCACTCCGGCCTCGTCCTCGACATCCAGGGCGCCTCCACCGCGACCGGCGCGATCCTCACCCAGTACACGAACTGGGAGGGCACCAACCAGCAGTTCCGCTTCATCGACCTCGGCACCGGCTACCACAAGATCCAGGTCCGGGGCTCCGGGCTGGTGCTCGACGTGTGGAACGCCAGCACCGCCGACGGCGCGACGGTCGCCCAGTACACCGACACGGGCGGCGCCAACCAGCAGTGGAAGGTCACCAGGGACGCGGCCGGGTACTACTCGATCGTCAACCGCCACTCCGGCAAAGCCCTCGACGTCCACAACTGGTCGACCAGCGCGGGCGCGCCGATCGTGCAGTACGCCCCCACCGGAGCGGCCAACCAGCAGTGGACGCTCACCCCCGTCGGCGTCACCTGCGGCGCCGACACCGTCCTCGCCGCCATCGGCGGGGCCTGAGCCCGATCCCCCATGGGGCGGTCGGTGCCATCGAGCGATACCGAACCGACCGCCCCTCCCCGACCTCGAGGAAAACCCGGAGCACCACCGTGAACTGGATCGAACACGCACTCCGCCACTCGTCCGACCGCCGCCGCCTGCTCATCGCGGGCGCGGGACTAGCCGCCGGAGCCGCAGCCGCCGTGTACGCCCCCTACGCCCTCGGCCAGGCCGAGGCGCAGCAGACCTCCTTCACGAACCCCGTGGTGTGGCAGGACTTCGCCGACGTCGAGGTCATCCGCGTCGGCGCGGACTTCTACATGACCGCCTCGACCATGCACTACTCGCCCGGGGCCCCCGTGCTCCACTCGCGAGACCTCGTCAACTGGGAGTTCATCGGCCACTCCGTGCCCCGGCTCGACTTCGGCGCCAAATACGACCTCAGCGGCGGCCGCGGCTACGTGCGCGGCATCTGGGCCTCGACGCTCGCCTACCGCCCCAGCGAGTCCCGTTACTACTGGCTCGGCCAGATCGACTTCGCCCGGTCCTACATGTACACCGCGACGAACCCGGCCGGGCCCTGGACGCAGCACGCGCAGCTCTCCCGCGCGTACTACGACGCCGGCATGCTCATCGACACCGACAACACCATGTACGTGGCGTACGGCAACACCCAGATCTCGGTCGCCCAGCTCTCCGCCGACGGGAAGACCGAGGTCCGCAACCAGCAGGTCTTCTCGACGCCGTCGAACATCGGCACCCTCGAAGGCGCCCGCTTCTACAAGATCAACGGGAACTACTACATCTTCCTCACCCGGCCCGCGAACGGCCAGTACATCCTCAAGGCCTCGTCCCCTTGGGGCCCTTACACGCTCCGGCAGGTCCTGCTCGACATGCGCGGCCCCATCGCCGGCGGCGGCGTCCCGCACCAGGGCGGACTCGTCTCCACCCCCGGCGGCGCCTGGTACTACATGGCCTTCGTCGACGCCTACCCCGGCGGCCGCATGCCCGCCCTCGCCCCGATCACCTGGACCTCGGACGGCTGGCCGCAGGTCACCACCGTGAACGGCGCCTGGGGCCAGACCTACCCGTTCCCGAACCTCACCCCGCACCCGGTGCCCCCGATGACCGGCGCCGACACCTTCACCTCGGCGGCCCTCGCCGCCAAATGGGAGTGGAACCACAACCCCGACAACACGAAGTGGACCACCGGCAACGGCCTGCGCCTCCAGACCGCCACGGTCACCAACGACCTCTACAACGCCCGCAACACCATCACCCACCGCATCCCCGGCCCGACCTCGACGGCCACCGTGGAGATCGACCCTTCCGCGATGGCCAACGGCGACCGCGCCGGCCTCGCCATGCTCCGCGACGCCTCCGCCTGGATCGGCCTGCGCCGCGAGAACGGCGTCACCCGCCTGTCCATGACCGACGGCCTCACCATGGACGGCTCCTGGAACACCACCGGCACCGGCACCGAACGCGCCCGCGCCGAACTGTGCGGCACCCGCGTCTGGCTGCGCGTCAAGGCCGACATCCGGCCCGGCTCCGGCCGCCAGGCGGTCTTCTCCTACAGCGAGGACGGCTCGAACTTCATCCCGCTCGGCCCCGCGTTCACCCTCAACAGCAACTGGACCTTCTTCATGGGCTACCGCTTCGCGGTCTTCAACCACGCCACCCAGGCGCTCGGCGGCGCGATCACCGTGCGGCGCTTCGAGGTCGTCACGCCCTGACCGGCAGACCTCGCGGCGGTCAGGCCGCCGCGAGGCCCGGTCCGCTACGCCACCGCGGTGCCCTCGAGCTCGACCATCTGGCCCGGGAGGGCCAGGCGCGTCACGCCGAGCATCGTGGACGCGGGCGCGGCACCAGCCGCGCCCAGGCGGGCGGCCAGCACGCCGTAATGCGGGAACAGCCCGTCGACGTCCGTCGTGTAGACGTTGAGCCGCACCAGGTTCGCGAGCGACATGCCCGCCGCGCCGAGCACGCCCTCGAGGTTGTCGAGCGCGAGCGCCAGCTGCGCGCCCATGTCGCCCTCGTGCTGCGGCTTGCCGTCGGCGTCCATCGCGGTCTGCCCCGAGCAGTACAGGGTCCGGGACTGCCCGGTCACCAGCTCCCCCTGGTTGAACCCCAGCTCGAGCGACCACTCCACCGGGTTGACCGCGGTTCGTTCCATCGCCACATCGGCTCCATTCCATCAAGCGCGGCGGCACGCTGCCGCCGCGGAACCGAGCCTGCCAAGGAATCACGACATCCTTTGTCAGGTATTCCCACTAGAATTCCCGCATGCGCGCCGACCGCCTGGTCTCCCTCGTCCTCCTGCTGCGCCAGCGCGGGCGCATGACCGCCGACGCGCTCGCCGCCGAGCTCGAGGTCTCCACCCGCACCGTGCTGCGCGACATCGAAGCGCTCTCGACTGCGGGCGTCCCGGTGTACGCCGAACGCGGCCGCCACGGCGGCTTCGCCCTCCTGCCCGGCTTCCGCACCGAGCTGACGGGCCTCAACCACGAAGAGGCCCTTGCCCTCTTGACGGCCGGATCAGGCCGCGGCGAGCAGGCGTTCGGCCTCGGTTCGGCGCTGGCCTCGGCGATGCGGAAGGTGGTCGACGCCCTCCCCGAGCGGCATCAGGCGGCGGTCGGGGACGCGGCCAGCCGCTTCCTGGTCGAACCGGAGACGGACCTGCTCTCGCGGCGGCACGCCGCGGAGGCGATCCCCGAGGCGGTCATGCTCGAGGTCAGGCGTGCGGTGCTCGACGGACGGCGGCTGCGCCTCCGCTACGCGGCGAGGGACGGGGAGCCGCGCTGGCGCACCGTGGACCCGCTGGGGCTGGTCACCGTGCGGGACAAGGGGTACCTGCTGGCGACGCGGGAGGGCGCGGACCGCACCTATCGCCTGTCGCGGTGCCTCGCGGCCGAGGTGCTCGCGGAACCTGCCGAGCGGCCCGAGCGCGTGGACCTCGACCGGATCTGGCGCGAGCGGTGCGCGAGGTTCCTGGCCGAGGACCATCTCACCGTGCGGGCGGATCGATCCCGAACAGCGCGAGGCGCTCCTGGCCCCGGTGGTGGCCGTCCGCGCCGACGCTGAGGAGCCCGACGCCGACGGGCGGCTGGTGCTGGAGGTCGTCTACCAGGACGCCGAGCACGCGGAGTGGGCGCTGTGGCGGCTCGGCCCGGGCGCGGAGGCCCTTGCGCCGCAGTCGCTGCGACGCGCGCTGCACGCCCGCGCGGCGGCGCTCGCGGCCCGGTACGCCTGAGGGCCTGCCCTGCGGGTCGGACCGGTCGTCATCCGGCCAGTGGCCCGCCGTGCCGGCGCGTTGTCGGCCCTCCGAATACAACTGTGCAGAGGGCCTTCCGCGGCCTCGGCGACGCCTCGAACCGTACATCGACGCCGCGACCGAACGGACTCGGATACCGCCGCGCCCTGACCCGCGGGGCTGGCCCTAAACGATCAGCGGGTTCGGCGTCTCGATCCGCCCGTTGTCGAGGAGCCAGCGCAGCGATTCGAGGACGGCGGCCTCGGGCTCGTACGCGGGGGCGTATCCCAAGCGGGCCTTGGCCTTCTCGATGGAGAAGCACTGGCTGCGGTCGAGGTGGTTCCAGGCGACCTCGGCGTGCTGCTCGGTGGTGCCGGCGCGGAACTCGTCCCAGGTCACGGTTTCGAGGGCCGCGGTCTGGCCGAACCAGGAGGCGGCGATGGCGGCGTAGCCGCGCACGCTGAGGGCGGTGGGGGCGACGATGTTGAAGTCCTCGCCCGCGGCGGCGTCGCGGTCGGCGATGGCGAGTTCGAAGGCCTGGGCGAGGTCGTCGGCGTGCACATGGTGCATCGTCTCGGCGCCGCTGCCGGGGATCTGGAGCGGCTCGCCGGCGGCGATGGTCGTCCAGACCTCGGGGTCGAGGTTGCCGAGCGGGCCGATCGGGTGCCAGCCGGGGCCGACGATGTGGCCGGGGTGGATCGTGGTGGTGACGAGCCCGCCTGATGCGGTCTCCTCCTTGAGCATCCGCGCGATGCGGTCCTTCTGGACGCCGTACTCGTCGAGCGGCGGTTCGGCCCCTTCGCCGTCTTCGGCGATGGGGAGCTTGCGGCTCTTGCCGTAGCGCCAGATGGAGCCGCAGTGCAGCAGGTGCGCGACGCGGCCGCGCAGGGCCTCGACGAGCGCGGTCGCGGATTCGAGGGTGAAGCAGACGAGGTCGACCACGACGTCGGGTTCGAGTGCGAGCACGGTGGCGCCGAAGGTCCCCTCGGCGTCCTGGCGCTCGCGGTCGGCCGCGACCTGGCGCACCTGCTCCCATTCGGGCGCTTCGACGTAGGCGGTGCTCGTGCCCCGGCTGATGTTGACGACCTCGTGCCCGGCGCGCACGAGGCGCGGCACGAGGAAGGTGCCGATGTGGCCGGAGCCGCCGATGACGACGATCTTCATGGTTGGTGCTCCCATCAGGTCGAGACGCGCCGAAGTGTACCGGCGGGCCGGGGCCGGTGCCAGGGGAGCGGCGACCTGCGGCGAGCGGTCACTCCGGGGCCGCGAGGCGGACGGCGGCCTCCTTGAGCGCGGCCCGGTTCGAGGAGGCGCCGGAGGCGTTGTCGGCGTGCATCATCCGGGCCATCTGCGGCACGGCGTACCACCAGCCGGCGAGGGCGAGGACGAGGAACGCGAGGTCGGCGGCGGGGATGCGGCCGCTGATCCGCCCTTCGCGCTGGGCGCGTTCGAAGACGGCGACCTTGGCCCGGTAGTAGTCGGTGCGGGCGGCTTCGTCGGGGACCTCGGGCAGGTCCATCAGCCCCTCCCACAGCAGCAGCCGGGTCAGCTCGGGGTGCGCGGAGTGGTAGTCGTACACGTCCGCGGCGTAGTCGCCGACCGCTTGCGGCCCTTCGATCTCGGTGAGCGGCACAGCCGCGGCGACCTTGTTCAGCTCGTCGGCGAGGACGGTGGCGAACAGCTGCGGCTTGTCTCCGAAGTACGAGTAGAGCCGCTCCTTGTTGAGCCCGGCGCGGCGCGCGATCTTCTCCATCGTGGTGCCGTCGAGGCCGTGCGCGGCGAACTCCGCGACGGCGGCGTCCTTGAGCTTGCGCTTGGTCTCAGCGGTGTTCCAGGCCATGCCGGGAAGCATATCCAACGGTTGCGTTGAAAGTCCACGGTCGGTGTGCTTATACTCAACTCCAACGTTTCCGTTGGATTCTGAAAGGAGCCGTCCGATGGCCCGTCGAATCGCCACCGCCGTCGCGGTGGGCGCCGTGCTCGTCACCGTCGGCACCGCTGCGGCCGTGTACGCCGCCAACGACACCGATCCCGAACCCGACCTCCCGGAGCCCGACATGCAGACCGCGATGCACCTGGAGACCGATGCGCTGCAAGGCACCGGCCTGGAGATCCCGAAGGACTGGGCGATCGTCGACGTGCGCACCGAGCACCACGACGAGCGCGCCGTCACCGTCATCCGCCACCAGCCCGACGAGATGCGCCTGGGCGGCCCGCACGCCACCGTCGTCCTCGACGCCGAGGGCACGATCCTCGGGTACACCCGCCTCACCGAGGAGGACGCCGGCGCCGCGCTCCTCGACGAGGCCGAGGCCGAGCGGCACGCGCGGAACTTCCTGCGCGAACTCGACCCGGGCTACCTCGAAGGGCTCTCGGTGAACTTCGTGCAGCGGCACGACGAGGCGATCACGGCCGCTGACGGCACCGAGCTCACCGTCTCGGGCATGAAGGTCAAGTTCCACCACGACGGCGGCCTCTACGCCTGGGTCATCATCGGCCCGGACGGGCGCGTCCTGACCTTCGAGCGCGACATCGCCTGGGACTCGGGGCAGGGCCGGCGCGGCACCCAGATGTGGCTCCACGACTCGTGGATCGCGGCCTACGAGGGCACCGGGCCGCAGCCCGACGCGCCCTACGCGGTCGCGAAGCCCTAGACCTGCCAGGGGGTAGGAGGAAGCCGCGGGGAGCAGCGTCTCCCCGCGGCTTTCGCGTTCCTAGCCTTCGCGTTCGCGCAGGCCCGAGGACTCGAGGAAGTTCCGCAGCACCATCGCGGCGCCGCCGATGGCCGGAGCCTGCGAGACGTCCCCGGCGAGGTCGACCTGGACGGTGTGGACGTCCCGCATGAACACCGAGCGGTCGAGCACCTCCTGTATCGCGTCCCGGTAGCGCGGGCCGAGGTCGGCGAAGGCCCGCCCGGCGAGCACGACGCGGCCGACGTCGAACATGTTCACCAGCGAGACGGTGCCGACCGCGAGCATCTGCGCGGAGGCGTCGATGAGTGCCGCGGCGTCCGGGTCGCCCGCGAGCGCGGCCCGCCCGATGCGCATGAACGCGCCGAGCTGGTCGCCTTCGAGGTCGAGCCGGGCGGACAGGCCCGGGTGGTCCTTCGCGTCGCGCACCACCGCGTTCGGGCCGCCGACGAGTTCGAGGCAGCCGCGGTTGCCGCAGCCGCAGACCGTGCCGAGGGCGTCCACGGAGATGTGCCCGAGCTCGACCCCGTTCGAGGTCACGCCCCGGTACGGGAAGCCGTCGAGGATCACCCCCGAGCCGATGCCGCCTGACATGAACACGACCGCGAAGCTCGACGCGGCGCTGTCCTGGGCCTGCACGCCGAGTCCGGCGGCGGTGGCGTCGTTCTCGATCCGCACCGGCAGGCCCGTGGCCGCCGCCAGCTCGGCCGCGAGCGGGTACCCGCGCCACGCCGGCGCGGGGTACTCGGTGAGCAGGACGCCCGCGTCGCGGTCCTGCGGCCCGTGCGTGGCCAGGCCGATGCCGAGCACGCCGTCGCGCGGCACGCCCGAGTCCGCGAGCAGCGCCTCGATCCTCGCCGCGTAGTCGAGGAGCACCGCTTTGGGCTCGCGGTCCCCGGACCCGGGCATGGCCGTCTGCGCCACGACCCGCCCGGCGAGGTCGACGACGACGCCGAGGGCCGTGTACCGGTCGAACTGGACCCCCACCATGTGCCGCGCGTCGGGCTGCAGCTCGAGGAGGCGGCGCGGCGTGCCGCGCGCCGAGCGGGCGGTGCCGACCTCGTGGACCATGCCGAGCGCGATGAGGCGGCGGACGGCGTGCGTCATGGTCGCCTGCGTCAGGCCGGTGGCCTCGGCGAGCTCCACGCGGCTGACGGTGGTGCGCTCCCTGACGAGGTCGAGCACCACGGCGAGCGTGGACATCCGCGTGTCCGAGCCGAACGCCCTCAAGGCGACCTCCTGTGCCTGGCGCGGCCGCCCCCCGGCGACCGATCCGCACCACCATACTTGCCCCGCGGACTCGTTCCGATCACGTTTCCTCCGACCTGCGCGCGTCCACCGGCACCGTCCGCAGCACGTGGAGCGCCCCGCCGATGGCCGCGGCCGTCTCGATGTTCGCGGCGAGGCGCACGACCGGGGGGCTCAGCGTCCGCGAGAGCGCCCGCCGCTCGAGTTCGGCGGCGACGTGCGTCCGGTACAGCGGTCCGGCGGTGGCGAACGCGGGCCCGGCGAGCACGACCGTATCGAGGTCGAAGAGGTTCACGAGGGTGACGGCGGCGCGGCCGATCCACTGCGCCGACCGCTCCAGCAGGGCCGTGGCCGCCCGGTCGCCGGTGCGCCAGGCGCGGGCGAGCCGCTCGAAGTCCGCGAGCGTGTCGTCCGGGTCGCCGCCGATGCCGAGCCGGTCGGCGAGGCCGGCGTCGGCGAGCGCCCGCTCCACGACCGCGCGCGGCCCGGCCTCGGCCTGCGCGCAGCCGTGGTTGCCGCAGAAGCACGGCGCCTCGCCCAGCGCGACGTGGCCGATCTCGACGGCGTTGGAGGCCCGGCCCCGGTAGCTCTCGCCGTCGACGACGACCCCGCCGCCGATGCCCGATCCCATGTAGACGAGGCCGAACGTGTCGGTCGGGACGGCCCCGGCCCACTGCTCGCCGAAGGCCGCCGCGGTGGCGTCGTTCTCCAGCAGGACCGGGATGCCGAGCCGGTCGGCGAGGGTCGCGGTGAGCGGGAACTCGAGCCAGGCCGGGTCGGGCTGGACGGTGAGGAGCACGCCGCGGTCGCGGTCCTGGGGGCCGTGGGTGACGAGCCCGGCCCCGAGTACGCGCTCGTCCGCGATCCCATTGCGCCGCAGGAGCATTTCCACCTGCTCGGCGAGGGCGGCGATGGTCGTCTCGGGCGGTTCGCCGCCCGAGCCGCGCAGGCTCGCGTCCGCGACGCGGCTCCCGGCGAAGTCGAGCACGACGATCGTGGCGGTGGTGCGGTCGACCTGGATGCCGACGGCGTACCAGGCGGCGGGGTCGAGTTCGAGCAGCCGCCGGGGCTGGCCGCGGCCGCGCTGCCGGCCGCGGCCGATCTCGTGGACGAGCCCGGCGTCGATGAGGCGGCGCACGGTGTTGGTGATGGTCGCGGGGGTCAGCCCGGTGCGCTCGGCGAGTTCGACGCGGCTCAGCGTGCCCTGCGTGCGCAGCAGGTCGAGCAGGCGTCCTGCCGTCGTGGCCCGGCCGGCGGCGGTCTCGGCCATGCGGTGCTCCTCCTCGGGCCGCGCTGTTCACCAGCGCGAAACTTCTTCTTGACACCTTTAATTTAACGCGTTAATAATAAGCTCGGCGCCCGGAGCGGACGCCACCCCTCCCGTCCCGCGGGAACTCCGCCCGCGGTCCTGAAAGGACAATGATGTCTCTCGATTTCCGGAAGCGGGGTGCCGCGGCGCTGCTCGCGGGCGCCGCCGCGCTCGGCCTGCTCGCCACCGGCTGCTCCTCGGGCGGCTCCGCCGGCGGCGACACCACGACGCTGGTCGCCTACACCGGCCAGGCCGGCGACTACCAGATCAACTTCAACCCCTTCTCGCCCTCCCGGATCGGCGCGCTCGGCACGATCTATGAGCCGCTGTTCTTCCACAACAAGGCCGAGGTCTCCGACCCGGTCCCGCTGCTGGGCACCGAGTCCTCGTGGAGCGAGGACGGCACCGTGCTCTCGGTGACCCTCCGCGAGGACGTCAAGTGGAGCGACGGCGAGGCGTTCACCGCCGACGACGTGGTCTTCACCTTCGACATGATCAAGAACAACCCCGCGATCAACACCGGCGGCTTCGACGGCACCGTCGCGGCCGTGGACGACACCCACGTCACCCTCACCTTCGCCGAGCCCTCGTTCGTGCGCGGGCCCGACCTCCTCAACACGCCGATCGTCCCCGAGCACCTGTGGAAGGACGTCAACCCCGCCGAGGACGTCATGGAGCAGCCCGTCGGCACCGGCGCGTGGCTCCTCGAGGACTTCAAGCCGCAGGCCTTCACCTACAAGGCCAACCCCGACTACTGGGGCGGCGAGCCCGCCGTGAAGCAGATCCGCTTCCTCGCGCTCTCGGGCAACCAGGCCGGCGCCGACGCGATCGCCGCGGGCACCGTCGACTGGCAGACCGGGCCGATCCCGGACATCCAGAACACGAACGAGAACTTCCCGAACTACGACGCCTACACCCAGGCGCAGAACCAGATGGTCCTCTCCACCTGCTCGAGCGCCGAGATGGGATGCGAAGGGCCGCAGACCGACCCGGCCGTGCGCCAGGCGCTGTACTACGCGATGGACCGGTCGCAGATCAACAGCCTCGCGTTCATGGACACCGCCAGCGACATGTCGCCGACGTTCGCGCTGACCCCGAGCCAGGACTCCTTCGTCTCGGCCGCGGTCGCGGAGAAGACCGTGCCGATGGAGCCCGACACCG
Source organism: Glycomyces sp. NPDC049804 (assembly GCF_040674615.1). Taxonomy (NCBI): domain Bacteria; kingdom Bacillati; phylum Actinomycetota; class Actinomycetes; order Glycomycetales; family Glycomycetaceae; genus Glycomyces; species Glycomyces sp. NPDC049804. The sequence continues at coordinate 118,522 of NZ_JBFAMQ010000006.1, forward strand.
CCAAGGCCGCCGAACTCCTCGAGGCCGCCGGCTGGACCATGGGCGATGACGGCGTCTACGAGAAGGACGGTGAGCGCCTCTCGCTCACCGTCGAGGTCGTGACCGGCTGGACGGACTACATCACCGCCGTCGACACCATCACCTCGCAGGCCGCCGCGGCCGGCATCGAGATCAAGGCCGCGCAGTCGTCCTGGAACGAGTGGACGGACAAGAAGGGCAAGGGCAACTTCCAGCTCGCCATCGACTCGCTGTGGCAGGGCCCGATCGCCGACCCGTACTACCTGTACGCCTACTTCTTCGAGTCCACCTCGGGCGCGAAGGTCGGCGAGGCCGCGGGCAACAACTACTCGCGCTACTCCAACCCGGTCGTGGACGAGGCGATGGCGGCGCTGGTGCAGCTGCCGCTCGACGACCCGGCCGCGCGCCAGCCGCACTTCGACGCCATCCAGGCCGAGATCGTGCGCGACATGCCGTACATCCCGATCCTGACCGGCGGCACGACGAGCGTCTGGAACACCGCGAAGTTCACCGGCTGGCCCTCCGACGACGACCTCTACGCCTTCCCGGCGGTCTGGTCGGCGATGGACGCCGCCGAGATCTTCAAGCAGCTCGAGCCGAAGGGGTAGCGGGGCCCGTCGCCCCCGAAGGAGAACCGCATGAGCTACTTCCTGCGCAAAATCGGCTTCTACGCCGTCGCCCTGTGGGCCGCGCTGACGCTGAACTTCGCGATCCCGCGGATGCTCCCGGGCAACCCGGTCGACATCCTGCTGGCCAAGCTCCAGCAGCGCGGCGGCCAGATCACGCCCGAGACCAGGAAGGCGTATGCGCTCCTCCTCGGGGGCGACGACTCCCAGCCGCTGTGGCGGCAGTACCTCGACTACCTGGGCAACCTCTTCCAAGGGGACCTCGGCGTCTCGGTGAGCTACTACCCGGCGCCCGTGAGCGAGGTGATCGGCCAGTCCCTGCCGTGGACGGTGGTCCTCGTGGGGCTGGCGACGGTCATCGCCGCCGTCCTCGGCGTCGCGCTCGGCGCGTTCGTCGGCTGGAAGCCGGGCACGTGGCTCGACTCCCTCATCCCCGCGACGACACTGCTCGCCGCCGTCCCCTACTTCTGGCTGGCGCTGCTCCTCACCTACCTGCTCGCCCGCGTCCTCGGCTGGTTCCCGCTGCAGGGCGGCTACGACGTGGTCCTCACCCCCGGCTGGAACCCCGAGTTCATCGCCTCGGCCATCCAGTACGGCTTCCTGCCCGCGCTCACCATCGTGCTCGCCTCCGTCGGCGGCTGGCTCCTGGGCATGCGCAACATGATGGTCTCCACCCTCTCCGAGGACTACATCCTCACCGCCGAGGCGAAGGGCCTCTCCCCGCGGAAGATCCTGCGCTCCTACGCCTCCCGCAACGCGGTGCTGCCCTCCGTGGCGGGCTTCGCGATCTCGCTCGGCTTCGTCGTCTCGGGCTCGGTGATCACCGAGCAGGTCTTCTCCTACCCCGGGATCGGCGGCCGGCTCCTGGGCGCGGTGTCCAACAACGACTACGCGCTCATGCAGGGGCTCTTCCTCTTCATCACCCTCGCCGTCCTCGGCGCCAACCTCGTGGTCGACCTGCTGTACGGCCTGATCGACCCGCGCACCCGCGCCCGGTCCTGACGGGAGACGCACCATGACGAACCTGAAACCCTCCAGCGAGCCCTCGGTCGGCGACAGCGCAAGACTGCTCGCCGAGACCGCCGCCGAGGCGGGCCGCAAGCCGCGGGCGGGCTGGCGCATGCTCCTGCCCACCATGACCCCCTGGCTCGCGGTCGGCCTCGGCCTCATCGCCGCCATCACACTGTTCGGCCTCATCGGCCCGCTCCTCGTCGGCGACCCGCGGACCATCCGCGACATGGGCCTCACCCCGCCCTCGGCCGAGTTCTGGCTCGGCACCACCCAGACCGGCCAGGACGTGCTCGCCCAGCTCGCCTACGCCACCCGCGGCTCGCTCCAGATCGGCGTCATCGTCGGCCTCCTCGCCACCGCGCTATCGGCGTTCTTCGGCATCTACGGGGCCTACCGCGGCCGCGTCGTCGACGAGGCGTTCTCCTTGTTCACCAACGTCTTCCTGGTGATCCCCGGCCTCCCGCTGGTCATCGTGATCTCCGGGTTCGTCCCGGCCGAGAGCCGCGGACTGTGGACGATCGCCATCGTCCTGGCCGTCACCAGCTGGGCCGGCTCCGCCCGCGTCCTGCGCGCCCAGACCCTCTCGGTGCGCAACCGCGACTACGTGGCCGCCTCCCAGGTCTCCGGCGAACGCCCGTGGCGGGTGATCGTCGTGGAGATCCTGCCGAACCTGCTCCCGGTCATCGCCTCCCAGTTCGTGTTCGCCGTCATCGCCGCGATCCTCGGCGAAGCGGGCCTGTCCTTCATCGGCCTCGGCGCCTCCAACTCCTCGACCCTCGGCACGATGCTCTTCTACGCCCAGAACGGGTTCGCGCTCTCACTCGGCGCCTGGTGGTGGTTCGTCCCGCCCGGGCTCATCATCGCCCTCTTCGGCATGGGGCTCTCCCTCGTCAACTTCTCCATCGACGAGATCATCAACCCCAAGCTCAAGAACCTCCGGCTCCACCGCAAGCGCGCCCGCCGCGCCGCCCGCCTCGAACGCGAACTCGCTCAGGCCGCCCCACCAGTGCCCTCCCAGCAGACCAAGGAGACCGCGCGATGACCGCCGACCAGCGCCAGGCGGTGCTCACCGTCGAAGACCTCACCGTCGTCTACGAGACCGAGGCGCCGGTGACCGCCGTCAAGCACGCCGACCTCGTCCTCCACAAGGGAGAGATCCTCGGCCTCGCGGGCGAATCCGGCTGCGGCAAGACCACCCTCGCCTACGCCGTCAACCGCCTGCACCGGCCCCCGGCCCGCATCGCCACCGGCCGCATCACCTTCCACGGCGACGACGGCGACACCGACATCCTCGCCCTCGACGACTCCGAACTGCGCGCCTTCCGCTGGGAGCGCCTCTCCATGGTCTTCCAAGGCGCCATGAACGCCCTCAACCCCGTCACCACCGTCCGCGCGCAACTCAAGGACACCCTCCTCGCCCACCGGCCCCGCATGTCCCGCAAGGAGATCCGCGAACGCTCCGAAGACGTCCTCACCCGCGTCGGCGTCGACCCCCGCCGCCTCGGCTCCTACCCCCACGAACTCTCCGGCGGCATGCGCCAGCGCGTCATGATCGCCATGGCCATGCTCCTCGAACCCCCGATCATGATCATGGACGAGCCCACCACCGCCCTCGACGTCGTCGTCCAGCGCGACATCCTCCGCGAGATCGTGCGCCTGAGGGACGAACTCGACTTCGCCGTCATCTTCATCACCCACGACCTGCCGCTGCTCCTCGAGATCAGCGACCGCATCGCCGTCATGCTCGACGGCGAGATCGTCGAACTCGAGACCGCCGACCGCCTCTACCGCGACGCGCGGCACCCCTACACCCGCAGACTCCTCGGCTCCTTCCCGAGCCTCTCGGGAGCGCGCGGCGCGTTCATCCGCACCGGTATCGACGAGACCGCCGAGACCGCCCCCGCACTGGAAGAGGAGCGAGCATGACCAGCGTCAAGGTCACCGACCTCGTCAAGGACTACACGCTCCGATCAGGACTCAAACGCACCCGCCTGCGCGCCGTCGACCACGTCAGCCTCGAACTCGCCCCCGGCCGCACCATCGCGCTCGTCGGCGAGTCCGGCTCCGGCAAGTCCACCATCGCGAAGATCCTCACCCGCATGGAACGGCCCACCTCCGGCACCGTCGACGTCCGCCTCGACGACGGCACCCCCGTCGCGGGCGCCCACTACCGCCGCGAGGTCCAGATGGTCTTCCAAGACCCCTTCGCCTCCCTCAACCCCTTCCACTCCATCGAGCACCACATCGCCCGGCCCCTGAAGATCCACGGCCGCACCAGGACCCAGGACGAGACCCACGCCCGCGTCATCGACATGCTCGAACGCGTCAACCTCGGCCCCGCCGAGCACATCGCGTCCAGGCGGCCCCACGAGCTCTCCGGCGGCCAGCGCCAGCGCGTCGCCATCGCCCGGGCGCTCGCCCCGGGCGCGCAGGTGCTCATCGCCGACGAACCGGTGTCGATGCTGGACGTCTCGATCCGCCTCGGCGTGCTCAACCTCCTCGGCCGCCTCCAGCGCGAAGACCGGCTCGCCGTCCTCTACATCACCCACGACCTCGCCACCGCCCGCCACTTCTCCGACGAGATCGTGGTCCTCTACCGCGGCCGTGTCGTCGAACGCGGCCCCTCCGACGCCGTGATCCTCGACCCGCACCACGCCTACACGAAACTCCTCGCGCTGGCCGCGCCCGACCCGGAGCGGCCGGGCCGGGTGACCGCGGAGGCGCCGGTCGACCGCGAAGCGATCGACAACGGCGCCTGCTACGACCATTTCGCGGGCGAGTGGCGCGAGGCCGGGGTCCCCGCCGCCGAGGCGGGGAACGCCGTGCCCGCCGACTGAGCCCTGGACTCGCCCCTCCCGATCCGCCATCCCTCACGCATGTCCGTCTAATCAGACCAATGAGGAGCCAACCGTGACCCACCCGCCGACCTTCCGCGCCCTGCACGAGGGGTGGACGCTCACCGCCGCCGATCTCGCCGCCGAGGCCCCCGCTGAACTGGCGAACACGCTCGGCGCCGGTATCCCGGCCGCCGTCCCTGGGGAGGCCCACCTGGACCTGCGCCGGGCCGGGCTCATCGCCGACCCGTTCGACGGCGGCAACGAGGCTGCGCAGCAGTGGATCGGTGATACGGCCTGGCGGTTCACGACCGTGTTCGACTGGAGCGATGACGGCTCGACGCGCCATGACCTGGTGGCGGCGGGCCTCGACACGGTCGCGGTCCTGGAGCTCAACGGGATCGAGATCGGCCGCACCGAGAACATGCACCGCGGGTACCGCTGGGACGCGCGCGAAGCCTTGCGGGAAGGCGAGAACACGCTCACGGTGACGTTCGCCGCCCCGGTGCCCGAGGCGGCGGCCCGCGCCGAGCGCTACGGCGCGCTGCCGCGCACCAACCACCATGAGTACAACCAGTTGCGGAAGATGGCCTGCTCCTTCGGGTGGGACTGGGGCGTCGACGTGGCGGGCGCCGGGATCTGGAAGCCCATCGGCCTCGAGTCATGGTCGGAGGTGCGCGTCGCGTCGGTGCGGCCGCTCGTGGACGTGCACGGCACTGACGGCGTGCTCACCGCGCACGTGGACATCGAGCGCTGCACCGCCGAGCCGGTGGAGGTCCGCGTCGAGGTCACCGGACCCGACGGCGGGACCTGGACCGCGACGGCCGTGGTCGAACCCGGAGACGATTCGGCCGCGATCGGAGTCACGGTTCCCGACGCCGAACTGTGGTGGCCGGTCGGTCACGGCGCCCAGCCGCTGTACGGCGTCAAGGTGACCGCCGGGGACTCCACTTGGGATGGCCGGGTGGGCTTCCGCACGGTCGAGCTCGACACCGAACCCGACCCGGCCGGGGCGCCGTTCCTCCTTAAGGTCAACGGGGAGCGCATCCTCGTGCGCGGCGCGAACTGGATCCCCGACCACGCCTTCCTCACCGAGATCGACCGCGACCGGTACGCGCGCCGCGTCGCGGACGCCCTTGAGGCGAACGTCAACCTGCTGCGCGTGTGGGGCGGCGGGATCTACGAGTCCGACGACCTGTACGACCTCGCCGACGAGCACGGCCTGCTCATGTGGCAGGACTTCCTGTTCGCCTGCGCCGCTTACAGCGAGGACGATCCGCTGCGGTCCGAGATCGAGGCCGAGGCCCGCGAGAACGTGACCCGGCTCAGCCCGCACCCCTCGCTCGTGATCTGGAACGGCAACAACGAGAACACCTGGGGCTCGGTCGACTGGAGCTGGGCGCACCGCCTCGACGGCCGCGGCTGGGGCGACCGGTACTACACGGAGATCCTGCCGGCGATCCTCGCCGAGCTCGACCCGACCAGGCCGTACTCGCCCGCGAGCCCGTACTCCTTCGGCGACTACCGCCACCCCAACGACGAGCGCTACGGCACTATGCACATCTGGGACGTGTGGAACCGCGTCGACTACACGGTGTACGCCGACTACCTGGCGCGCTTCGTCGCCGAGTTCGGCTTCCAGGCCCCGCCCGCGTGGTCGACCCTCGTCTCGGTGGTGCACGACGAGCCGCTCGACCCCTTCGGCGAGCAGATGCTGGTGCACCAGAAGGCCAACCGCGGCAACGAGAAACTGCAGCGCGGCTGGCAGGGCCACCTGCCCGATCCCGAGTCCATCGAGGACTGGCACTGGACCACCCAGCTCAACCAGGCCCAGGCGATCCGCTTCGGCGTCGAGCACTACCGGTCGCTCACGCCGCACAACACCGGCACGATCCTGTGGCAGCTCAACGACAACTGGCCCGTGGTCTCCTGGGCCGCGGTCGACTTCGAGGGCCACCGCAAACCGCTGTGGCACGCTCTGCGGGACGCGTACGCGCCGCGCCTGGCCACGATCCAGCCGCGGCCGTCGCAGGCGAGCCGCGCGGCGGCGTGGGAAGGGCTCATGCCCGAGTTCGACCAGCTCGCGCTGATCCTCGTCAACGACACCGGGGAGGCGTACTCCGGTGCCTTCACCGTGACCCGCGAGGCCTTCGACGGCACGGTGCTCGCGAAGGCCGTGGTCGAGGCGAGTGTCGCCGCGCGGGACGGCGCGACGATCGTCCTCCCGGCCGAGGTCGCGGCGTTCGGCGACCCGAAGGCGGAGTTCATCAGGGCCGAGGGCGACGGGTTCGCGCCCGCGTTCCGTTACGGCGCCGAGGTGGTCGACCAGGCGCTCGACCCGAGTCCGTTCACGGTGGAGGCCGAAGCGGCCGACGGCGGCTGCGTCCTGCACGTGACCGCGACATCGCTGGTGCGCGACCTGTTCTGCCACGCGGACAAGGTCGACCCCGGCGCCCGCGCCGAACAGGGCATGATCACGCTCCGTGCGGGGGAGTCGGCCCGCATCGCGGTCGCCTCACCCAGCGGAGAGCCGGAGGCGTTCGCGGCGGTCCTCCGTTGCGCCAACGACCTGCTGGGCGAGTGAACGCCGGTCCAAAGGCGACCCCGTCCACAAGCCCCCACCCACCACTGGAGGGGAAAGTACGGTAGGCCCAGCGTCGCGCGGGGGTACGACAGAACCGGGGTCGCGGGCGGCCGTGTCACCCGAAAGTGGGGCTCGGCAGCGTGGCGCTGAGCGTCGCAGCGGGTGCACCTGTCGCCATGGCAAGCGGCGTCGTGAGGGCCTGATCCAGATCGGCGATCAGGTCCTCCGGCGCCTCGAGGCCGATCGAGAGCCGAACCAGGCTCGCCGCGGGCTTGGCCTCGGCCGCGACGGGCCGGTGCGTGAGCGCGGCCGGGTGCTGGATCAGCGAGTCCACGCCGCCCAGCGACACGGCGTGCGTGAACAGCCGCACCGCCGAAGTCACGTGCGCGGCCTGCTCGTACCCGCCGCGCAGGTCGACCGCGACCATCGCGCCGGTGCCGCGCATCTGCCGGCCGAGCAGCCCCTTCGGGTCGCCGTCTGAACCGGGGTAGTGGACGCGGGCCACGCCCGGGTGGCGCTCGAGCCAGCCCGCGACCTGCTGCGCGCCCGCCTGCTGCGCCCGCACCCGTACCGGCAGCGTCGTCAGCCCCCTGTGGAGCAGATAGGCGCCGAGCGGGTGCAGCAGCCCGCCCGTCACCGCCCTGACCCGCCGCAGGGCGGCCGCCGTCTCCTCACTGCACGCGATCACCCCGGCGACCACGTCGCCGTGCCCGCCCAGGTACTTCGTGGCGCTGTGCAGCACCATCGCGGCGCCGAAGTCGATCGGGTTCTGCAGCACCGGCGTCGCGAACGTGTTGTCCACGAGCACCGGAACGCCTTGGGCCGCTTCCACCACCGCGCGGATGTCGACCAGTTCCAGCGTCGGGTTCGCCGGGGTCTCCAGCACGACCATCGCCGTGTCCGCCCGGATCGCGGCCGCCACCTCGTCGGCCGCGCAGAACGCGGTCTCGGTCCCCAGCAGGCCCGAGGACAGGAGGTGGTCGGTCCCGCCGTACAGCGGCCGCACCGCCACGATGTGCCGCCCCGTCCCGGCCGCCAGGATCGCGGCGGTCATCGCGGCCATCCCCGACGAGAACGCCACCGCCGCCTCGGCGTGCTCCAGCCGCGCGAGCGCCGACTCGAACCGCGCCACGGTCGGGTTCCAGAGCCGCGCGTACACCGCACCGCCTTCGGCGGTCGGCATGCCGCCGTTGGCCATCGACTCGTACGAGAGCCCGCCGGCCTCGATGCCGGGGAGGGGGTTGGTCGAGGACAGGTCGATCGGGAGCGCGTGGACGCCCAGCTCGGCCAGGTCTTCCCGGCCCGCGTGGACGGCGACGGTGTCGAACTGCAGGTGAGGCGAGATCATGCCCAGAATCTAGGCGGAACCCCAATAACCTGCAATACTGTCCGCGGAAACCCGCATCGATCACGGGAATCCGTGAACTATCCGCGATGGGAGCGAGTATGGCGGTCGAGCGGCCGAAGAAAACGCAACCTCCGCCGGGGCTCGACGGCACCGACCTGGCGATCCTCGCCGCGCTCGTCGAGGACGGGCGCATGACGAACGCCGCGCTCGCCGCTCGCGCGGGCGTCGCCGAGTCCACGTGCGCCTACCGGCTCCGCGCGCTGCGCGAATCGGGCGTCCTCACCGGGATCGCCGCGCGCCTCGACCCGGCCGCGCTCGGCCGCCCGCTGCACGCGATCATCAAAGTGCGCTTGGGAAGCCACAGCCGCGAGCATGTGCACCACCTCTACGACCGGCTCGTGGAGCTGCCCGGGGTGATGACCGTGTTCCATGTGGGCGGCGACGACGACTTCCTCCTCCATGTGGCGGTGGCCGGGCCGGAGGCGCTGCGCGACCTCATCCTGGAGCACGTCACGGCCCATGCGGTGGTGCGGCAGACCGAGACCCAACTGGTCTTCGAGGTGCGCGACGGGCGCGGCGTGCTGCCCGGCTGAGCCTGGATGCGATGCTGAAACGCTCACCATCAACGAGGAGGCGTCATGGGCAAGGTGGTCTGCGGGATCTCGATCTCGCTCGACGGCTATTCGGCGGGGCTCGATCAGACCGAGGAGCGACCGTTCGGCGATGACGGGAGCGGCGGCACCGGCGAGCGCTTGCACGCCTGGATGTTCGAGACCCCCGAGGAGAGCCCCGAGGAGATCGCCCAGATGACCGCCGCCAAGGCGTTCATCATGGGCCGCAACATGTTCGGCCCGGTCCGCGGCGAATGGGACCGCGAGTGGAACGGCTGGTGGGGACCCAACCCGCCCTACCACGCGCCGGTCTTCGTGCTCACCCATCACGCGCGCGAGCCCCAGCCGATGGAAGGCGGCACGACCTACACGTTCGTCACCGACGGCATCGAATCGGCGCTCGCGCAGGCGCGCGAGGCCGCCGGGGACGGCGAGATCGCGGTCATGGGCGGTGCGACCACGGTGAACCAGTTCCTCGCCGCCGGGCTCATCGACGAGCTGCGGCTCCACATCACACCGTTCACCATGGGCGCGGGCACGCGCCTCTTCGAGGGCGTGGGGCAGCTGAACCTCGAGCAGGTGAGCGTCCGCGCCGCGACCGGCGTGACGCACGTGGTGTACCGCGTCCTCCGCTGAGGGCGGATCAGAGGGCGGGGAGCACCCGGGTGGTGACCAGGCCGATGTCGCGCATGAACCGCTCGAGCGCGATCGCGGCGATGCCCTCCATGCCGCACGTGGGGGAGACCTCGATCTCGAGGTCGGCCGCCGCGTCGCCGGGGGAGTCCTCGCGGACGCGGCGGCGCACGATCGGGGCGACCCGCTCGCGCCACGCCGGCCATGCGGCCCAACCGGTCAGGGCGATGACCTCGGGGTTGAGGATGGCCACGAGGTCGGCGAGCGCGGCGCCGAGGTAGTGGGCGCTGCGGTCGATCGCGGCGGTCGCGGCCGGGTCGCCGGCCTTGACGGCGTCGGCGAGGGCCGCCACGAGGTCGAACCCCTCGGGTCCGTCGGCGAGCGAGCGGTCGGCGGCGAGCGGGTGGTCCGGGGCGATCTCGGCGAGCGTCTGCCTGATGCCGGGGACGCCGACATAGGCCTCGACGCAGCCCTGGCGCCCGCATTGGCATTGGCGCCCTTCGAAGACGAGGAGGCTGTGGCCCCATTCGCCCGCCGCGTTCGTGGCCCCGCGGACGACCGCGCCGTCCTGGATGATGCCCGCGCCCACCCCGTATCCGAGGCTGACGGCGACCGCGTTCGCGACGCGTCGCCCGGCGCCGAGCCACAGTTCCGCCGTGGCGATGGCCTTGAGCGGGTTGTCGACCACGACCGGCAGGCCGAGCCGGTCGCGCAGGCGGTCGAGGTGGAGCCAGATCGCGTCGGGCGCGGTCGCGGCCTTCACCGGCCGCTGCATGCCGCCGGGCAGGAGGATGCCGACGCCGATGACGTCTTCGCGCTTCGCTTGCGCGCGTTCGAGGACGGTGTCGAGCGCCCCGTCGATCCAGGCGATGACGTCGTCGGCGTCCGCCACGGACGCCTCTGAGGTGCCTTCGAGGGTGGCGATCTCGCCGAGCGCCGCGTCGAACACGGTCGCCTCCAGGTACCGGTCCTCGAGGTAGAAGCCGACGACCCGGCCGCGGTCGGGGTCGAGCCGCAGCCCGGTGGTCGGGCGCCCGACGGTCACGGGCAGCGGGCCCGTCTCGGCGAGGATGCCGTACTTGAGCAGGTCCTGGACGATCGTGGAGACGGTGCCGAGGCTCAGGCCGGTGGCCTCGGCCAGGTCACCGCGGGTGGATTCGCCCGCCGCGAGCAGCGCCCGCGTGACCACGAGCCGCGATTCGCTGCGAATGTCGCGTGAGGTGAGCCGGGCGACGGCCATGAACCCTCCCAGGTCCGAAAGTTCGGCCTCGAACACTAACAAAGGATCCCACCGCGCCGCCTCCGGAAAAACCGATGAATACCGCCCCCGGGTCTCGTCTGATCCCTAGCGGGCGAACGGCCCGCGGCATACGGAACGGAGCCATCGTGAACCCCGAACCCGAACGCGCGGCCCTGGTCAGGCGCCAGGAGATGCAGCGCGCGCACGTCCTCGGCATCCTCGCGGGCCTCGACGAGCAGGCGCTGCGCGAACCGGCCGTGCCCTCGGGCTGGAGCTGCCTCGACCTCGTCCATCATCTCGCGATCGACGTGGAGCGGTTCTGGCTCCGCGCGGTCATGGGCGGCGAGCGGGACGCCATCGACTCGTTCGCCGTCGACGGCGGGGCGTGGACCGCCCCGCCCGAACTCTCGCCCGCCGAGGTCTTCGACCTGTACCGGCGGGAGGCGGCCCTCGGCGACGAGGCGGTGGCCGCGCGGCCCCTCGACGCCGGCCCGGCCTGGTGGCCCGATCGCTACGGTCCCTGGCGGATCGGGGCGTTCCGCGAGGTCATGCTGCACGTCATCACCGACACCGCCGGCCACGCGGGCCAGCTCGACATCGTCCGCGAACTGCGCGACGGCCGCCAATGGCTCGTCGTCGACTGACCCGTCCCGATGTCGCTGGGGCGCAGTACAGTGCGAAGTGAGTGCCGACACCTCCACCGAAGGACCTCACATGGCGGCCCGCACCCCCGAACCCGCAGGCGACCTCGACGCGCTCCTCGCGCTGTACACGACCGACCGCGAGAAGCTGTCCACGCTCGCCGGTGAGCGCCTCGCGCTCCTGGCCATCCAGATCACCTACCTCGGGCTGGCGATCATCGCGCTCGGCGGCGAGCGGCCGATCGGCGGCGAATGGGTCGCCGCGTTCAGCGCCGCTCCGCTCTGGTTCATGCACGCCCACCACCAGATCCTGGTGAGAGCGGCCCTCATCCGGTCCAGGTCGGTGACGATCCTGGAGGAGCGCGTGGTCGCCCTGGCCGGCTTCCAGGAGATGCACGGGGACATCGCCCACCGCGCGGCCGTCGCGGTGCGTGAACTCGCGGGTCAGAGCCGCTTCCTCAGGCTCCAGACCTTCATCACCTTCGGCGGCATCGCCGCCGCCCTGCTCGCGTTCACCGGCTACGCCCTCGTCGTGGCCGCCGCGAACTCGTCCTGGACCGCGCTGCCGGTCCTGCTCGCGATCCTCTTCTACGGCGGCATCGCCGCGGTGGCGACCGTCGGCTGGACCCGCATCATCCGGACGCAGCTCGCGAAGACCCGCGAAGCACCGGGGGACTGACGACGCGACGGGCCGCGGCCGCACCCGATGGCGCGGCCGCGGCCCGTCATTCAGTGTCAGGACCAGTCGTCCAGGACGTCGTCGATCGCGCTGTTGAAGTCGGCGACCTCGGCGTACACGCCGGGGTTGCCAGCCACGGCGCATCCGTCGCCCCAGCTGACGATGCCCACGAGGATCAGGCCCTCGTCCGTGCGGACCATGATCGGACCGCCGGAGTCGCCGTCGCACGAGTCGACCCCGCCGTTCTCGAGGTCGCCGGCGCAGAGCATGGTCTGCGCGTCGACCTCACCGGGGTAGGCGTCCTCGCAGTCGTCGTCGCTGACGAACGGGACCTCGACCCAGCGGGCGACGGTCGGGTACGTGTCGTTGCCGAGGTCGCCCCAGCCCGCGGTCTCGAGGACGTCGAACTCCTCGGGCTCGGTGCCCACCTCGATCGGCTCGACGTCGACGGCCTCGTCGAGACGCAGGAGCGCCCAGTCGTTGGCGAGGTCGACCGGCTCGTTGTAGTCGTGGGCCATGTGGATGTCGGTCACTTCGGTCTCGACGATGTTCGGCGACTCGAGGTCGACCGAGCCGGAGTACACCACTACGTCGTCGGGGCCCGACAGCCTTTCGACGCAGTGCGCGGCGGTGATCACGACATCTTCGGCGATGACCGAGCCACCGCAGAACGGGGTGCCGTCGTCCGAGTAGACGAGGCTGACGAGCCACGGGTACTGGCCCTCTTCGGCGGCCTCGCCGCCGACGATCTTGGCTTCGAAGTCGCCCCCGGCCTCCGGCTCTTCGGCGTTCGCGGCGACGCCGGTCCAGGCGAGGGCCACGGCGCCGAGGCCGGCGGCGACGCCGGCGCCGAGGCGGATGAGGTGCTTCCGCTTCCTGTCCACTGTGAATCCTTTCGGGGTGAAGGTAAGGTTGGCCCTGATCGGCCCACCTGCGCCCGAAAATATCCGCATCGTTCCGGGACCCCTCCCGAACCGGTTGTGCCGCTTTAGGACAGATGCGCCGTATCGCCGAGCGACACCACGACGCGACTGCGGTAGAGGTCATCCTCGTGCAGGGTGGTGATGCTGCCGGACTTCGCCTTGAACACCGCGTAGCCGAGCGATTCGACCGGCATCCTGATCCACGCGGCGACCACGAAGGTGAGCGCAAATCCGTGGGTGACGACGATCTGGTGCTCGCACGGACGCTGCGCGATCGCCGCCACGGCGTTGTAGATGCGCTGCGCGACTTCGGTTGTCGATTCCGAGCCGGGAATGGTCCGATGCGCCATCCGATCGCCGTCCACCGGGGGCGGGGTGAAGCGGCGTTCCCATTCCGCTTTTGGTCGGCCCTCGACGACCCCGAAGGATTTCTCCCGCAGCCGCGCGTCGTATACCGGCTCCAGCTCGAACCGCTTCCCGATGACCTCGGTGGTCTGGCTGGTGCGCTTGAGGTCCGAGGAGTAGAGCTCCACTGCGGCGTCGCCGGGGATCGCGGTCCGCAGCGCCTCGCTGATGCGTCCGGCCGCTTCGACTCCGGCCGGGGTGAGGTCCGAGTCGTGCCAGCCGCCGACGATGCCGTCGACGTGGTGCGTCGCCTGCGGGTGTGTGACGACGTAGAGGGTGCGCATGGGGACCTGCCTCTCGATAGGGGACCGGGCGACTCTAGACCGGCGCTGCGGCGCGGGTTCGCATAGGATTGGCGCCGACGCAGAGGAGGGCGGGCATGTCGACATCGCGGGGCGCGCGCCAGCCGACGATCAAAGAGGTCGCCACGCTCGCGGGGGTCAGCCCGATGACCGTGTCACGCACGCTCGCGGGCGGGGTCAACGTGCGGCCCGACCTCCAGCAGCGGGTGATGGCGGCCGTGGCCGAACTCGGCTACTACCGCAACGAGAACGCGCGGAGCCTGCGGCCCGGCCAGCCCAGCGGCCTCATCGGCGTCGCCATCACCAACCTCGCCAACCCGTACTACGGGAACTTCGCCCTCGGCGTCGAGGAGGTCGCCGCCGAGCACGGGCGGCGGATCATCCTCGGCAACACCGGCGAGGACCCCGGGCGCGAGCGCCAGCTCGTGAGCGACTTCATCGGCCGCCAAGTGGACGGCCTCATCCTGGTGCCGACCAGCGGCGACGCCGCGCACCTGCAGCAGGAGCGGCTGGGCGACGTGCCGCTCGTGCTCGCCTCCCGCCGCGTGCCCGGCCTCGACGTGGACACCGTGCTGCTCGACGACGTGGGCGGCGCCTACCGGGGCACGGTCTCGCTCCTGGACGCCGGGCACACCCGCATCGGCTTCCTCGGCAACCGCAGCTCCGTGTTCACCGGCGAGCGCCGGTTCCGCGGCTACGAGCGGGCGATGACCGAGCGCGGGGCGCCGATCGACCCGGCGATCATCGCCCGGGACCAGCAGGACGTGGAGGCGGCGAGTCGGGCGGCACGGGCGATGCTCGACCGACCCGAGCCGCCGACGGCGATCTTCAGCGCCAACAACCGCAACACGATCGGCGCGCTGCGCGAGATCGGGCGGCGCATCCGCGACGGCCTCCCCGGGCCGCGTCCGGCCGTCGTGAGCTTCGACGACTTCGAGCTCTCCGAGCTCATGCCGGTGCCCGTCACCGTGATCGACCACGACGCGCGCCTGCTCGGCCGCGAGGCCGCCACCTTGCTGTTCGCGCGGCTCGAGGGCACCGCCGAACCCGGGGCGACGACGGTCGAACTGCCCGTCACCATCGCCCATCCCTGAGGTCGCAGTACCGCTGAGCTGCATGCTTGCCAAACGGCACCAGGGGTTGGTAACGTTACCAACCGCAAGGCCGCGCGACTGGAAGGAGGCGGGCGATGGAGCTCTGCATCGACTTCGGCGGTTCCGAGATCAAGCTCGGCGTCCTCGACCGGGGCGAGCCCGTGCGCACCGCGACCGTCCCCGTCGGCCCCGGCGACCTCGAAGCGGCGGCCGCCGCCGCGAGCGGCCTGGCCGCCGGCCTCAGCCCCGCCGCCGTCGGCATCGCCGTCCCCGGCATCGTCGACCGCGCCGCCGGCCGCATGGTCAAGGCCCACGACAAGCACCCCCGACTCGACGGCCTCGACCTCGTCGCCTGGGCCCGCGCCTCCTTCGGGCTCCCGGCCGTGATCGAGAACGACGCCCGCGCCGCACTCGTCGGCGAGACCGCGAACGGCTCCGCCGCCGGAGCGCGCGATGCCGTCCTCATGGCCCTCGGCACCGGCATCGGCACCGCCGCGATCATCGACGGCACCCTCCTCAGAGGAGCGCACGACCACGCGGGCGTCCTCGGCGGGCACTTCACCGTCGATTTCGCCGGAGACCAGTGCAACTGCGGCAACATCGGCTGCGCCGAATCGATCGCCGGGGCCTGGGCGCTGCGCCGCGACCTCGCGGTGCGCGGCGACGCCGTCACCGATGTCAAGGCGCTCTTCGAAACAAACGACGACGCGGCCCTCGCCCTGCGCGAGCGCGCCGTCCGCGCCTGGGGCGCCACCGCCGTGTCCCTCTGCCACGCCTACGACCCCGCGGTCGTGATCCTCTCCGGCGGCATCATGCGCGCCGGAGCCGCCGTCGCCGAGCCGATCGAAGCCTATGTCCGCCGGCATCTCTGGACCAGCTCGCACCGGCCCGCCTTCATCGTCCCCGAACGCCCCGACCTCTCGGTGCTGCGCGGCCTCGCCGTCCTCGCCGCCGCACCCCGAACCTGAAGGAGCACCAGTGTCCACCGCCCCCATCGGACAGTACGAGAAGCAGCCGACCGTCCCGCTGCCCTCCGGCGCCCGCGTCCTCAACGGCGCGGCCGCCTGGACCGCCGCCGCCGACACGGCCGCCGCCAAAGCCGCCGACCGCGCGCCGCTCCTCGTCGTCGACGCCTACCCGGGGGCCGACCTCCCGCTCCTCGCCAAGGCGATCGCCGACGCCCTGCCGCGCTGGCGGATCGTCGACGTCGAAGCGGACGCCGCACTCCCGCTCGCCCAGATCAACGCGCGCTTCGCCGACAACCTCACCGACGACCGCGTCTTCGGCGTCCTCTCCCACGCCACCGTGGACGCCTTCTACGACCCCGAGCGCCTCGACAAGCTCGCCGTCGAAGCCGACGGCGCCGCCGAACCCACCGTGCTCCTCGGCTGGGGCGCCGACCTCGTCGCCCGCCGCCTCGCCGCCCCCTACGCGCTCGTCCTCGCCGACATGGCCCGCTGGGAACTCCAACTGCGCCAACGGGCCGGGGCCCCCAACTGGCGGGCCGAGAACCCCGACGAGGACCGGCTCCGCAAGTACAAGCGCGGGTTCTTCGTCGAATGGCGCGTCGCCGACCGGCACAAGACCACCCTGTTCGACCGGCTCGACTTCGTCCTGGACGCCAACGCGATCGGGGCCGCCGAGCCCGACGGCCGGGCCGCCGGCATGATCACCGGCGAGGCCTTCCGGACCGGGCTCGCGAACGCCGCGCACGCGCCCCTGCGGGTCGTCCCGTTCTTCGACCCCGGCGTGTGGGGCGGCCAGTGGATGAAGCGCAAGCTCGACCTCGACCCTTCGAAGCCGAACTACGCGTGGTGCTTCGACTGCGTGCCCGAGGAGAACTCGCTCCTACTCGAAGACGCCGACGGCGCGATCGTCGAGATCCCCTCGCTCGACCTCGTGCTCTCCCAACCCGAAGCGCTCCTCGGCGAGCGCACCTACGCCCGGTTCGGCGCCGAGTTCCCCATCCGGTTCGACTTCCTCGACACCATGGAGGGCGGCCACCTCTCCCTCCAAGTGCACCCGCTCACCGACTACATCCAGCGGACCTTCGGGATGCACTACACGCAGGACGAGTCCTACTACCTCCTCGACGCCGGGGACGACGCTGTCGTCTACCTCGGCACCAAGGACGGCGTCGACCAGGAGGCCATGCTCGCCGACCTGCGCGCCGCCGCCACGGGCGACCGCCCCTTCCCGGCCGAGGACTACGTGAACGCCTTCCCCGCCAAGAAGCACGACCACTTCCTCATCCCCGCCGGGACCATCCACAGCTCGGGCGCGAACTCGATGGTCCTCGAGATCTCCGCGACCCCGTTCATCTTCACCTTCAAGCTCTGGGACTGGGGCCGCCTCGGCCTCGACGGCGTGCCCCGGCCCGTCCACATCGACCACGGCGAACGCAACCTCGTCTGGAAGCGCGACACGGCCTGGACCGAGGCCAACCTCGTCAACCGCGTCGAAGTCGTCTCCCGCGACGGCGATGTGGTGGAGGAGCGCACCGGACTCCACGAGCTCGAGTTCATCGAGGTCCGCCGCCACTGGTTCTCCGAGCAGGCCGCCCACGACACCCAGGGCACCGTCAACGTCCTCAACCTCGTCGAAGGCGACGAAGTCGAGATCATAAGCCCCACAAACGCTTTCGCGCCCTACACCGTGCACTACGCCGAGACGTTCATCGTCCCGGCCGCCGTCGGCCCCTACGTCATCCGCCGCACGGCCCGCTCCCGCAGCGAACGCTTCGGGACCGTCAAAGCCTCCGTCCGCGGCACACAAGAGGCCTGAACCGCCACCGACCCCACCCCTGGAACAAAGGAGTTCGCCATGAGATCCCGGAAGACCCCCATCGCCCTCGCCGCCACCGCGGCGGCCGCCTCCCTGCTGCTCGCCTCGTGCGGCGGCGGCGGCGAAGACGACGGCGCCACCACCGGCACGCTCGACTTCTACACCAACAAGGCCGCCTGGGAGCCCGACTTCGACGAGCTGAACGCCCAGAGCGAGTCCGACGTCGACATCAGCCTCAACACCACCGGCTACTCCGACGCGGCCCAGTACGACGCCTTCATCAAGCAGTCCTTCCGCACCGACAAGAGCCCCGGCCTGTTCACCTGGCAGACCGGTCCCTCGCTCGCCGAACTCGTCGACGAAGGCCTCGTCGCCGAGACCACCGACATCTGGACCGAGGCCGTCGACCAGGGCTGGATCGGCGAAGACCTCAAGGCCGCCTACACCTTCGACGGCAAGCAGTACTGCGTCCCGATGAACATCGCCTACTGGGTCATGTACTACAACAAGACCATCTTCGACGAGCAGGGCATCGCCGAGCCCACCACCTGGGCCGAGCTCGACGCCGCCGCCGCGAAGCTCGCGGGCGCGGGCATCACCCCGTACTACCAGACCAGCACCCTCTTCACCTTCCCGTGGTTCCAGCAGCTCGTCGCCGGCACCGACCCCGAGCTCTACAACGGACTCGCCACCGGTGAAGTCGAGTACACCGACCCGCGCATCGTCGAGATCATGGAGACCTGGCGCGACCAGCAGGACGCCGGCTGGTTCAGCGACGCCGGCAGCACCGTCGACCCCGCCGTCGGCCTCAAACAGGGCGACTTCGCGATGATCAACTTCGGGTCGTTCTTCAACGGCTCCCTCGACGGCGCCGGCATGGTCTCAGGCCAGGACTACGACATGTTCGTCATCCCCGCCGTGAACCCCGACCTCGAGAAGACCCCCGTCGCGGTCGAGTCCGGGCCGCTCTGCGTCGCCGAGAACTCCAGCCAGAAGACCCTCGGCCTCGAGTACGCCAAGTGGTGGATGTCGCCCGACGCCCAGACCGCGTGGAGCGCCGCCCGCGGCGACGTCGCCTTCAACCCGCAGGCCACCGTCGCCGACCCGATGCTCGAAGAGCTCGGCACCACCGTCGCCGGGGACGGCTACGAGGCCTACGACCGCTACTACGAGGCCACGCCCACGCCGATCCTCACCGTCGCCCTCGAGCAGTTCGGCGCGTTCATCGCCAACCCCGGAGACCCGCTCCCGTTCCTCGAGACCATCCAGGCCGAGGCCGACGACTACTGGGCAGACCAGGGGTAGCGCCGCATGACGTCCGACCAGACCGCCCCGCGGCGCCCTCGCGGCCGCCGCCCGAAGGACCCGTTCCAGCGGTCCGCGGCCGGGTTCGCAGCGCCCGGCGTGATCCTCGTGGCCGTGCTGCTCTACCTGCCGCTGCTGTGGACCGCGTTCCTCAGCCTCACCGAGTACAACGGCCTCGGCGACCCCGAATGGGTCGGCTTCGCGAACTACGTCGAGATGCTCGACGACCCCGACTTCCTCGGCTCCGTGCTCAACACCCTGCTGTGGGTCGCGGGCACCCTCCTCGTACCGGTCGGGATCGGACTCGGCGTCGCCCTGCTCACCTGGAACCTCAAGGGCGGCACCTGGCTGCGCCTGCCGTTCCTCATCCCGTACGCCCTCTCCGGCATCGGGGTCGGCGTGATCTGGTCGTTCATCCTCTCCGGCGACGGCGCCCTCGACCAGGCGCTCGCCGCCTTCGGCGTCAGCGACACGCCGCGCTGGCTCGTCGACGCCCCGCTCAACACGGTCGTGATGATCTTCGCGACCGCGTGGCAGGGCGTCGGCGTGAACGCCCTCCTGTTCACGATCGGCCTCCAGTCGATCCCCAAGGAGCCCCTGGAGGCCGCGCGCGTCGACGGCGCGAACGGGCTCCGCCTCTTCAGGAGCATCCTGTGGCCCATGCTGCGCCCGCTCACCGCGGTCGTCGTCGGCCTCTCGATCGTCGCGAGCCTGAAGACCTTCGACATCGTGCAGGGCATGACGAAGGGCGGTCCCGGCCGGGCCTCCGAGACCCTCGCCCTCACGATGTACAAGGAGACGTTCGTGAACAGCGAGTACGGCCTGGGCTCGGCCATCGCCGTGTTCCTCACCGCGGTCACGCTCGCGGCCTCGATCCTCTACCTGCGCCAGCAGCTGTCCAGCAAGCACGGGGTCTGACATGCCGTTCAAAAGCACAGTCCGCATCATCCGCACCGCGGTCCTGGCCGTCCTCGGCGCGCTCTGGCTCCTCCCGGTGTACCTGCTGCTCGTCAACGCCGCCAAGGCGCCGGAGACGTTCACCTCCAAGGAGTCCTGGCTCCCGACCGACTTCTCGCTCTTCGCCAACATCGCCGAGGCGGTGCGCCTCTCCGGGCTCGCCGAGAGCGCCGCGAGCACCCTGCTCTACGCGGTCGTCTCGCCCGCGATCGCCGTGGTCGTGGGCGCGGCGGCCGGGTTCGCGATCGTCGCGCTCCGGCTGCGGCACGGCTTCGCCTGGTTCGTCGCGATCTTCGGCGGCACCGTGTTCCCACTCCAGATGATCCTGCTGCCGCTGTTCGACGCCTACTCGCGCGTGGGCCTGTTCGACTCCCGGCTCGGCATGGTCGTCGTCTACACCGCCATCTCGATCCCGTTCTCGGCGTTCGTGATGCGCAACTTCTTCACCGGCATCGCGCACAGCGTCTTCGAGGCGGCCGTGCTCGACGGCGCGACCCCCTGGCGCATCTTCGCCCGCGTCTACCTGCCGATGGCCTCGAGCGCGCTCGTCGCGGTCTTCATCCTGCAGGCCACGTTCATCTGGAACGACTTCCTGCTCGGCCTGGTCCTCAGCCAGTCCGACACGGTGCGGCCCATCGTGACCAGCCTCGCCGGGATGCAGAGCACCTACGGCGGCGCGCAGATGTCCACGGTCCTCGCGGGCGGCCTGCTCGTCTCACTGCCCACAGTGGTCCTGTTCCTGTTCACGCAGAAGTTCTTCGCCCGCGGCCTCGCCCTCGGGCAGTACTAGGAGTCTCCATGCGTCTCATACCTACCGTGGACGACCTGGCGGCCGACCCCGCCACGCACCACTACGACGACATGGTCGCACCGAGCGGCCTCACCAACTTCCTCGGCACCGCCCGCGTCGACCACGACCTCACCGCCGTCAGCGCCGTCACCTTCCCGCCGGTCTCGCAGGGCCTCACCCGCACCGCCGCGTGCTTCGTCGACGGCCGCCTCCTCGAGTCCTACGGCGCGCCGATCACCCACGAATGGCGCCCCGACCGGGTGCGTCGCAGCGTCACCCTCCCCGGCCTCGACCTCGCCACCGTCACCGTCTGCGCCCCTGGCGAGACCGCGATCGCCATCGACATCAGCGCCACCAACACCGGCGACCGGCCCCGGGCCGTGCCGATCACGCTCAGCCTCGCCGCAGGGGCCGCCCGGTCCGAGGGGGCCTGGCTCGACGCGGTCGCCCCCGAGGAGCGCAACCGCGCCACCGCAGGGGAGCGCCGCCTCGCCTTCACCGACCGCGCCGGCACCGCCTGGAGCGTCCAAGGCGTCGACACCGCCGCCGACGTGCGCCTCTCCGGGATCGCGCCGATGGCCGGCGAGCACGAGACCGGCATCGGCGGCATCGAACGCGGCGGCGAGGTCACCGTCCATCTCGAACTCGCCCCCGGCCAGACCGCCCGCTTCGGCTACGTCCACGCCATCGGCACCACCGCAGACGCCGCGAACGCGGCCTTCGACCGCGTCGCCGCCGACCTCCCCGCCGTCGTCGCCGCGGCCGAGGCCTTCTGGAACCGCCAGCTCGACGCCGCGTTCCGGCCCGGCAACGAAGAGTTCTCCGGCCACCTGCCCGTCCTCGAGACCAGTTCCCAAGCGCTGCGGCGCCTCTACTGGTGGGGCGCGCTCGGCGTCATCTGGTTCCGCCGCGACTTCGAAGGCAACGTCCTCGGTCGCAGCTACGACACCCTCATGCCCAACTACTGGGCCACCACCACCTTCATCTGGGACTACAGCCTCAGCTCGACCGCGCACGCCCTCCTCGACCCCGCCGTCATGAAACGCCAGCTGCGCCACTGGATCGACTCCGACATCCACACCCACTTCGGCACCTCCTCGCTCACCGGCAGCCCCGTCGGCCGCTGGTACTCGGTCAACGACCACGCCATGACCCGCCTCGTTCACGACTACCTCCGCTACACCCGCGACACCGCCCTGCTCGACGAGACCCTCGGCGGGCGGCCCGTCCGCGAGCACCTGCGGGAATGGGCGCTGGCCTGGCAGTCGCTGCGCGGCTCGGGGCCCCTCGCCGACTACGGCGAGATCGACAACCTCCTCGAATGCGTCAGCTCCTACACCCACGAGGTCGCGAGCCTGAACGCGGCGAACGTGTGGAACCTCCGCACCGTCGCGGCAATCCTTGCGGCCCAGGGCGACACCGACGGCGCCGCCGCGCTCGCCGCCGAGGCCGACGCGCTCGTCAAGGCCGTCGCCGACCTCTACCTGCCCGGCACCGGGCATTTCGCGGCGCGCCAGCCGGACGGCACCCGCGTCCCGGTCCGCCACGTCTACGACTTCAGCGTGGTGGGCACGAGCATCGCCGCCGACCTCGACGAGGGCACCCGCGCCGAGATGGTCGCGTTCTTCCGACGCGAGCTCCAGACGGAGGCCTGGCTCCGCTCACTGTCCCCTTGGGATCCCGACGCGAGCTTCAGCCCCCGCCCCGACCACCAGTGGAACGGCGCCTACCCGGCCTGGCCCGCGGACGCGGCCCGCTCCCTCGTCGCACTCGGCGCGCCCGAGGCCGCCCTCGACTGGCTCCCGGGCCTGGCCCGCTCCGCGAACCAGGGCCCGCCCGGCCAGGCGCACTTCACCGAGGAGGCGATGCCCGCCGTGAACGGCGGCGCGCGCAAGGCCCCGCCGCAGCTGCCGTACATCATCGACTGGGCCTGCTCCTCGGCCGGAGCCTATGCGGCCCTGGTGATCGAGTCGTTCTTCGGCGTCGACCCGAAGCCCGGCTCGGACGGACTCGACACGTCGAAATCGTGCATCGCCGCCCTCGATCCCCATGCCGTCCTGCGCGGCCTGCGCATCGGCGACCGGCTCGTGGACGTCCACGCCGACGGCCGCGTCATCGACCAGCACGCCACCTGAGCGATCCCCTCCGACCGATCCCTGCAAAGGAGCAGACCATGACCCACCGCTCGCTCACCCTCGCGGCCGCCGCCGGCCTCGCGGCCGCCGTCATACCGCTCACCGCCGCGAACGCGGCCCCGGCCCCCTGCGCCGCGAGCATCACCGCCGAGATCAACACCGAGCTCACCGAACGCTTCGGCACCTACGCCGACACCGCCGGACGCTGGACCGGCGCCGACTCCGCGTACAGCGTCGACCTCCCCGACGGCTCCACCGCGTGGATCTACTCCGACACGTTCATGGGCGAGGTCGACGAGAACGGCGGCCGACCCGCCGACTCGCCGTTCCTCCACAACTCGATCATCGTCGACGACGACGGCACGCTCACCACCTACACCGGCGGCACCGAGGCCGCCCCCGAATCCCTCGTCAAAGTCACCGGCGCCGACGAGACGCAGCGCTGGTACTGGTTCGGGGACGCCACGGTGGAGAACGGCATGCTCCGCGTCATGCTCCTCGAGTTCGTCAAGACCGGCAGCGGCGTCTTCGACTTCAAGTTCACCGGCAACGCCGTCGCGACC
Organism: Glycomyces sp. NPDC049804; assembly: GCF_040674615.1. Classification (NCBI taxonomy): domain Bacteria; kingdom Bacillati; phylum Actinomycetota; class Actinomycetes; order Glycomycetales; family Glycomycetaceae; genus Glycomyces; species Glycomyces sp. NPDC049804. The sequence goes on from NZ_JBFAMQ010000006.1 coordinate 142,005, forward strand.
CTCGACCCCGCCGACATGCGGCTCGTCTCGGTCACCGACCTGCCCGACTCGCCCGTCGGCGAGAACTCCCTGATCAACTGGGGCTCGGCGATCTACGAGGACCCCGAAGACGGCTACACCTATATCTTCGGCGTCGAGGACAACCAGGCCCAGAAGTACGCCCACCTCGCCCGCGTCCCCACCGGCTCGCTGAACACCGCCGGCTGGGAGTACTTCGACGCCGGAACCTGGGGCACCGACCCCGCCGTCTCCAGCCGCATCCTCGAGGGCGTCTCCAACGAGTTCAGCGTGTCCCGCTTCCAGGGCGCGTTCACGCTCGTCACCGGCGACGCCACCGAACCGCTCAGCGCCAAGATCGTCATGTACCGAAGCAGCGAGCTCACCGGCCCCTACACCGGCAAGACCGAGCTCTACACCACCCCCGAGACCGGCGGGAACGTCTTCACCTACAACGCCAAGGCCCACCCCGGCCTCGGCGACGGCGACACCCTCGTCATCTCCTACAACGTCAACAGCTTCAACCCCGACGACCTCTACGCGGACGCCGGCCTCTACCGGCCCCGCTACATCGACGTCCACGCCCAGCTCGGCCGCGGCCGCTAGACCTGCACCGCAACACCCCCGGGCCGGAGACCACCGGTCTCCGGCCCGGATGCGCCCCCTCACACCGCGATCGCGCCTAGGCTGGACCGGGACGCCGACGGGAGGAGACCGGCATGGGCGGCGACGCGTTCGTCTACCTGGCACGGATCAAGACCACGCCGAGAGAGCTGTGGCGGGCACTCACCGAACCCCAGTTCACCGAGCGGTACTGGGGCCTGTCCTTCGACACCGACTGGGCCCCCGGCTCGCCGATGACCTGGGCCGAACGCGGCGTCAGCATCGCCGACCCCGGCCAGCGCGTGCTCGAGGCCGACCCGCCCCGCCGCCTCGCCTACACCTGGCACGCGTTCACCCCCGAGTGGGCCCGACGCGCCCGCGTGGGGGAGGACGCGCTCGCCGCCATCGCGGCCGAACCGCGCTCGCAGGTCGCGTTCGACCTCGAACCCGGCGCGGGCACGGTCCGGCTCAAGGTCACGCACGACGGCTTCGAGCCCGGCAGCAGGGTGCGCGAGATGGTGATCGAGGGCTGGCCGGAACTGGTCTCGAGCCTCAAGACCCTCCTCGAGACCGGCGAGCCGCTGCAGGGCTGACGCCGATGATTCCCCGCCCGCGGCGTCGTCTCCATTGAAAGGAACACGAAGCAGAGGAGCAGACCATGGGCAAGCTCATCGTCACCGAGTTCATGTCCGTCGACGGCGTCGCGCAGGCGCCCGGAGCGCCCGAGGAGGACCCCGAGGGCGGCTTCGAGTACGGCGGCTGGCAGGCGCCGCTCATCGACCGCGACGAGGAGCACTTCATATTCGAGCAGGCCAAGGGCATGGACGCCCTGCTGCTCGGCCGCCGCACCTACGAGATCTTCGCGGGCTACTGGCCCACGGCCCCCGCCGAGTTCGACTTCACCGAGCTCATGAACCGCGTCCCCAAGTACGTCGCCTCCCGCACCCTCGAACCCCCGCTGAGCTGGGAGGGCGCGAGCCTCCTCGAAGGCGGCCTGGCCGAGGCCGTGGCCGGCCTCAAGGCCCGCCACGACCACGTCCACGTCATCGGCAGCCTCGACCTCGTCCAGTCGCTCCTGCGGGAGGGACTGGTCGACCGGCTCAACCTGTGGGTCTACCCGCTCGTGCTCGCCCAGGGCAAGCGCGTCTTCGCGGACGGCGCGGTGCCCACGGCCCTGCGCCTGACCGAGTCCCGGATCTTCGCGAACGGCACGCTCAAGCTCGAGTACGAGACCGCGGGCGAGCCGGCCGTGGGCGACATGGAGGACGAGGTCGACCGCATCACCTGACGTCCGCGCGGCGGGCGCGGCCCGCGGGCCGCGCCCGCCGCGTTCACGAGGTGACCAGCGCGATCACCTCGACCGGGTCCTCGACGTCGGTCGTGGCCGCCAGGACCGTCAGCGTCTTGCCGACCGGGTTGCCGTTGTCGTCGAACTCGAGGGGTCCGGTGGCCGTGATCCCGCTGAAGTCCCGCAGCTCGTCCGCGAGCGAGTCGGCGGTGACCGTGGGGCCCTGGGCCTGCGCTATGAGCGCGGTCAGCCAGACCGCCTCGAACGACATGAGCGCCTGGCCGTTCGCCAGGTTCGCCTCCGTCCCGAACTGGTGCAGCAGCTGGTCGACGGCGCTCTTCATCTGCTCCGACGAGTGCCGGTGCTCCTCACCGGCCGCCGCCCACTGGTCCGGGTGCGCGAGGCCGATGTAGTACAGGTCCACATTGGCGGCCCGCAGGTCGGCCACGAGCGAGCGGTCGCGCGGCACCGACGAGGCGTTGTCCCCGGTGATGATCGTGATCCGGTGCTCCAGGCACGACCCCTTCCGCGTGATCAGGCTCCGGATGAGCGAGGGCAGGGCGAACCGCGAGAGCCCCGCGAAGAACAGGTACGAGTCCTCTTGGATCTCGTCGCACATCGCCGTCACCGTCTCCTCGAACAGCGACTGGTTGACCTCCGCGATGTCCGAGCCGTTGTAGGTGAACGGGCGCGGCGCGTCGGCGCACCCCTCCGCCGCCTGCTGCGCCTGGAACGCCTGGTTCAGCGTGATGGCGTAGTCGTAGCTGCGGTCGGTGTCGCTCACGTTGAACACCGAGCACAGGTCGCCGTGCTCGCGCACGAACGACGCCAGCGCCTCCGCCTCCTGGGTGTTGGTGGGGCCCACCCGGAACGCCGAGTTCGTCTCGCCGCTCCCGGTGAGCATGTTGTCGCCGGTGATGGTCGAGCCCATGACGACCAGGCCTTCACGGTTCATGCGCTCGATGAACAGCTGCGTCGCCTCGTAGCTGGTGCTGAGCCCGGCGATGGCGATCAGGTTCTGCTCGGTGCGGAGGTCGAGCAGCACGTCGGCCGCATCGTCCCATTCGGAGTTGCTGGGCCCCAGGTCGGTCAGGAGGAGCCGCACCTTCGGCGACTGGCTGTCGTTGATGAGCGCCTGCGCGGCGGCGGCCCCCTGGATCTGGTTGGCGATGTCGCCGGGGGAGTTCGCGTCGTCGCCCTCGAACGTCATCGAGAGGGCCAGGGCGACGGTGAAGTGGTCCTGGTCGCCGATGGCGGCGTTCTGCCGGGCGACGGCCTCGCAGGCGGGCCGGAGCTCCGGGTTGACGCAGTCGGCGCCTTCGCTCACGCGCTCGCATTCGCCGCTGGCCCGGTCGCGCTCGAAGGGCTCGCCGCAGGGCGGCTCGTCGAATTCGCCGGTGGCCCAGAGGGTCGCGAAGGTCGCGGCGAGCACGACCGCCATCGCCGCCGCTGTCGCCCACGCGATGGTGCGCCAGGGCGGCTTGGGCGGGACGAGGGGCGTCGCGGCGTCGACGAGCCCCGCGGCGCCGAAGTGGTCCCATTCGGCGAAGCGGGAGGGCCCGGTGCGCAGCGCCCGCACCTGCCCGAAGACCTCACGGGCGTGCAGGCGTTGGCTCGGGTCGCGGTGCTCGTAGTAATGGAGCTGGCCGGCGGGGTCATGGCTGGCGGCCTTGAGTTCGGAGGCGAGCCGGTGGGCCTCGTCGCCGTCGCCGACGCCGGCGAAGACGAGTTCGATGCCGTTGACCGCGCAGTCGGCGATGAAGGAGCGGCGGTAGATGTCGACGAGTTCTTGGCGGGCGCGGTCGGCGATGGGGTGGTTCGGGGCGTCGCCGACGGGGAGCTGCTGCGCCGCCTGCTGGACCGAGGTGACGTCCCAGCGGCCCTCGGTCGTGGTCAGGTTCATGAGGCGCTTGCGGGCCTTGCCGAAGCGGAGGTCGAGCAGCAGCGCGCGGGGGTTCATCTGCCGGTGGACGGAGGCGACGCCGATGTTGAGGCCGACCTCGACGCCCGGATCGTCGGTCCGGCCCTTGTTGAGCCAGTTGAGGAACCGGTTGGGCTTGTCGCGGGTGAGCGCGAGCGCTTCGTAGCCGAGCGCGCGCTCGTCGGCGCCGGGAAGGTCTCCGAGGGCGGCGGTGAGCATGAGTCTGAGGATCTTGAACGGCGAGTGCTCGGCGAACTCGGGCCGGTTCGCGAAGCGCTCCCAGACGCTGCTGCCGGGCCGGGACTCGCTGGGGCCCAGGGGGACGACGGCGGCGAACTCGCGGGTGCGCCGCAGGTTCCGGAGGGTCTGGCCGTCGATGGCGGTGCCGGTGACGAGGATGAGCCGGGGGCGGTCGGCCGGGGTGTAGGGCTGGGAGTGGGCGCTTTCATGAGGCTCGCCGTTGCCGGCACGGGGTGTGATCGTTGCCATCCGCACATGGTCGCAGTCGGGTGTGTCGTTTCGGCCGTGCTGGAGCGCGCAAGTCGGGTATCCGACAGTTTCACCTGCGGTCCTAAGGGATGCGTTCATCCGATCGAGGCGCTATAGGCGGGCGCGGGCACGGACCCCTTGCGCCGCACCCCGGCCTGGCCTAAGCTCGTCACGTCCCATTCATCGATATGAATTCCCAATGAATGGGACTTTCCAGCGTAGGAGAGCGAGTCGACCTTGTCCACTGAATCCACCTTCCTCGACCGGACGAGCGCCACCGAGACGAGCGCCGTCAACGAACGCCACTTCAGCGCCCTGCAGCGCGGCGAGGCGAGCCTCGACCGCATCGCGTCCGTGCGGATCTCGCACGCGATCCTGCCGCTGAAGGCCGCGATCAGCGACGCGAAGGTCCTGACCGGCCGCCAGAAGCCGATGACCGAGATCGCGTTCCTGTTCGCGGAGATCCGCACCGAGGCCGGGCTCGAAGGCGTCGGCTACAGCTACTCCAAGCGCGCCGGCGGCAAGGGCCAGTACGCGCACGCCCGCGAGATCGCCCCCGACCTGATCGGCGAGGACCCCAACGACATCCAGCGGATCTGGACGAAGCTGGTGTGGGCGGGCGCGTCCGTGGGCCGCAGCGGCCTGTCCACGCAGGCGATCGCGGCGTTCGACATCGCGCTGTGGGACCTCAAGGCCAAGCGCGCCGGGCTCCCGCTCGCCAAACTCCTTGGCGCCCATCGTGACTCGGTGGCCTGCTACAACACCTCGGGCGGGTTCCTCTCCTCGTCGATCGAGGAGGTCCTGGAGAACACGAGCGCAGCCGTCGCGAGCGGCATCGGCGGCGTCAAGATCAAGGTCGGCCAGCCCGACACCCGGATCGACCTGCGGCGCGTCGCGGCCGTCCGCGAGCACTTGGGCGACGACTTCCCGCTCATGGTCGACGCCAACCAGCAGTGGGACCGCAGCACCGCGATCCGCATGGGGCGCAAGCTCGAAGCGTTCGAGCTGACGTGGATCGAGGAGCCGCTGGACGCGTACGACGCGGTCGGCCACGCCGACCTCGCCCGCGAGCTCGCCACCCCGATCGCCACGGGCGAGATGCTCACGAGCGTCGCCGAGCACGCCGACCTCATCGCCCATCGCAGCATCGACTTCATCCAGCCGGACGCGCCGCGCGTCGGCGGCATCACGCCGTTCCTCAAGATCATGTCGCTGGGCGAGCACGCCCGCGTCCGCATGGCCCCGCACTTCGCCATGGAGATCCACCTGCACCTCGCCGCCGCCTACGAGCACGACCCGTGGGTGGAGCACTTCGAGTGGCTGGAGCCGCTGTTCAACGAGCGGCTCGAGATCACCGGCGGCCGCATGGTCGTCCCGGCCCGGCCGGGTCTGGGCTTCAGCCTCAGCGAGCAGGCCCGGGAGTGGACCGCGGCCACCGAGCGGTTCGGGTCGGGGGCGTGACGCCGCGCGCCGAGCCGCCCAAGGGCGCGCTCGACCGGGCCCTCGAGATCCTCGAGGTGCTCACCATGCGCGGCAAGGCGACCACCACCGAGCTCGTCGAAGCGGTCGGCGTGAGCCGCAGCGCCGTCTACCGGCTCGTCGAGCGCCTGGAGACCGCCGAATACCTGACGCAGGCGGACGGCCATTGGCGCCTCGGGCCGGCCGCCGCGCGGATGGCGATGGCGGCGGGCCGGAACATGGACGTGCTCACCGTCGCCCCGCCGATGCTGCGCGACCTCGCCGAGCGCACCGGCGAGACCGTCAGCCTCGGCGTGCTCAGCGGCGACGAGATCGTGTTCGTCTTCCGCGAGATCGGCCACCAGGCCGTGCACGTCCGCTCCGAACTGGGGGCGCGCCGGCCCCTGCACGCCACCTCCGTGGGCAAGGCCTTCCTCGCCGGGCTCGCGCCCGACCGCTGCGAGGAGACCGTCGCGCACCTCGCGATGGAGGCGTACACGAAGGCGACCGAGACCGACCGCGACCGCCTCCGCGACGCCGTCGGCGAGGCGCGCCGGCGCGGCTGGAGCGAGGAGCACGGCGAGTTCGACGCGGGCAGCACCTGCTTCGGCGCGCCCGTGTTCGACCAGAGCGGCACCGTCACCGCCGCGATCAGCATCGCCGGGCCGACCCACCGCATGGACGCCGCCCGTGAGCCCTTCGGCCCCCTCGTCGCCGAGACCGCCGCCGCCATCTCCCGCCGCCTCGGCCACAGCGACTGGGCGACTCCGCATCCGGCCTGACCACTACCGTTGCACAGCAAGGAATCTGAGATGACGATCACCAGCACCGACCCGCGCACCGGCGACACCGTCGCCGCGGCCGAACCGACCTCGCTCGAGGACGTCCAGCGGATCACCGCCGCCGCGGCGGCCGCCGCCCCCGAGCTCGACCGCCGCGGCCGCGAGTTCCGCGCCCGGCTCCTGCGCGCGGTCGCCGCCCGCCTCGAAGCGCGCCGCGACGCCGTCGTCGCCCTCGGCCGGCGGGAGACCGGCCTCCCGGAGGCCCGCCTCAACGGCGAGCTCACCCGCACCGTCTACCAGGCCGAGTTCTTCGCCCAGGTCGCGGAGGACGGCGGCTACCTCGAGGCGACGATCGACCACGCCGCCGACACGCCGATGGGACCCGGCCCGGACCTGCGCCGCATGCTCGTCCCGCTCGGGCCCGTCGCCGTCTTCGGCGCCTCGAACTTCCCGCTCGCGTTCTCCGTGCCCGGGGGCGACACCGTCTCGGCGCTCGCCGCCGGGAACCCCGTCATCGTCAAGGCGCACGACTCGCATGTGGGCCTCTCGCAGCTCGCCTACGAGGCCCTGGTCGAGGCCTGCGCGGACGTCGATGCGCCGCAAGGGACCGTGGGCATCGTGTTCGGCACCGAGGCGGGCGCGGCCCTCGTCGCCGACTCGGCCGTGAAGGCCGTCGGCTTCACCGGCTCGCTCACCGGCGGCAAGGCCCTGCTCGACATCATCAACGGCCGCCCCGAGCCGATCCCGTTCTACGGCGAGCTCTCGAGCGTCAACCCGCTCATCGTCACCGCCGCGGCCGCCGCCGAGCGGCCCGAGGCGATCGCGAGCGGCCTCGTCGCCTCCGTAACCGGCTCGGGCGGGCAGCTGTGCACCAAGCCCGGCATCGTGTTCGTCCCCTCCGGGTCCGAGGGCGACGCGCTCTTGGGCGAGGCCGCGTCCCTCATCGCCGAGACCGCGGCGTTCCCGCTCCTCAACGCCCGCATCGCCGACTCCTACCGCGACATCACCGCCGCCTACACCGCCGCGCCCGGCGTCAAGGCCCTCGCGGCCGGCGCCGAAGCGCCCCAAGAGGGTCACTTCGGCAGCCCGCGTCTGCTCGAAGTGGACGCCGCGGACTTCACGCCCGCCGTCGCGGAGGAGTGCTTCGGCCCCACCGCGGTCGCCGTCCGCTACAGCGGCGAGGCCGAGCTGCGGGACGCGTTCGCCGCGCTCCCGGCCTCGCTCACCGCCACCCTCCACACCGCCGCGGACGACCCGGACCTCGCGCCGCTCGTGGCGCTCGTCCAGCCGCTGGCCGGGCGGCTCGTGTTCGACCAGTTCCCGACGGGCGTGCTCGTCTCGTGGGCCCAGCACCACGGCGGCCCGTGGCCTTCGACGAACACGCTCCACACCTCGGTGGGCGCCACCGCGATCCGCCGCTTCCTGCGCCCCATGACGTGGCAGAACGCGCCGGCGTCGGTGCTGCCGCCCGAGGTGCGCGACGACGCCGGCGTCCCGCAGCGCGTCGACGGTCGGCTCCGCCTGTGACCGCACTGCCAGCCGACGCCGCCGCCTGGGCCATGCTGGCCCTCGCGGCGGCGCTCGTCGGCTTCTCGAAGACCGGCATCGCGGGGACGGGGTCGCTGCCGATCCTGCTGTTCGCCACCGTGCTCCCCGCGAAGGAGTCCACCGGCGCGCTCCTGCCGGTGCTCATCATCGCCGACCTCTTCGCGATCCGCTTCTACTCGCGGCACGTCGAATGGCGCGTCCTCGGCCGGCTCGCTCCCTGGGTCGTCGTCGGCACCGTGGGCGGCGCGGTCGTGCTCTGGTTCGTCGACGACACGCTCATGAAGCTCCTCATCGGCGTCATCCTCCTCGCCATGCTCGCCCTCCAGCTCTGGAACCGCCTGCGCCCCAAGGCGGAGGCGTCGCAGCCGCCGAGCGGCCTCGCCCGGCGGAGCGCCGCCGCCGGGGCCGGCGTCGCCGCGGGCGCGACGACGATGATGGCGAACGCGGCCGGGCCGGTGATGGTCCTGTACCTCATGCTCTCGGGCTTCCCGAAGCTCCGCTTCCTCGGCACGATGGCGTGGTTCTTCTTCGCCGTCAACCTCTTCAAGGTCCCCTTCAGCGTCGGGCTCGGCCTCATCTCCTGGCACACGCTCCTCACCGCGGTCGTCCTCATCCCGGCGATCGCGGTCGGCGCGCTCATCGGCCGCGCCGTCGTCCACCGCATCAACCAGCGCCAGTTCGAGCTCGCCACCCTCGTGCTCTCGGGCGTCGGCTCGGCGCTTCTGATCCTCTCCGCCGCGACCGCTTGAACGGAGGCGGGCCGGGGCCGCCCCGGCCCGCGCGCGCTCATGCGCCGAACGCGGCGCGGTACCAGTCGAGCGTCGCCTGGAGCGCTTCCCGCCATGGCGTGGGCCGCAGCCCGAAGGTCGCCTCGAAATCGGCCGAGACCATGTTCTGCGGGATCTGGTGCTGGTAGAACATCTCGCGGTACTCGTTGATGAACTGCTCGTCGAAGGGTCCGTACGCGACGAGTTCGGCCAGGACGTCCACGTCCAGTTCGCGTCCGACGAGTGTTTCGACGAGCCGGTGCACTTCGAGCGTCGACACCGCGGGGTTGGTCGGGAGGTGCCAGACGCGGCCGTCGCCGCGCGGGTCGGCGCCGAGGGCGACGAGGCCGCGCGCGACGTCGCCGATGTACGTGTAGCTGTGCGGCAGAGCGAGGTCGCCGAGACCGAGGACCTTCCCGCCGGTGATCGCGCCGGGGAAGAACGCCCCGCCGAGGGTGGAGTTGAGCACGCCCGGTCCGAAGAAGTCGGCGGCCCGGCCGAGCACCACGCTGACATCGCCGTTGCGGTGCGCCGCAAGGTACTCCCGATCGAGCTCGGCGCGGAGCCGGCCCTTGCGGCTGGTCGCGGCCCAGGGCGTCTGCTCGGTGATGGCCTCGCCTTCCGCCTCGCCGTACGGGTAGAGCGTGTCGAGCACGACCAGGCGTGCGCCGTGGTGCGCGGCCGCGATGAGGATCGAGGTCGTGATGCCCGGCAGGACCTCGGTCTGGAGGTGGTACGGCACGTTGACCGCGTGGTAGACGACCGAGGCGCCGACCGTGGCCGCGATGGCGGCCTCCGGAGTGGACAGGTCGGCCGTGGCCCGCTCGATCCGCTTGTCGGTCTCGGGGATCTCGCTGCGGGAGACGTGGCGGACCGGGAGGTCGCGCTGCGCGAGTTCGGCGGCGATGGCGGTCCCGGCGGGTCCGGCGCCGAGGACGACGTGCAGGGAAGCGGTGTTCATGATGGATCTCCTCAGGTTGTTGAGTGGCTAGTCACTCACTGATACGGCTGAAAAAATCGCCCGTCAGGCCTCTGCCGTCGGGGCGCGGTCCGGTCAGGAAGGTCGGCGGGCCGGCATGTGGTGCATGCCCTCGGTGAGCGTCTCGGCCCACGCGGCGTCCGAGTCGAACGCGTCGATCGCGGTGAGCAGGTGGCACAGCTGCCCGTAGGCCATGAAGCGCTGCACGGCAGGGCCGTCGGCCCGGGAGCGGGCGCTGACGTACTCGGTCAGCTCCGCGATGCCCTGGCGCACGGTCCGGGCGATGACCGGGTCCGCGGTGGCGGACTGGGCGTGCACCTGGATCGCGAGCAGGTCGCGGTCGGCGATGAGCGCGGCGTACGCCGCGGCCATGGCCTCGAGCACCGCGTCGGGCGAGTCGTCCTCGCTCGCTTCGGCGCCGCGCTCCAGCGCGTCCACGATGCGTCGGTAGCACTCCTCGAGCGCCGCGACGAACAGCTGCGTCTTGGAGGAGAACAGCTTCGAGACGTACGCGGGGGAGATGCCGGCGTGCTTGGCCACCTCCGCGATGGTGACGGTGTGGAACCCGCCGCGCGCGAAGCTCGCGATCGCGCTCGACACCACCGCTCCACGCCGTTCCTCGGCCGTGGAAAGCACTCGTTCCTTCATGTGAATGACTGTACACTCACTCTTTTGGCGGCGCCACCCCGGGAGTGCGTGCAAGCGATTGCGGCAGGTAGGGTCGGCTCGACTGGGGGGACATCCCCGGTCGAACCGGCCCGAAACCGAAGGCGGCGTGTGCACATGGGTGATGAGGTGTTCGGCGTCGTCGGGGCCGGGATCGTGGGCCTCGCGACCGCCCGCGAGCTCACCCGCCGCCGCCCCGGCGTCCGCGTCGTGGTCTTCGACAAGGAGGACCGGGTCGCGGCCCACCAGACCGGCCACAACTCCGGCGTCGTCCACGCCGGTATCTACTACACGCCCGGTAGCCTCAAGGCCCGCCTGTGCACCCGCGGCGTCGCCCTCCTCAAGGAGTACTGCACCGCGCACGATCTGCCCTATGTGGAGTGCGGCAAGCTCGTCGTCGCCGTCCGCGACGAAGAGATCCCGCGCTTGGACGCCCTTTACGAGCGGGCCGCCGCCAACGGCGTCCCCGGGCTGCGCCGCGTCGGCCCCGAAGCGCTGCGCGAGATCGAGCCCCACGCCACCGGACTCGGCGCCCTCCACTCGCCGGGCAGCGCCATCACCGACTACGCCGCCGTCGCCCGCGCCTTCGGTGCCGAAGTGGCCGCCGCCGGAGGCGAAGTGCGCCTGGGCTTCCCGGTCGACCGCATCACGCCCGACGGCGACCGCGTCCGCGTCCACTCCGGCGACGAGCACGTCACCGTCGACCGCCTGATCCTCTGCGCCGGACTCCAAGCCGACCGCGTCGCCGCGCTCGCCGGCGACGAGCCCGGCCCCCGCATCGTCCCCTTCCGCGGCGAGTACCTCCGCGTCGTGAACGACAAGGCCGCGCAGCTGCGTGGCCTCGTCTACCCCGTCCCCGAACCCGGCTACCCCTTCCTCGGCGTCCACTTCACCCGCCGCACGGACGGCACGGTGGAGATCGGCCCGAACGCCGTCCTCGCGCTCGCCGCCGAGGGCTACCGCTGGCGCGACCTCAGCCCGGCCCACCTCGCCCGCCTCGCCGCCTGGCCCGGCGCGTGGCGCATGGCCGCCCGCCACCGGCGCATGGGCGCCCACGAGGTCTACGGCTCGCTCTCCAAGCGCGCCTACATGAAAGCTGCCCAGCAGTACTTCCCGGACATCACCGTCGCCGACGTCGAACGCGACGGCGCCGGCGTCCGCGCCCAGGCCCTCGACCGCGACGGCGCCCTCGTCGACGACTTCCGCATCCACCGCCTCGGTCCCGTCACCGCCGTCCGCAACGCCCCCTCTCCTGCCGCCACCTCCTCGATGGCCATCGCCGAACACATCGTGAACGCCCTCGACTAGGCCGTTCCGCCGGCCCGGATCGCGCGACCGTGGTCCCACCCGTCCACGAGATACGATCATCCGGTCTTATTCGCAGCGGCGCAGGAGGATCGATGACCGGAGAAGGCGGGTTCGCGCAAGAGCTGGCCGAGGCGCGGGCGACCCTGGCGAAGGCGACCGCGTCGCCCGAGGACGACCAGGCGGTGCCGGTGACGGCGGAGGCCGCGAAAGGGCGCATCAGCGTGACGCTCGGGGCCGACGGCCGCGTCTCGGCCATCAATGTGGACCCCAAGGCGGTGAAGGAAGGCACGGACTACATCGCCGAGCACGTCCTGGCAGCGCTCAACGACGCCCTCGACCAGCGGGCGACGATGGTGACCGCGGACGAGCGCGTCCCCGACCTCGGGTCCATCGGGGAATCACTGGCCGCGGTCCAGGACGCCGGGGTCCGGCAGCTCCAGGCCATGAGCGAGTCGATCACTCAGGTCCTGGCAAAGCTCAACGGGGGCAAGTGATCCCGGGAACCGAGCAGGAAACTTTCAGTTAGCTTTCTTCAGGTATAGTGCGGCGCGGAGGTCGGCATGTTCGGAGAAGACCAGATCGCGGAGCAGCTCTCGCAGGCCCGCGAGACCATGGCGCAGGGGCCCGCCCTGCCTGGAGGGCAGGCGGAGCCGATCCTGACCGAGGCGGCCGAGGGACGCATCAAGGTGACGCTCGGGACCGACGGCCGGTTCGAGCGGATCAGGATGACCCTCAGCGCCCTCCGGGACGGCCCGGAAGCCCTCGTCGAGCAGCTGATGCTGGCGGTGAACGACGCGCTCGACCAGCGGACGGCGATGTCCGCCCTCACCGGCCCCGTCCCGGACCAGGCGGCGATGAACGAACAGGTGGCCCGGATGCAGGACGCCTCGCTGCAGCAGTTCAAGGACATGGACGCCGCGATCGGCGACCTCATGGCCAAGCTCCACGGAGGTCGATGACCATGGCGGGCTTCGATGTCGACCCGGCGACGATCCGCCAGTCCGCGGACGAGCTCGACGCGGCCAAGGACGACGTGCAGACGCTGCTCGACGAGTTCACCGCGGCGGTCGGCCAGTACGCGGACGCCTTCGGCGGCGACATCATCGGCACCGCGGGCGGCATCGCGCACGAGGTGTGCATGGGAGCGGTCACCGACTGCTTCACCGGCATCGTCGAGGATCTGACCGGCCTCTCCGAGGCACTGCGCGGCATGGCGGACGACCATCAGGCGGCCGAGGAGGAGATCACCCAGTCCTTCACCAGGCTCCAAGGCGACCTCGAGTCCCGACCGGCGACCGGCTGACCCCGCCGCACCCCCGCAACCACTTCCCCCGCAAGGAGAACGCATCCCATGGGTATGCAACTGCCCGGAGAGCTCATCAGCCTGCTGGGCATACTCGGCTACGAGTGGCCCGAGTCCGATGAGGAGTCCATGTTCAACCTGGCCGGCCAGTGGACCGGCATGGCCGACAGGGTCGCCGAGAGGGTGGAAGGACTCCAGGCCGCGGCACGGACCCTCCTGGAGGGCAACACCGGCGCCCACATCGACGCCTTCCAACGAGAATGGGAAGCCGAGGAGTCGTCCCCCGCCGCCCTGTCCAAGGCCGCGGACCCGGCCAACCAGCTCAACATCGGCCTGACGGTCATGGCCGGGATCGTCACGGCCCTCAAGATCCAGATCATCGTGCAACTGGCGCTCCTGGCAGCGCAGATCGCATGGGCGCTGGCGACCGCGCCTCTCACGTTCGGCGCCTCGCTGGCGCAGATCCCCATCTTCAAGCAGATCACCGGACTCATCATCGACCAGCTGATGGGCATGGCCACCAATAGGATCATGAATGGCTAGGAGCAAAGGCGGCGACGCCAGCGACGGCGAAGGCTCCAGCACCGGAGCGAGGATCCTCACCAGGGCCCTCGACGACGGCGGGTTCTCCCCGCCGACGCCGAAGACCCGCGACCGGGGCGCCGACGGCGACGGTCGAGGCGACCAGGACGGCGCCGACGACCCCATCCGCCGCTACACCGACAACAGCGACGAACTGAACCGGTACCTGCGGGCGACCGACAAGTCGAGCTACAGCGCGGAGGACCGGGCCCGACTCGACAAGCAGGCGGAGGAGGTCTCGGAGGCGCTCAAGAAGCGCCCCGTGCCCGACGAACGGGTGACCTGGCGCGGGCTGCCCGGAGGACCGTGGCTCGACAAGTACAAGACGGGCGACCTGTACTCCGATCCCGCGTTCATGAGCACGTCCACGAGCGAGCGGATCGCGAACCAGTTCAAGACCATCGCCACCGGCGGCTTCTCCGGCGAGAACCGCCCCGGCGCCATCTTCAAGGTCGACGGGATCACCGGGCGCGACGTCGGCCGCGACTCGAACTTCGGGCACCAGAAGGAAGTCCTCTTCGACCGCGGCGCGCTCTTCAAGATCACGGACAGGCGCCAGGACGGCAACACCACCTACATCGACATGACGCAGCTGGGCTGAGGCGGCCGCGCTCCTGCCCCACCCGCCACACCGTGAACGGAGGCCTCCGGCATCTGCTGCAGCACAGCGGATGCCGGAGGCCTCCTCAATTCCCGAACCCGGGCTGGACCCGCACCACCAGCTTCCCGAACGTGTGCCGCCGCGCGAAGTCGGCGACCGCCCGCGCCCCCTCGTCGAGCGTGTACCGCCGACCGATCACGGCCGCCAGCTCACCGCGGACAGCCGCCGCGGCGACCTCGCGCATCCCGCCCAGCCACCCGTCCATGTCGAGCACGAACCGCAGGTCCACATCGTCCCGGCCGAGCGAATCCGGCTGCGTCACCGGGAAGGTGATCGTCACCAGCCGCCCGCCCGGCCGCAGCGCGGCGGCCGCCTCGGCGAGCTCGTCGCCGGGCAGCACGAGATTGCAGACAGCGTCCACACCGGACGGATACTCGTCCTCGTAGCCGATCACCTGCGCCGCACCGAGGTCCCGCAGCCGTCCCGTGTCCTCCGGTCGGCCCGTCGCGGTCACCTTCGCGAACGCGGCCAGCGTCGGCAGCAGCGCCGTGCCCACGCCGCCCGACGCCCCGATCACGAGCACCGAAGCGCCGGGCTCGATGTCCGCGCTGGCCAGGATGGCGCGAACGGTCAAGCCCGCGGTCGGCAGCGCCGCCGCCTCCTCGACTCCGATCTCGTCCGGCCGCAGGGCGATGAACGGGGTGTCGGCCTCGAAGACCGCGTACTCGGCCAGCGCGCCGGTGGTCAGCGAGGGCCGTTCGGTGCCGGCCATCGCGCGGAGCGCGCGCGGCACTGCCTGCCCGAAGACCTCGTCGCCGACCTTGAACCGCTCGACCCCGGCCCCGACTTCGCTGACGGTGCCGGCGAAGTCGTTGCCGGGGACATGGGGGAACCCGAGCGGGAACTGATCGCGGAACTCGCCGCTGGGCACCTTCACGTCGGCGGGGTTGACCGAGGCGGCGGCGATGCGCACCTGGATCTGCCCGGGACCGGGCCGCGGGGCCGGAATCTCGGCGACGGTGTAGTCCTCGGGCGGGCCGTAGTCGATTACGACGACTGCTTTCATATGTCCTCCATGCGCGTGCAACAAACGGACCATGCGGTCACGTTCGCGTCGGAACGCTAGCACTAACCGGACCGTACGGTCAACTTGCTAGGCTGGGGGCATGACCGACACCCGCCCGCTCCGCGCCGACGCCGCCCGCAATCGCAGGCTGCTCCTGGCCGCCGCGGCGGACGAGTTCGCCGAACGTGGGCTCGACGCCTCGGTCGCGGACATCGCCCGCAGGGCAGGGGTCGGCAAGGGCACCGTCTTCCGGCATTTCGCGAACAAGGATGAGCTGATCGCCGCGATCCTCATCGACCGCATGGCGGCGCTGAGTGACCTCGGCGAAGCGCTGCACGGGGCCGACGACGCCGAAGCGGCGCTCCGCGAGTTCCTGACCGCCGCCGCAATGCAGCGCCAGGAACGCGACCTGTCCTTCCTGGCTGTCGCGAGCGAGTCCATGCCCGAGGTCGGCAGGGCCCGCGACCGCATGATGACCGCGGTCGAGCGGCTCGTCGCCCGCGCCCGCGAGCGCGGCGCGGTGCGCGGTGACGTCACCGGCGCCGACGTGTTCCTGCTGATGTGCGCCCCGAACTACGTCGCCGGATACGTCCCGAACGCATCGCCCGACCTGTGGCGCCGCTACCTCGCCCTGATCCTCGACGGCCTGCGCCCCGAAGGCGCGAGGCCGCTTCCCGAAGCGGCACCCGACCTCGGCTGATCGCTCCCGCCGCGACAAGATGAAGCGTCATGTACATTTGAGGGGCCGCAGCGAACGCCAGTGATCGGAGAGCGGACCGTGGACGAGAACACGCGACAGCGGAGCCTGAACCGGGTCGAGACCAGGCAGATGCTCGGACCGGACTCGCAGGTCGACGACAAGGCGCTGGCGTTCGCGCCGAACGACCCGACTCTGACCGACCCGTTCCTCATCATGGCCGAGGACTGGTTCTCCAGCCCCGGCTTCGAATGGCACCCGCACCGCGGCCTCGAGACCGTGACGCTCGTGGTCGACGGGGTCCTCGAACACGGCGACAACCTCGGCAACGCCGGGGCGCTCGAGCCGGGGGAGGTGCAGTGGATGACCGCCGGGAAGGGCATCGTCCACCGCGAGCTCGCCTACCGCAACGAGCACGCCCACACCTTCCAGCTGTGGCTCAACCTGCCGCGCGCCAAGAAGATGACCGACTCGCGCTACCAGGACCTCACCCGCGACTCGATGCGGCGGTTGCGAGCCCCGGGCGTCGTGATCGACGTGCACGCGGGCGCCGTCGAGGGCGTCACCGGCGGGGCCGAGACGCACCAGCCGGTGCAGGGGGTCCTGGCGCGGCTCGACCCGCTCGCGTCATACGACCTCGCCGTGCCGGCCGGCCACCGCCTGTTTGCGCACGTGGTGAGCGGCCGCGTCCTCGTCGGCGGCCGCGAACTCGAGGCGGGTCAGACCGGCTGGTCGGAACCACTGCCGGGGGAGGAGCCGACGTCGCTCAACCTGTCCGCGCCCGACGGCGACGACCCCTCACAGGTGCTCGTCTACAGCGGCACGCCGCTGCACGAGCCGGTCGCGTTCGGCGGGCCGTTCGTGATGAACAGCCGCGCCGAGATCCAGCAGGCCTTCCAGGACTTCCAGCGCGGCGACTTCGGCCCGGTTCCGCGCCAGGCGCGGCTCGCCTACGACCGTTGAGGCCGCCGCGGCGGGGCGACCGAGTCGCGCACGACGATGTGGGTGCCGAGGACGACGCTGTCGGTGGTCGCGCCTTCGCCGCGCCGCAGGGCGAGGCGCACGGCCTCGCGGCCGAGCTGTTCATGCGGGACGTGCACGGTGGTGAGCGCGGGGGTGAGTTCGGCGGCGATCGGGATGTCGTCGAAGCCGACCACCGACATGTCCTCGGGGACGCGGATGCCCTTCTCGCGCAAGGCTTTCAAGACGCCGATGGCGACCATGTCGGTGCCCGCGAAGATCGCTGTCACATCGCTCCGCTCGGCCAGGAGCCGCTTGGTGAGCTCGTAGCCGCTGTCGATCTGGAAGGGGCCGGGCAGGATGAGCGTCTCGTCGAGATCGACGCCGTGGTCGGCGTGGGCGCGGCGGAACCCCTCGACCCGCTCATCCGAAGTGGAGAGTCCGAGGGCGCGCCCGAGGTAGCAGATCCGGCGGTGCCCGGCCGAGAGCAGGTGCGCGGTCATGGCGTACGAGCCGCCCACGTTGTCGTACTGGACGACCAGTGCCGGGACGTCCTCGCCGAGCGAGGGCCGGCCGCACAGGACCAGGTGCGAGCCGGACTTGTCGAGCGCCTTGGCGAAGTACGCCATGCGCTCCTTGTACACCTCGTTGTCCAGGGCCCCGCCCACGAGGATCACGGCCTCGGCGCGCTGCTCGCGCATGAGCTCGACGACGGCGAACTCGCGCTCGGGGTCGCCGTGGGTGGTGCACAGCAGGCACAGCCGCCCTTCGGAAGCGGCTTGCTGCTCGACGCCGCGCGCGATGTAGGCGAAGAACGGGCCGGTCACGTCGTCCACGATGAAGGCGACGGTCTTGGTCGTCGCGCCCGCGAGGCCGCGGGCGTGCGCGTTGACGACGTAGTCGAGGTCCTTCATGGCCCGCAGCACCTTCGCCCGCGTGGCCGGGGCGACCGGGTAGTTCCCGGCGAGGACGCGGGAGACGGTGGGGGCGGACACGCCCGCGGCGGCCGCGACGTCCTTCACGGTGGGGCGCCTACCGCCGCCGCCTGAGGTCTCGCGCACCAGCGTCCCCTTTCGTGTCCTGACGTTTCACAAGGCTAGATCACGCGGCGGCGCTCACGCCCGCCTCCCGAGCAGTTCGGGGTCGACCCGGTGGGCCAGGGGGAGCCCTGCCGCGAGGCGCTCAGCCTCCTCCACGATGCACTGTCCCATGCGGGCGAGCTCGTTGCCCTGCGAGCCCGCGACGTGCGGGGTCATGAAGACGTTGGGCAGGTCGAACAGGGGCGAGTCGGCCGGAGGCGGTTCGGGGTGGGTGACGTCGAGGACGGCCGAGAGGCGGCCGGTGCGCAGCTCGGCCACGAGCGCGTCGGTGTCGACGAGGCGCCCGCGCGAGGTGTTGACCAGGACGGTGCCGTCCTTCATCGCGGCGAGGCGGGCGGCGTCGATGAGGTGTCGGGTCTCGGGCAGGTCCGGGGCGTGGACGCTGACCACGTGCGCCTCGGTGACCAGCCGGTCGAGGCCGACCAGGCGCGTGCCGAGCGCGGCGGCGTCCTCCTCGCTCACATACGGGTCGGCGAGCAGCACGTCGACGTCGAAGGGCCGCAGCAGCTCGGCGACCCGCCTCCCGATCGCCGAGGCGCCGATGAGGCCCACGCGGAGGCCGAAGTTGCCGACCTCGGGGTGGATGTAGCCGAGTTCGAACGTCCTCTCGTCGCGGAACCGCTCGCGGAGGTCGAAGATCCCCTTGCCCGCCATGAGGATCGCGGCAAGCGTGTACTCGGCGACCGGCAGCGCGTTCGCGTCCGCCGCTGAGGCGACCTCGATGCCGCGCTCCCAGACGGCTTCGCCGAGGTGCCCCTTGACGGAGCCCGCGGCGTGCAGCACGGCCCGCAGCTTCGGTGCGCGTTCCAGGACGTCGGCGTCGAGCAGCGGCGCGCCCCAACCGGAGACGATCACCTCGATCTCGGCGAGCGCGTCGTCCGCGCCGTCGAAGCGCTCGGCGACCTCGTCGGGATCGATGTCGAGCACGGCGTTGAGGCGGCGCAGCAGCGGCTCGGGGAAGAGCTGCGGCAGGAACACGGGGTTCATCGCGAACAGCGCCTTGGGGTGTTGGGCCACGAGAAGGGTCCTCCGAACGGTCGAGATGGAAATCGATTTCTACTGTAAGGGTCCCGATTGAGTTTGTCGAGCCCGAGTCTCAGTCACTTCACCGCCAACCTCGAACAGTCGTTGAACTGCAGGTTCACTGCCTAAGGGAACTGCTTCGACCTCTGCGTGTAACGATTCGGCAAACTCGGCTTGTGTTCGCGAGGGGCCTCACCTAGTCTCACAGAATCCGGTTTCTATCCCCGGTGTCGAAGAGCGCGCCACTCGGAGCGCCACCCCTGAAGGAGTACCCATGAGCACTGGGACGGAGCGGGCCGCGGCCCGCGAGTCGCAGCCCGGCGTCAACCTCTCGCGTCGCGCGGTCGTCAAGGCCGGTGCCGCCGCCGCCGTCGCGGGGCCCGCGCTCGCCGCGTGCGGCCCCTCGGCCGGAGGCGGCGAGGGCGGCAAGACCCTGATCCGGTTCCTGTACGCCACCGGCGACGCCACCTGGAACGCCGTCGTCACCGCGGTCACCGAGGCGTTCAACGCCCAGAGCGAGACCGTGGTCGTCGAACCCGAGCCGCTGCCGTCCGCCGCGGACTACGCGACGGCCCTGAAGACCGTCGACGCGACCGGCAACTGGCCGGCCCTCGTCGACATGCGCGACACCCTCACCTACATGGAGGCCGGGAAGATCGCCCCGATCCCCGAGAGCGTGACCTCCCTGCTCAGCGACGAGGTGTACGCGCCCGCCGATGACGGCTCGGTCTACATCGTCCCGAGCACCGCCCTGAACGGCGAGATCGGGTTCAACATCGTCTACGACAAGGACTACTTCGAGTCCAACGGCCTGGCGGTGCCCACCACCTACGCCGAGTTCATCGCGCTCATGGACGCGATCAAGGCCAACGGCGACGTGCCGCTCGCGATGGCCGCCGCCGAGGTCTGGCCCTCGGACCAGATCTGGAAGCCCCTCGCGGCCCCGACCTTCGCGGCGTTCAGCGAGGGCGGCGGCTACTGGAACGCCGTCGAGGCGGGCGAGGCGACCATCGCCGACCTGCGCGACGCCATGGAGCGCTTGAAGACCATCACCGACGAGTACGCCCTCGAAGGCTGGCAGTCCACGCAGGACGCCCAGACCTCGACCCTCCTCGTCAACGGCCAGGCGATCATGGCGACCTCCTCGGCGGGCCTGGGACGGCTCAACGACATCGCCAAGGTCGACCCCGACTACAACGCGGGCCTGTTCGTGATCCCCGCCGACGACGGCACGCTCCACGTGCTGAAGAACTCCGTCAACGGCGACACCGCCTCCGGCATCGCCATCTCCAAGCAGGCGCAGGAGGACGGCGGACAGTACGACGCCGCCGTGGAGTTCCTCGAGTACTACTACTCGGTCGAGGCATGCAACCTCATGGAGCAGACCGGCGTCGTCTCCCCGAACATCAAGGCGGGCGCGGAGGTCGAGCGCAACTCGAGCATCCCCGGCGCATCCGATTACTTCGCGCTCCTGGAGAACCCGAAGCTCTCCTGGTACGAGAACGAGCCGACCAACCCCAACCACTCGACGTTCCAGACCTTCTTCCGCCAGAGCCGGATCGAGATGATGGACGACCAGATCACCATCGACGAGCTCATCGAGAAGTCCCAGGGCGAGTTCGAGAAGAACATGGCCGAGGGCTAAGGCCGACGGCCGCATTCGGCGGCGCCTACCCCGGGGCGCCGCCCGAACCGTCAGAGAGGACGACCCGTGACCGACCAGCAAGTGCTCGTCAAGGCACTCCCGGCCGAGCCCCCGCCCGCCGCGAGGCCCGCGCCGGGCCGCCGCCGCCCCCGCTTCGACCGGCAGCGCATCGCGATGCTCCTGTTCATCGCGCCCGCCGCGATCCTGTACGCGCTCATGATGATCGTGCCCTCGCTGCAGTCGATCCAGCTGAGCTTCACCGACTGGGACGGCATCAGCCCCACCTTCGAGTACGTGGGCCTGCGCAACTACGAGGACATCCTCACCGGCGAGCGGTTCTGGAACGCCGTCAAGAACACCCTGATCCTCGGCCTCGGCTCGGCCGTGATCGTCAACGTGATCGCCCTCGCCGTGGCGATGATGCTCGACAAGCTCGACCACGCGCAGGGGTTCTTCCGCACCATCGTGTACCTCCCGGCCCTGGTCAGCGGCTTCATCGCCGCGACCATCTGGAAGTACGTGCTCAACTTCAACTTCGGCGCCGTCAACTCCACCCTCAAGGCCCTCGGCCTCGACGCGCAGACCCGCGACTGGCTCGGCGATCACGACATCGTCATCGGCGTGCTGCTGTTCATCATCTGCTTCACCCTGGGCGGCAACACGACCCTGATCTACCTGGCGAACCTGCAGTCGGTGCCGCAGGAGCTCGTCGAGGCCGCCCGCATCGACGGCGCCTCGCGCGCCCAGGTGTTCCGCTACGTCACCTGGCCGATGCTCGCCGGGGCCGTCACCGTGAACATGACCCTCATGATGATCGCCGGGTGGACGATCTTCGACCAGATCATGGTCCTCACCATGGGCGGGCCCGGGTTCATCTCGGAGACCATGGCCTTCTTCATCTACAAGGTCGGCTTCGGCGAGTACCGCGCGGGCTACGGCAGCGCCGCCGCAGTCGTCCTGTTCATCGTGGTCATGGCCACCACGGTGGTCGCCAACCGCTACATGCGCAGCAGGGAGATCCAGGCATGACCGACCCGAAGCCCAAGCGCGCCAAGGAGCGGCGCCGCCTCACCGCCGGCGAGCTGATCGTGATGGCCGTGCTCGCGATCCTGGTGATCGCCGTGTCCTTCCCGGTGCTGTACGCCCTCCTCAACTCCTTCCGCAGCTACGCGGACATCACCAAGGACCCGATGGGGCTGCCGACCTCGCTCGACTTCGGCAACTACCTCACCCTCTTCCAGACCACCGAGTACGGCGAGGCGCTGCTCAACACCGCGATCATCACCGCCGGGACGCTCGCCATCCTCATGGCCCTGGTCCCCATGGCCGCCTACGGGATCGAGCGGGTCGGCGGCCGCACCGGCCGGTGGATCTACCTCCTCTTCATTGCCGGGCTCATGATCCCGTTCCAGGTGCGGATGATCCCGCTCGTGACCTCCATGAACGAGGTCGGGCTCTACAGCACCCTCACCAGCGTCATGCTCGTTCACTTCGGCGGGTCCGCCGCCTTCGGCGTCCTGTTGTACTGCAGCTTCATCAAAGGCGTGCCGCGCGAGATCGAAGAGGCCGCGAACATGGACGGCGCTGGCCGCCTGCGCACCTTCTGGTCCATCGTCTTCCCGATGCTCCTCCCCGTCACCTCCGCGTTCGTCATCATCCAGGCGCTGGGCCTGTGGAACGACTTCTTCATCCCGCTGGTGTTCCTCGACGCCTCCTCCGCCGGCACGATCAACGTCGCCCTCAGCCGCATGTCCGGCCTCATGGCCTCCCAATGGGAGCTCATCTACACCGGCGCCATCGTCGCCACCGTGCCCTCGGTGATCCTCTTCGCCGCCTTCCAGCGGTACTTCATCAAGGGCATGTCGATCGGGGCGGTGAAGGGATGAGCACCACCGGTGCCGCCCGAGGCCTGTTCGCCTACGACGGGAGGCTCGCACGAGTCCTGCTCGCGGTCTTCCAGTGCTTCGCGACCTCCGCGCTGTTCCTCCTTACCGCGCTGCCCGCGATCGTGGTCGACCAGGCCTCGGGCCGGATCTCCCACGCGGCCATCTGGCTCGGCGTCATCGCCGCCCTCCCGATCGGGCCAGGTGTGTACGCCGCCCTCGCCGGCATGCGCGGGTTCATCGCCGGGCACGGCTACCAGGGCCGCCTCTTCAAGCGGTTCTGGTCGGACTTCGCCACCGGCACCGCCCGTCTGCGCTGGCTGTGGGCGGGCGCGGCCGCAATCGAACTGCTGCTGGCGTACAACGCAGCCCTGTACGGCGAGGGTGACGGCGCGTTCCTGGCGGTCACGGCCGGGGGAGTACTCGTGGCGACGGCGGTCGTCGCGGTCTGCTGCATTGCGCTGCAAGGCGCTTCGGGTCGTCCCCTCGAAGTCCTCACGCTCGCGCTGCACGCCGCGGCGGCTCGTCCGCTGGCCCCGCTGACCTGGCTTGTCGTCCTCGCGACCGCTTTGGCCGCGACGCAGCTACCGGTCTTCGGCACCAACCTCGCCTTGTTCCTCCCGGCCCTGGCGGCCTGGACCGTCCTCACCGCCAACCGCGTGACGGGCTTCGACCGCAAGGCCGCAGCGCTCGTCGGCTGACCACGAGGGTCTTCGCTCCTCCTCTCTCCTGAGGGCAGGCTTCGCCTCGAGAGCGCTGCCTCCTGGTGGATTGGTCTGGTGCGCACGAGGTTCCGGCTATGGTGGGCGTTGCGCCTGCGTGTACGTTGTGCCTCGTTCAGAGCACGTGCCGCCCGGTCAGGGTGATCCCGACGGGGCCGTCTTCCACCCGGACCGGCCGAGGCCGGAACAGCTGCGGAACCCGATAGCACTCGGGGGCGAGCCCACTCCTGTCAGTGTCGTAGTGGGGTCGGGATCGCGAGGTCAGTCGAGCCGGCCAGAGGCTTGGCTCAGTCTGCTTGCACCTGCTCGACTCCTGTGCGAATCCCATATCCCTGTGCGTACGTCAATGGTCCGCCCGACCGCCCCCGCCGGCAACACCCACAAGGGTCGAAAGCATTCACGTTCGAGCCGGTTATCTTGCGCTGCAACGAATCGACTTGACCCCGCTCCCTGCGGTCGGGTGTGTCGTCCACCGAGGCTCCCGGTCGAAAGTGTTCACGTTCGCGCGGGTCCTGTTGGGCTGCAGCGAATCGGCTTGACCCCGCCCCCGCGGTCGGGTGTGTCGCCCGCCGAGGCCCCCCGTTGCAACGGTGCCTGAAGGGTCCGACACAAGAGCGCGACGCCGGTACGGCCGCGGATCGGGAGCGCACTCAGGCCGGGATTCGCAGCCCGGCACGGGGTTCTCCGGCTATCCGGGCTCTCCTCTCTTTGCGGCTTCCGCCGCCGTCGATGCGCGCATCCTCATATGCGCATCTCGTTGGTATTCAAGGTCACCGGAATCCATGCCCCTTGAGGACTTCCAAATCGACAATGATTACCGTTACCATAAATTCCGACCCCGCCCCTGAACCCCTGAAGGACCCCGGATGACCCTGACCTCAGCGCTGCCGCGAGCCGGAGCGCTCGCCGCCGCGCTCCTCCTCACCGCGCTGGCGGCCCCGGCTCCGGCCCAGCCCGCGGCCGAGCCCGCGGTGCTCTCGGTCGGCCACACCGACGCCATGCAGGTCACCTACGAGGGAGGAAAGCTCGGCCTGCGCGTCAAGGACGACACCGGCGACGCGGTCAAGTTCCACGACCCCGCCGACGTGGTCTTCCAGGTGCTCCCGCACGCCGAGATGGCGATCCCCGAAGGCGGCGTGCTCGACTTCATCGGCGCGCCCGGCGACCCGATCTGGCTGCTGCCGTTCACGCAGGACCACACCCTGCTGTGGCCCGGCTGGAGCACCGAGGAGCTTGACACCGGGACCTTCAAGGGCGACAAGGTGTCCATGCGCCTCGTCGCGGCCGAGGGACCGGGCGAGGCGGCGCTCTGGGGGCTCGGCAACTTCGGCACCCCGAACGTCTTCTTCAACACCCGCGACGGCCTGCCCGACGCGATCAGCGTCAACACCAACTCCCACGTCCACTCCACCTGGGCCTTCACCGCCACGGGCGAGTACACCCTCACATGGGAGTTCACCGGTACTCTCGCGGACGGCACCGAGGTGTCCACCGGGCACGTCGACTACCACTGGGTCGTCGGCGACCTCCCCGACGACCCGGATCCGGACCCCGACCCCGACCCGGACCCGGACCCGGATCCGAACCCGCCCGGTCTCGACGGCCGCCTCGTCCTCGACGAAGGCCATGTGGACGTCCTCGCCACCACCTTCGCCGATGGCGCGCTCGCCCTGGACGTCAAGGACGGCACCAAGCTCCACAGCCCCGACACCGTCTACCGCGACCCCGACGACGTGGCCTTCCACGCCGGCCCTTCGTCCGAACTCACGTTGAGCCAGGAGCTCGTCGACTACTGGCAGGTAGAGGACCGCTACGACGCGGGCGACAAGCTCTGGTGGCTCCCCAGCAGCCAGCAGCAGGGCGTCCTGTTCCCCGGCTGGAACTCCGAGATCCCCGGCGGCACACTGCAGAACGACGCGCTCGACCTCCGGTTCACCGACTTCAGCGGCCCCGGCGACCTGCTCATGTTCATCCCCGGCGACGGCATCGAACCCACGGTCCTCTACGCCGACACCGCCGACGGCCTCCCCGACACCATCGCCACCAGGTCCAAGACCCACGCCCACGCCGACTGGCTCTTCAGCGCCCCCGGCGTCTACACCCTGACCTGGCAGGCCCAGGGCGCGCTCGCCGACGGCACCCCCGTCAGCTCCGCGCCCGAGGAGTTCGTCTTCGTCGTCGGCCCCTGGCCCGGCGAGGACCCCGACCCCGGCGACCCGGGGAACCCCGATCTCGAGAGCACCCAGACCATCACCGCCACAGTGGACACCGACGCGGGCGGGCTCGTCATCAGCGTCGACCCCGCCGACCGCGACGTGGTCCTCCCGGCCATGGCGCTCGACCCCACCGCCACCCGCTGGACCACCGAGGGCGAGCTCCGCCCGGTCACCGTCACCGACACCCGCTCGGCCGACCCCGGCTGGAACGCCGCCGCCCAGGTCTCGCAGTTCACCAGCGGCGCAGGCGGATTCAGCAGCACCCACCTCGGCTGGCGCCCCGGCGTCGTCTCCACCGGCGCGAGCCAGCAGGTCGCCCCCGGCCCCGCCGTCGCCGGCGCGCTCGACGGCGGACCCGGCCTCGCCACCTCGCAGATCCTCGCCGCCGCCGCGGCCGGGTCCGGCAACGGCACCTGCGTGCTCGGCGCCGACCTGCACCTCGATCTGCCCACCGACGTCGAGTCCGGCACCTACGCCGCGCTCGTCACCTTCACCGCCATCTAACCCACCCGAAAGGAACCCCCGTGCGAACCGTCACCAAGTACGCCGCCGTCGCGGCCGCCGCAGCCGCGGTCCTGGCAGCGACCGCCGCCCCGGCGACCGCCCAAGGCTCCGGCCGCTACACCGTCCTCTCCGAAGGCCACGTCGACGTCTTCGGCCTCGCCTACGAGGACGGCGCGCTCGACCTCCACGTCCACGACGAGGAGCACGCCGCCGAATACGCCCCCGCCGAGGTGGTCCTCAAGGCCAACAACGAAGCCAAGACCACCGTCCCGGCCGGGTACGACTTCCTTGGCACCGCCGGCGACGACGTCTGGATCCTCCCCGACACCGAGGTCGCGGGCCTCCTCTTCGCCGGCTACGGCGCCGAGGAGATCGCCCCCGGCGACTTCGCGAACGACACCCTGACCCTGACCGTCCACGACGCCTGGGGCGATGTCGACCTCTACACCGTCGACGACTTCGGCACGCCCGCAGTCGAATTCGACTCCGACCAAGGCCCTGGCTCGTGGCAGGTGACCGCCGGCAGCCACGGCCACCTCAACTGGGCCTTCGGCGAAGCCGGGCTCTACAAGCTCACCGTCGAGGCCGAAGGCGTCCTCGCCGCCACCGGCGAGACCGTCTCGACCGGCGAGGTCGACTACTGGTTCTGGGTGGAGGCGTAAACCCATGCGTTCCACGATGATCAAGGCCGGCGCCGCCCTCGGCGCCGCGGCCGCCCTCCTCTTCGCCGGCACCGCGCAGGCCGCCACCACCGTGAGCAGCGGCCACGTGGACGTCCTCGCGCTCGCCTACGACGACAACGCCAACAAGCTCGACCTGAACGTGGAGCTGGCGAACGGCACCGTCCTCGAACCCGCCGACGTCCTCTTCGACGTCCACAGCGCCCACCAGGTGACCACGACCAGTGCCACGAACTGCCGCACCGACCTCGGCACCAACTGGGTCCTGCCGCGCCTCGAAACCGCCGGGAAGCTCTGGGCGGGCTGGAACACCGAAGCGCTCAACCTCGCCTCCTTCGGCGGATCGGTCACGGCCGACCTCCTCTCGTACACCGCCCCGAGCGGCGGCCAGGTCGCCGTCTACGACGCGTCCACCAACACCACGCGACTCCACACCGACCCCGCCTGCGACGACGGCGCGATCGCCGTCACCGAGACCCACCACCACCCGACCTGGGTCTTCACCCAGCCCGGCACGTACACGCTGACCTTCCAGCTCAGCGCCACCCACACCACCGACGGCGCGGTGACCTCCGACCCGGTCACCTACACCTTCGACGTCGGCTAGGACCAGGTTCCCTCCCACAGGAAAGCGGGGCGGCCGCAGCACTCGGCCGCCCCGCCCCCGACCCGAAAGACCCCCGTGAAACCCAATCCCGCCCTCACCGCCGCGAGCGCCGCCGCGCTGGCCGTCGCCCTCACAGCCGCCGCGCTGCTCGCCGCGGCCTCCGCCGCCGCCCAAGAAGCGGCCGAGGAGGAGCCCGCCGCCGTCACCTGGGGCGTCAACCCCTCCAGTCAGGACGGGCCGGACGGCCGCGCCGCCTTCGACTACGAACTCGACCCCGGCGAGACCCTCATCGACTTCGTCGGCGTCTCCAACTTCGGCACCGCCCCGATCACCGTCGACCTGTACGCCTCCGACGCCTACACCACCGAGACCGGCGCGTTCGACCTCCTGCCCTCCACCGAGGATCCTGTCGACGCCGGAGCCTGGGTCGGCTTCAACGAATCCCGCGTCACCATCGCCCCGCAGACCCGCCTCGACGTGCCCTTCGCCCTCACCGTCCCCGCCGACGCCACCCCCGGCGACCACGTGGGCGGCATCGTCGCGGCCGTCACCGAGACCGCCACCGACGCCTCCGGCAACGAGATCCAGGTAGAACGCCGCGTCGGCGCCCGCATCCACCTGCGCGTCACCGGCGAACTCGACCCCGCCCTCGTCCCCGAATCCGACGAAGAGGCCTTCCACTACACCTGGAACCCCGCCGCACCCGGCGACCTGAGCTTCGAATACGCCGTCGCGAACACCGGCAACGTCCGTCTCCAAGGGACCCTCGTCGCCCGCGTCTCCGGCCCCTGGGGCCTCCTCGAACGCGAGTTCACCGTCGCCGAGCTCCCGCAGATCCTCCCCGGCGACCGCTACGAGGGCGAAGCCCGCCTCGAGGGCGTCTGGCCGCTCCTCTACGAGCACCTCGAACTCACCGTCCGGCCCGAGGCCGCCAACGAAGCCGACTCCGCAGTGCCCCTGCCGTCCCGCTCCGACGAGACCACCCTGTGGGCGCCGCCCTGGACGCAAGCCGCGGTGCTCGCCCTCCTCGCGCTCGCCGTCTGGATCTGGGTGAAGGCGCGAAAGCGCAAGCGCGGCAAAGCGGTCCGGCCCGCGCCGGAACCCCAGCCGGGGCCTGATCCTCAACCGCAGTCCGACTCCGTCGAAGCACCCGACTCGGACTCCGATCCCGCCGACGCATCAGAGAAGGAGCCCGCCGAAGCATGAGGCGCACCCCCACCATCCTCACCGGCGCGACCGCCGCCGCCGCGCTCCTCCTCACCGGCTGCACCGGTGCCGGCGGGACCGGCGACGGCATCGACGTCGTCGTCACCACCGAACTCATCAAGAACTGGACCGACATCGTCGGCGGCGACCGCGTCAACGTCGAAACCGTCGTCCCCCCTGGCGGCGACCCCCACTCCTACGAACCCAGCCCCAACGACGCCGCCAAAGTCGCCCGCGCCGAACTCGCCTTCACCAACCACCTCCTCCTCGAAGACCACCCCCTCATCAAGCTCTTCGACTCGAACGTCCCCGACGGCGTCCCCAACCTCTCCCTCGCCGAGAACGCCGAACCCTACGGCGCCGAGCTCATGCCCCTCGTCGAGAACATCAGCCTCGACACCGTCTGGCTCGGCTTCGGCGTCCGCGGCGAGACCGAGACCCGCTCCGCCGAGATCGGCGTCCGCCTCACCGAGTTCACCGGCCCCGGCCAGGCCGCCATGTTCCTCACCGACGCCTTCGGACAACCCGAGATCTACTGGAACACCGCCGACGGCCTCGCCGAGAACGACGTCATCACCCTCCCGCCCAACGCCCACACGCACGTCAACTGGACCTTCACCGAACCCGGCGTCTACACCCTCACCGCCGCCGCCACCCTCACCGAGAACGGCGCCACCACCGACGCCGGCACCGCCACCTTCACCTACGCCGTCGGCGTCAACCCCCGCGAAGTCCAACCCGGAGCCACGGTCCTCGACAGCGGCCACGCCGACCTCACTGTGGATCTCGCAACCGGCGGCTTCATCGTCCGCGACGACGACCGCGGCGAACTCGCCCCCGACACCGTCGTGATCGACGTGCCCACCAAAGCCATCGAGACCATCCCCGAAGGCGAGCAGTTCGCGTTCCTCGGCCCGGCGGGGGAGGAGGTCTACCAGCTCCCGCAAGCCGTGCTCGGCAAGCACGTCCACGGCGAAATCGACCCCCACCTGTGGCAGGACGTCGCCAACGCCAAGGCCTACGTCCAAGTCATCGCCGACGCCCTCATCGAACTCGACCCCGACGGCCGCGACACCTACGAGGCCAACCGCGACGCCTACCTCGCCGAACTCGACGACCTCGACGCCGAAGTCGCCGCCGCCATCGCCACCATCCCCGAAGCCGACCGCCAGCTCATCACCACCCACGACGCCTTCGGCTACCTCGCCGAGGCCTACGGCATGCAGATCGCCGGCTTCGTCGTCCCCAACCCCGCCGCCGAACCCAGCGCCAAACAGGTCGAAGCCCTCACCGAGACCATCGCCGACCTCGAAGTGCGGGCCGTCTTCGTCGAACCCAACCTGCACGCCCGCGCCTCCGTGCTCCGCCAAGTCGCCGAAGACCAAGGCGTCCAGGTCTGCACCCTGCACGGCGACGCCCTGCCCCAAGACGCACCCACCTACATCGACATGATGCGGCAGAACGCCTCCGAGCTGAGCCGCTGCCTGGGAGGAGACCAATGAGACACCACCGCATGGCGGCCCTCGCCGGCGCCGCCGCGCTGGCCGCAGGGCTGTACGCCGCCCCCGCGAACGCGCAGGAGGCCGAAGGGCTCGCCGAGTTCGCGACCTCCGGCGCGCGCCTGGAGATCGACGCGCCGGCCGAACTGGAGACCGTGCCGTCGCTCGTGCCCGAACGCGAGGACTTCGCCTTCCTCGGCGCGCCCGGCGACCTCGTCTGGATCGCCGGAACCGTCGACGGCCAGACCTTCCCGACCCTCGACGCCTCCGAAACCGACGCCGATGTCCAAGTGTCCCTGGCGAAGACCAAAGGCCCCGGCGATGCCTGGCTGTACACCTTCGAAGGCGCCGGCACCGCTGCGCCGCTCGCCTCGACCGCCGACAGCGCGCCGTTCACGCTGACCGCGGGCACGACCACGCCGGTGGTCCTCGCCGTCGACGAACCCGGCGAATACACCCTCGAACTCGTGGCGAGCGAAGACGCCGCATCGAAGAGCTCGGTCGCCGCGACCGGCCGCGGCCAGGCCGCGACGGCCGCCCGGACCACCTACAGCGTGGTCGCCGAGGAGGCCACCACGGAAGAGGCGCAGTCGATCGCGACCGGAGGCAACTCCGGCGGCGCGCAGACCGACACCGCCTGCGAGATCGTCAACGACGGCCACGTCGACATCGGCCCCCGCTTCGTCGACGGCACGTGGACCGCGCAACTGCGCGACGACCGCGCCTCCGAATCCGTCTGGCGCGAACTCGACGACGTCGTGCTCCAGATCCCCGACACCGCGCTGTTCCCGATCCCCGAGGGCGACTTCGGCTTCCTCGGCGAGACCGGCCAGGAGATCTACATGCTCCCGCAGGTGCAGTCCTCCGGGATCGTGTGGCCCGGCTGGAACACCCAGGACAAGAGCGTGATCGACGGCGTCCCCGGCGCGGTCGACTGGAAGCTGACCAAGGTGGACGGTCCGGGGAACTTCACGATCTTCCTCACCGGCACGTTCGGCGGCGCCGAAATCCTCTTCAACTCCGCCGAAGCCCTGCCCCAGACCGTCTCCATCCCGCGCAACACCCACGCGCACGGCAACTGGACGTTCTCCGAGCCCGGCGTCTACCGCCTCACCGTCGAGTTCACCGCGACCACCGGTGACGGCGAGACCGTGACCGATACCAAGGACATCCAACTCGCCGTCGGCGCCGCCGCCGACCCGAACGAGGCCTGCTCCGGCGGCGGCTCCGGCGACGCCGACTCGGACGACGAGGACAAGGACGACAACGGGTTCCTGCCCACGACCGGCACCGGCTGGCTCCTCTGGGGCCTCGGCGCCGCGGCCGTCGCGGTCGTCCTCGGCGCGGTCATCATGATCGCGACCCGCAAGCGCCGCAAGGGAGCAGCCGATGCGCGCTGACCTCCAAGCATCGGCACTCGCGGTCACCCTGGGCGGCAACCAGGTCCTGCACGACGTGGACCTCGCCGTCGGCCCCGGCGACACGGTCGGCCTCATCGGCCCCAACGGCGCGGGCAAGACCACGCTGCTGCGCGCCGTCCTCGGCCTCCTCGCCCCCGACGCAGGCACCGTCCGCATCGGCGGAAGGCCGCCCCGCGCGGCCCGGGGCCGCCTCGGCTACGTGCCCCAGAAGCACGAGTTCGCATGGGACTTCCCGATCACCGTCGCCGCGGCGGTCCTCAACGCCCGCAACGCGACTCAATGGACCGGACCCCGCCGCGCCGACCGCGAGGCCGCCGCGGCCGCCGTCGAGCGAGTAGGCCTCACCGACCTCGCCGCGCGGCCGATCGGCGCGCTCTCGGGCGGCCAGCGCCAGCGGGTCCTCGTCGCCCGCGCGCTGGCCCGCGAGCCCGGGCTGCTGCTGCTCGACGAGCCGTTCACGGGCGTCGACGTCCCGACCCAGGAGCTGCTGGTCGGGCTGCTCGACCAGCTCGCCGAGGAGGGCACCGCGATCCTCATGACCACTCACGACCTCGCCCAGGCCCGGGCGGTGTGCACGCGCCTGTGCCTGCTCAACCGCACCGTGGTCGCCGACGGGCCGCCGTCCGAACTGGACGACCCTTCGTTGTGGCTGCGGGCGTTCGGGGTCGCCGAGTCCGAACTCCTGCTCACCGGGACCGCGAGGGAGGCCGGGTGACGGAGTGGCTGATCGAGCCCTGGCAGCTCGAGTTCATGCAGCGCGCCTTCATCGTGGCGCTGATCGCGGCCGTCGTCTGCGTCGTGGTCGGGACCTTCGTGGTGCTGCGCGGCATGGCGTTCATCGGCGACGCGGTGGCGCACGCGGTGTTCCCCGGCGTCGCGGTCGGATTCGTGATCCACGCGAACCTGGCGCTGACCGGCGCGGTCGCCGGGATCGCGACGGCGGTGGCGATCGCGCTGATCAGCCAGACGCGGCGGCTCAACGAGGACACGGTGATCGGGGTGTTCTGGGCGGGGTCGTTCGGGCTGGGGATCGTGATCGTCTCGACCCAGGACGCCTACACCGGCGATCTCACCTCATTCCTCTTCGGACAGATCCTGGCGCTCGGGGACGACGACGTGCGCGCCGTGGCCGCGGTGGGCGCGGTCCTGGTCGCGCTCACGTTCCTGCTGCGCCGCCAGTTCATCGCGGTGAGCCTCGACCGCGAGACCGCGAAGGCCTCGGGCCTGCCGGTGCTCCTCCTCGACATGGTCCTGTACGCGATGGTCACGGCCGCGATCGTGGTGGCGCTCCAGGCGGTCGGGAACATCCTCGTCCTGGCCCTCCTGGTCACCCCGGCGGCGACGGCGCGCATGGGCACCGAGCGCCTCGCCACGATGACCGCCGCGGCCTGCGCGCTGGCGGCCTTCGGATCGGTGGCGGGCCTGTACGTCTCGTACCACTACAACCTCGCGGCGGGCGGCATGATCGTCCTGGTCCTCACCGCGATGTTCCTCCTGGCCTGGCTCGCGGCCCCGAAGCACGGCCTCCTCTGGAGGCGCCGGCAGGCGGGCGTACGGGTGGCCCCGGGTACCCGCCCAGTCCCACCTTCACCACTACCTGTGCAAAAGGACAGCGTCCCATAGGGGTGCGACAGCCATGTTCGAACATGGTCTAAAATGACAACCATTTCCAACAAAGAAGGATTGTCGATGGGGAAACTGCCGGTCACCGTCTTGTCGGGGTTCCTCGGCGCGGGGAAGACGACGCTGCTCAACCATGTGCTGGGCAATCGCGAGGGGCTGCGGGTCGCGGTCATCGTCAACGACATGAGCGAGATCAACATCGACGCCGATCTCGTGCGCGACGGCGGCAGCCTCTCGCGCACCGAGGAGCGCCTGGTCGAGCTCAGCAACGGCTGCATCTGCTGCACCCTCCGCGACGACCTCCTCGAAGAGGCCGCCCGCCTCGCCCGCGACGGCCGCTTCGACTACCTGCTCATCGAGTCCAGCGGCATCTCCGAGCCCATGCCGGTCGCCGCGACGTTCGCGTTCGGCGAGCTCGACGCGGGCCGCTTCGGCCACAGCCTCCTCTCCGACCTCACCGAACTCGACACCATGGCCACCGTCGTCGACGCCGCGAACCTCCTCATCGAGCTCCAGCGCGGCGACGACCTCGTCGCGCGCGGCCTCGACGCCTACGAGGACGACGACCGCACCGTCTCCGACCTCCTCGTCGACCAGATCGAGTTCGCGGACGTGCTGGTGCTCAACAAGACCGACCTCGTCACCCCCGCCGAGGCCGACCGCGTCGAAGCCGTCCTGCGCCGCCTCAACCCCGAGGCCCGCCTCGTCCGCTCCAGCCACGGCCGCATCGACACCGCGAGCGTCCTCGGCACCCGCCGCTTCGACCTCGACCGCGCCCAGGAGGCCCCCGGCTGGGTCAAGGAGATCAACGGCGAGCACGTCCCCGAGACCGAGGAGTACGGCATCTCCAGCGTCCTCTTCCGCGACGGCGCGCCCTTCCACCCCGAGCGCCTGTGGCGATTCGTGCAGGATCTCGACTCCGGCCGCTTCGGCACCGTCCTGCGCTCCAAGGGCTTCTTCTGGCTCGCGACCCGCCCCGAGATCACGGCCCTGTGGTCCCAGGCCGGCGCGGTCGCCCGCTTCGACCCCTTCGCCGCCCGTGACGCCGGCCAAGGCCAGGAGCTCGTGTTCATCGGCGTCGCCCTCGACCACGCGGCGATCGAGACGGCCCTGCGCGAATGCCTCGCCCGCGAAGGCGAACCGATCGACACCGACCCGTTCGAACCCTGGGACGCCCACGGCTTCGACGACCACAGCGACCACGCGCACGCCGGGAGCGCGCATTGAGCGAGCCGATCGCCCTCGACTACGCCGAGCACACCGCCTGGCTCCTCGACGGCGCCCGCAAGGACGCCGAACGCTTTCGCCGCCTGGCCGCCGACCTTGTCGCGCCCGGCGACCGGCGCGCGGCCGACATCGGCTGCGGGGGTGGCGGCATGGCCGTCGCGCTCGCCGCCCGAGTGCCGGAGGTGACCGCGTTCGACGCCGACCCGGCCGTGCTCGAGGCCGCCCGCTCCTACGCCGCCCGCTGCGGCGCGGACCTCGAGTTCGCGTTGGGCGACATCGCATCCGGGCCCGAGTCCTTCGTGGCGGCACTCGGCGGACCGGTCGACTTCATGTGGGCGGGGCACGTCGTCCACCACGCCGCCGACCAGCAGGCCGCGCTCGACACGCTCGCCGCGGCCGTAGCGCCGGGCGGGCGGCTCGCACTGGCCGAAGGCGGCATCGGCGCCCGCGTCCTGCCCTGGGACGTCGGCGTCGGCAGGCCCGGCCTGCAGGCCCGCCTCGAAACGGCCGGCAGCGAGCGCATGATCGCCGAGCAGTGCGAACGCGGCGCGGTGCCGATGCCCTACGGCTGGACGGCGGCCCTCGCCAAAGCGGGCCTCAGAGAGGTGCGGACACTGAACGAGTGCGTCGACCGGCCCGCACCACTCGCGGGGGAGGCGCTTGACGAGGCCCTTGCGAGCCTGCGGGACCGCGTCGGCTGGTTCGAGGCCTTCCTCGACGCGGACGACCGCGCGGCCTGGAAGGACCTCCTCGATCCGGGCTCTTCGTCCTGGCTCGGGCACCGGGACGACCTCGCCTACTTCGAGGTCCGCACGGTCTACCTGGGCCGCAAGCCCAATGGGGACCGGTCTTAGCGGTCCGGAGCAGGCGCTCGAGGCCGGCGAGCACGGCCCTTTCGAGTGCCGCCGAGAAGGCCGCTCGCGCTGCGCCCAGACGCGCCTCGCGGCTCCCGCCCCCGCCCCGGTTCCCGTGACATCCTGAACCCGCCCAACCGCAAAGGAGCAGCAGTGGATCCCGGAACACTCTGGGGCTCGGGCGACTACGCCTCCAACGGCGACCGCTGGGCCGCCGCGAGCCACCGCCTTGCCGAGGCGACCGCCCGCGCAGGCATGTCGGTGCTCGACCTCGCCTGCGGGCCAGGCCCGTTTGCGATCGCAGCCGCCTTGAGCGGCGCCCGTGTGACGGGCCTGGACGTCGCCCCGGCCCTCCTCGACCTCGCTCGGCGGCGCGCCCTCGACGCGGGAGTCGCGGTCGAGTGGATCGAAGCCGACATGACCGCCGTCCCGCTCGCAGGCGACGCCTTCGACCTCGTCGCCTCCGCGTTCGGCTGCATGTTCGCGCCCGACCCGCGGGCGATGGCGGCCGAGCTGGTGCGCCTTTGCCGAAGCGGCGGGCGCATCGCGGTCCTGGCCTGGACGCCCGAATCGGCTTTCGGCTCGATGGCGCCGCTCGTCCGCCCCTACCTGCCCGGAAGCGGCGGTGGCGCACCGGTCGAGCAGTGGGCCCGTCCGGCGACCGTGAAAGCGGTCTTCGCCGACCAGCCGGTGCGCTTCCAGTTCGCCGTCCGCACCGTGGACGTCGCCTGGGACGACCTCGACCACGCCGTCCGCGACATCACCGAGCACAACCCCGCCTGGCTCGGCATCCGCGCCGCCGTCGAGCCCACCGGCCGCTGGGCCGACCTCGAAGCCGATCTGCGGAACCTCCTCGCCCGCCACGGCCGCACGGGACCGGACCGCTTCGTCCTCCCGGCCGACTACCTGGAGACCACTGCGTCGAAGCGCTGACCGGCGCACCGGTCTCGGCCGCCCGGCTCGAGGTCAGCGGCCGTACCGGGACTCGAGCCAGGCCACGGCGAAGTCCACCATCGCCGCTGCGTCCACGAGGACGCTGTCCGCGTCGCCGACCCGCCCGCGCGTGCCCGCGCCGGTCGCCAGGTGGTCCTCCACGATGAGCCGGAAGTAGTCCTCGGGCGGGCCGGGGACGACCGGATCGCCCGTGTCGAACTCCTCCGCGGTCCGCCAGACCGTGCCCCGCGGGGAGGCC
Organism: Glycomyces sp. NPDC049804; assembly: GCF_040674615.1. Taxonomy (NCBI): domain Bacteria; kingdom Bacillati; phylum Actinomycetota; class Actinomycetes; order Glycomycetales; family Glycomycetaceae; genus Glycomyces; species Glycomyces sp. NPDC049804. Next base: position 178,422 of record NZ_JBFAMQ010000006.1, read on the forward strand.
AGCGGGTACTCGATCGTGATGCGGCGCTTGCCGGGCAGGTCGGCGAGGTGCTCGGCGTGGTGGAGGAGCGTCATGGTGTCGAGCGGCGCGCCGACCATGAGGACCCGGCCGCCGGCCGCGACGAGGCGCGCGAACGGGGAGTTCTCGCCGTAGCCGTAGTCGAGCGGGTGGTCCGCGGTGAACGCCTCGGCGCGGGCGCCGAGCGCCGCGACCGCCGCGCCCGGGTTCCCGCTGCGGCGCACGCCCGGGCGGGTGCCGAGCGCCGCCGCGAGGACGCCGTGGTCGCGGGCGGGCCGGGCCGTCGCCGGGTCATACGGCGGCACATGGTCGCGCAGCTCGGGGAGGACCCGGCCGTCCTCGTCCCACACGTCGACGCCGAGCTCCCAGTCCTGGTAGCTCAAGACCGTCCCTTCAGGACCGGTCGCGTCGAGCAGGGCGTCGATCAGCGCGTCGGGGCCGCCGAGGACCGGTCCGACCTTGCCGAAGGCCGCGTGGACCATCACCGCGTCGCCCTCGGCCACGCCGATCCGGCGCAGGTCGGCGGCCAGGCCCGCTCGTGTCAGCACTGCAGTCATGCCGCGAGCGTAGCCAGTCGCCGCGCGGCGTCGGTGCCCGCGACGGGTGCGAGCCAGAGGAGGCGCTGGCTCCCGTCCTGGGTGAAGAGGTGGTGGCATTCGAGTTCGATGACGCCGATCGCGGGGTGCGCGAAGCGCTTGCGGTCGAAGCGGCGCACCTCGACGTCACGCGCCTGCCACAGGCGCGTGAACTCCTCGCTGCGGTCGAGCAGGTCGGCGACCATCTTCTCCGCCTCGGCGTCGTCGCCCGCGAGGGCGCGCTTGGCGGCGACCGCGCGGAGGTCCGCCACGAACGACTGGGCGTGGCGCCCATGGTCTTCGGCGGGGTAGACGGTGCGTGCGGAAGGGTCGGTGAACCAGCGGTAGACGGTGCTGCTCGCGTAGCCGGGTTCGCCGACGGGGTCGAGTTCGCCGAGGAGCTCGGCGGCGAGGCGGTTCTGCGCGAGGGGCTGGTGCAGGTCGGTCATGATCCGCGCGGGCGTGCCGTCGAGGCGCTCGAGGAGGGCCAGCAGGGACGGGTCGGTGGCGCGCGAGGGTTCGCGGGCCGGCGGGGCGGGATGCCCTGCGAGATGGAACAGGTGGTCGCGTTCGTCGCCGGTGAGGCGCAGCGCCCGGGCGAGCGCGAGGAGCATCTGCGCCGAGGGCTGGACGCCGCGGCCGCGCTCGAGCTCGATGTAGTAGTCGATCGAGGCGTTCGCGAGGAACGCGACCTCCTCGCGGCGCAGACCGGGCACGCGGCGGCGCGGCCCGGCGGTGAGGCCGACGTCGGCGGGCCGCAGCCGGTCGCGGCGGGAATGGAGGAAGGCGGCGAGTTCAGTGGCGTCCACCCCTCAATCATCCACGCCACGGCCCTCCGAGGGCGGGACCGGAGGGAGGGGTCGGCGACCCCGGGGTAAGCGGCACCGTCGCTGAGCTGCGCATTCAGGGTGAGGATGGGTGGGACACCGAATGAGGGAGCATGCAATGGGCATTGACAAGGGGACGCGCACCGCCGTCGTCACCGGCGGTTCGCGCGGCATCGGCCGGGCGATCGTGCGGCGGCTGGCCGAGCAGGGGTACGCGATCGCGGTGGGCTATGCCGGGAACGCCGAGGAGGCCGCCGCCGCGGTGAAGGAGGCGACGGCCGCAGGGGCCGAGGCGTTCGCGTACCGGGCCGATGTGGCCGACGAGACCGCCGTCGCCGGGTTGTTCGCCGAGGCCGAAGCCCGCTTCGGCGGGGTCGACGCGGTCCTGCACTCGGCCGGGCGCATCTACCTCGCGCCGATCGCCGAGCTCGACCTCGACGAGATGGACGCTCTGCACCGCACCAACATCCGCGGCGCGTTCGTCGTCGCCCGCGAGGCCGCCCGCCGGGTTCGCCCTGGCGGCTCGATCACCCTGTTCTCCACCTCGGTGATCGGCACCTACTTCCCGACGTACGGGCTGTACGCCGCGAGCAAGGGCGCGGTCGAGGCGCTGTCGAAGGTGCTGGCGCGGGAGATGCGCGGCCGCGACGTCAACGTGAACGCGGTCGCGCCCGGTCCGACCGCGACCGAGATGTTCCTGGACGGCAAGAGCGAGGAGCTGGTCGCCCAGCTCGCCCAGGCCAACCCGCTCGAGCGGCTGGGGGAACCGCGCGACATCGCCGAGGTCGCCGCGTTCCTCGCCTCGCCGGAGGGCCACTGGGTCAACGGTCAGGTCGTGCGCGCCAACGGCGGCATGGTCTGAACGACGGGGCAGGGGGAGGCGTCGCCGCCTCCCCCTGCCCGCTGCCGCGCTCAGGCGGCTTCCACCAGGTCGCGCTTCGCCGAGCGGACCGTGGCGAGGGCGAGCACGACGCCCCCCAGCGCGATGGCCGCGGCGGCGGTGAACGCCGCCGAGAAGCCGTCAGTGAGCGCTTCCGGGTCGCCGAGCTCGTTGGCGCCGAAGGGGACCGCGATGGCGGTGACCACGGCGAGGCCGAGCGCGGACCCGATCTGGTAGCTCGTGTTCACGATTCCCGAGGCCAGGCCGCCTTGTTCGGGGGCGGCGCTGGAGATCGCCATCTGCAGCGACGGGATGAACGCGAGGGACATGCCGAGCGCCGCGACGAGCGAGGCGGGGAGCACATCGACCGCGAACGTCCCCTCAGGACGGACGAGTGCGAGCCATCCGAGGCCGGCCGCGAGCAGGACCAGGCCGGTGGTGATCATGGCCTTGGGTCCGAACTTCGCCGTCAGGCGCGGGGCGATGACGACCATGCCGAGCATGATGAGCGCGGTCATCGGCAGCAGCGCCGCCCCCGAGGGGAAGGCCGAGTAACCGAGCACCTGCTGCAGGTACAGGTTGAGGAAGAACCACATGGGGATCCATGCCGCGCCGAGTAGGGCCTGGGCGAGGTTGGCCGCGCCGAGGTTCGGGGCGCGGAAGATCGCCAGGGGCATGAGCGGTTCGCGGCGCTTGGCCTGCACCACCAGGAAGAGGGCGAGCAGGACGACCGCGCCGGCGAGGACGCCCCAGGTCTGGGCCGAGGCCCAGCCGGTCTCGGGCGCCCGGACGATCGCGAAGACCGCGCCGCCGAGGCCGAGCGTGGCGAGGGCGGCGCCGAGCACGTCGACGGAGCCGCGGGCGCCCGCGCCGCCGGGCAGGAGCGCCGGGGCGGCGGCCACGGCGAGGACCGCGATCGGCACGTTGATGTAGAACACCCAGGGCCACGAGGCGTACTCGGTGATGACGCCGCCGAGGAAGACGCCGGCGGTGCCGCCCGCCGGGGCCGCCGCGCCGTAGACCGCGAAGGCCTTCATGAGTTCTTTCGGGTTGGCGCCGAACAGCATCATGAGCAGGGTCAGCGCCGAGGGCGCGATGAGCGCCGCGCCGACGCCCTGGGCTGCGCGCCCGGCCAGCTCGGTCCCGACGTTCCCGGCCGCGCCGGCCAGGATCGAGCCCGCGCCGAGGACGATCCAGCCGAGGCTGAACACCCGGCGGGCGCCGAGGAGGTCGGAGAGGCGACCGCCGAGGAGCAGGAGGCCGCCGAAGACGACGACGTAGGCGTTGAAGACCCAGGAGAGGTTCTCCTGCGTGAAGCCGAGATCGGCCTGCATCTTCGGGAGTGCGACGCCGATGATCGAGGTGTCCATGATGACCATGAACTGGGCCAGGGCGATGAGCGCGAGGGCGGTCCAGCGCCGTGAGGCCGGTGGAGTCGAGGTGTGTGCCATGACTGCTCCTAAATACCGGAGGGGGGTATAGTGCGATCGCACTGCACCCCTTGGGGGCGAACCGCTCCGGGGTCGGAGCGGCGGGCGGCCCGAGAGCCGCCCGCCATTTCTAACATACCCCCGGGGGGTATGCCAACGGCCTCGGGCGCGTGACCTCGACCACTCATTCGTTGCTTGACACTCATACCCGGTGGGGGTATAAATTCAGGGCAGCGAGATACCCCTCCTGGGTATCCGATCCATGAAAGCGAGCGACCCGCCATGTGCCACAACGACGCCGACACCTGCAGCACCGACACCGCCGCCGCGACCGCCGACGAGACCGCCACCTGCCCGGTGATGGCCGGCACCCCCGTCGTCAAGGCCGTCGCCGAAGCCAAGGGCCTCTTCCGCGACTACGAGGGCCAGCGCTACTGGTTCTGCTGCGCCGGCTGCGGCCCCGCCTTCGACGCCGACCCCGCCAAGTACGCCCTCGCCATCTGACCCCGCGCGAGAACGGCCCGACCGCACCGCGGCGGGCCGTTTCGGCGTCCCCCGGTCAGTCCAGCGAAGCCAGCAGCTCCCGGCAGGCGCGTTCGCACGCCCGGCACTGCTCGGCGCAGTGCTCGCAGTGCGCCATCCCCGTATGCTCGGCGCAGACGTCGCCGCAGGACTTGCACGCGGTCGCGCACGCCTCCAGCATCGACCTCGTCAGATTCGCGTCGTACCCCGTGTGCCGGGAGAGCACCTGCCCGGTCGCGGAGCAGATGTCCGCGCAGTCGAGATCCGAGCGGATGCACTTCACGAGCATCGCGACATGGTCCTCGCTCAAGCACGCGTCGGCGCAGGCCGTGCACGCCTGCGCGCACGAGAAGCACGCCTGGATGCACTCGGCGAGCTTGCGGCGGTCGACCCCGCCCAGGTCGGCCGGATAGGCCTCCAGCATCTCAGCGGCGATCATGGTCATGGCGTCCCTCCTGTCCTGGCCGCTCCGGGTACCCCGCGCATCGCGACCTAAGCGGGCGGCCGCGTCCGGCGGCATGGCAGCATGGGCATGTGCCAGCCCGATTCCCGATGCCCGTCCGCTGCGCCGCTGCGATCGAGACCGAGCGCGCCGCGACCCCGGCCGAGGTCGCCGACCCCGACGTCCCGTGGATCACCCTCGTCCACAACGACCCGGTCAACCTCATGAGCTACGTCGCCTACGTCTTCCAGTCCTACTTCGGATTCGACGAGGCGAAGGCCAACCGGCTCATGCTCGACGTCCACAACAAAGGCCGCGCGGTCGTCTCCAGCGGCACTCGCGAGGAGATGGAACGCGACGTGCAGGCCATGCACGGCTACGGCCTGTGGGCCACCCTCAGGCAGGACCGCTGATGGGCCGCTACTTCAAGCCCGAGGGCGGCGGCGCGGCCGCCTCCTTCGACGCGTTCGAGGCCGGGCTCCTCCGCGCCTACGCCGAGCAGATGCTCGAACTCATCGACGCCCGCGACGGCGCCAGCGGCACCGCCGAGGACCTCATCGCCTCGGCCTTCAGCGAGGGCCCGACCGAACTCCCCGAGGATCCGGCGCTGGCCCGGCTCTTTCCCGACGCCTACACCGACCTCGGCCCCGACGGGGACGCCGCCGCGGCTTCCGCGGAGTTCCGCCGGTACACGGAGAACGACCTGCGCGCGCGCAAACGCGACGACGCGCAGGCCGTGATCCGCTCGCTCGAGGCGCTCGCCCCGGCGGGCCGCAAACGGGAGACCCTGCGGCTCAAGCCGGACGAGTGCCGCCAGTGGCTCGGCGCCCTGAACGACCTGCGGCTCGTGATCGCGTCCCGGCTCGGCATCGAGGCCGACGAGGACTTCGACGCGCTGCTGGAACTGCCCGACGACGACCCGCGCCACCCGCTCGTGCTCACCTACGGCTGGCTGACCACGCTGCAGGACACGCTGGTCGAGGCCATGATGCGCTCCCTGTGACGCCTCCTATGCGTCGGCTGCGAACTCGCCGACCTGCTCTCTGCCGAGGCCGACACCCTGTTCCAAAGTGAGCGGCAAGCGCCCCAAACGCTCCGCGGCAAGGGAGCGGCGTGGGGAGGATCGCTCCCCACCCCCTACACTCGCCCGATGCACGGCGCACCCCCACCGACCGCGCTCATCACCGGCGCCGCCGCCGGGATCGGCGCGGCCTTCGCCCGAGCGCTCGCCCGCGAGGGCTGGCGGCTCGTCCTCGTCGACCGCGACAGCGAAGGGCTGCAAGCCCTCGCAGCGTCACTCGACACCGAGACGACCACCGTCACCGCCGACCTGACCACCGACTCTGGCATCGACCACGTCGCGGAACACTGCCGGGACGGCCTCGACCTCCTCGTGAACAACGCCGGCTTCGGCCACCCCACCGAATTCCTGGACACCCCGATCGAAGCCGAGATCGCCATGTCGCGGCTGCACGTCGAGGCCGTCCTGCGCCTCACCGTCGCCGCGCTGCCCGCCATGATCGAACGCGGCCGAGGGGGCGTCGTCAACACCGGTTCGGTCCTCGGCTTCTTCCCGAGTTCGACCTACTCGGCCAGCAAGGCCTGGGTCATCAACTTCACCCAGTCAGCGGCCGTCAAGGCGCGGCCCCACGGCGTCGACGTCATGGTCCTGTGCCCCGGCTTCACCCGCACCGAGTTCCACGACACCGCCGCCATGAACATGGCGGCCGTCCCCGGATTTCTCTGGCTCGATGCCGACACGCTCGTCGCCGCCGCCCTGCGGGACTGGCGCAAGCGCAAGGCGATCAGCATCCCGGGCTGGCAGAACAAGACGATCGCGGCCCTCAGCCGCCTGCTCCCGATGCGCCTGATCCTCCGCATCCACGCCCGCGGCGGCAAGCGCCCGAGGGCGGTGCGCGGGGCGGCCCCGCGCCCCTGAACCCGACACGCCCCCGCGTTGCGGTCGCCCCTCCTCGATCCCGCCCGGCCGCGGACCGCTCCTTCGGCCGGCTCCCCGCGGCGACCGCCCCTCAGTGGAGCTGCCGGCCAGCGCCGGACTGGCCCCGCGCCCGCCAGCCCAGTCCGATCGCGGAGAGGCCCAGGACGATCGCGAACGCTGATCCGACGACGCCGTTCCCGGTGCCGGGCCCGCCGTCGGCGATGGCCAGCGCCCAAGCGGCGATCCCGATCCCGATCCCGCCGGCGGCCATGGCCGCCATGGCGCCGAGCCGTCCTTCGCCGCCGCCGAAGCGGCCGCGCCGGCGGGCCAGTGCGACGAGCCCGGCGGCCACGCCGAGCAGGGCCACGAGGTCCGCCGCGATGGACGGCCCGCGGTCTTGGAGGCCGTAGCCTCCGGCCGCGCCGGTGATGCTCGCGGCGGCGGGCGCGGCGAGCGCGAACGCTCCGAACAGGACGGCCGAGCTCCCGGCGACCGCGGCCCGCGTGATCTTCGCAGACATGGCGTCTTCCCTTCGACAGCAGTACGTATTGAAGCGAGCGTATGTCCGCGGGCGGTGGGAAGCGTCCGGCTCAAGTGGCGGATTCGCCGTACTCCCGGGGGTGTACGGGGTCTGCATCCGCGCGGCCGCGGTCGGTGTCGGTGACGCCGAGCATCTTGGCGGCCATGGCGATCCGGGCCACCGCGCCGGCCGGCGGCTCGTGGGCGCGCGAAGCGGTCGCTCGGATCTCGTCCGCGTACCGGCCCCACATGGCGGGCGGGATGTCGTGGCCCACGCCCGGGAAGATGACGAGCCGCGCGCCAGGGACGGCTTTCGCGAGGTCGCGGGCCGCCGAGGTGCGCAGGAACTGGTCGGCGTCGCCTTGCATGACGGTCACCGGGAGGCGCAGTCGGGCGAGGCGGCCGCCGCTCCAGTGGGCGCCGAGTTGGCGGCCCATGGCCTTCGGGTCCCTCACGGAGCTGACCTCGTCCTGCTCGACGCGTGCTAGCGCCTCCGCCTCGTCGAACGGGTAGCCGGGGGACGCGAGCGCCCGCGAGACCGCCATCGACAGCGCGATGTCGCCTTCGCGCCCTTCCGGGAACTTGAGCCGCGCCATCTTGGCGACGAATCCGAACTTGATGTACCGCAGCAGTTTCAGGCGGCCGGCGTCGCTGGAGACCGCCGCCGAGCAGACGAGGCTGCGCACCCGCGCGGGGTGGCGGATGGCGATGCGCTGCACCCGCAGGCCGCCGTTGGAGTGGCCGAAGAGGTGCGCCGATTTCCAGCCGAGGGCGTCCATGACGGCCGCGGCGTCGTCGGCGAGGTCTTCCCCCGTATAGGCGGGGATGCGCTTGCGGAACAGGGCGGTGACCGGATGCGCGGTCGCGGCGGGGAAGCGGGTGGACTGCCCGGCGTCGCGGTTGTCGAAGGCGGCGACGTGGAAGCCGCGCGCGATGAGGGCCGCGATGAGCCCGGGCGGCCACCAGCGGCGGCTCACGGCGGAGCCCATGACGAGCAGGAGCGGCTCGCCGCCCGCGCCGCCGTGGTCCTCGTAGGCGAGGCTGACGTTCCCGTTGCGGGCGTAGCCGGTGGGGGACATGCTCATTGGCTCCTCCTCTGAGTTCGCGAACGATGTTCTCAAACTCTAGCGCTTCGAGTACACTGTTCGCAAACACCTGGAGGGGTGACATGACCGACGCCATCTGGCTGCGCCCCGAGCGCGCGGCCACCGGCCGCCCGGCGGTGCACGACCGCGCCGAGATCACGGCCGCCGCCACGGCCGTCGCCGACCGTGGCGGCCTCGACGCGGTCTCCATGCGCAACGTGGCGGTCGAGCTCGGCACCGGCGCGGCGTCGCTCTACCGCTACGTCGCCAGCCGCGACGACCTGCTCGACCTGATGATCGACGCGGCCGCCGCCGAATGCCGCTTCGAGCCGCCCAGCGGCGACCAGGTCGCCGACCTCGTCGCCGTCGGCGAGGTCCTGCACGCCGCGATGATGCGCCACCCCTGGCTCCCCGAACTGGCGGTCACACGCCCGGTCCTCGGCCCCGGCGCGGTCGCGGTCCTCGACCACGTCCTCGACGTCCTCGCCGACCACCCTGGCGACGGCGCGGCGAAGCTCGAGATCTACGCCCTCCTCAACGCCATCGTGGCGACGTTCGCCCGCAGTGAACTCGCCGCCGCGGACCATCCCGAACGCGCCGTCGCCTACCTGGCCCACGTGGCCGCGAGCGGCGAACGCCCCCGCATCACCACCCTCTTCGACGAGCTCGCCGCGACCGCTGGAACGCCCGGCGACCGAAGGAAAGCGGCCCTGCGGTCCCTCCTCACCGGACTGCTCGGCTAGCGGTGTCGGTTGCTGCCGCTACGCTCTCGGGCATGGCTGAACGACCGGAATTCGCGCGCTTTCCCAACGTCACGTTCGTGGAGGGCGAGACCAGTGAGTCGGTGATCTACAGCCCCAACGGCCCGGCCGACCAGCATCTGGCCGAGGTCTTCGCGGCCCACGGCCTCGAGGGGTCGGGGTACGACTGGCAGTCGGCCGTGCACGCCTCGCTGCTCGAGCGCCCTGAACTGCTGGAGCGCTTCAGGTTCGACTGCGAGGCGGGCATGTTCTGCGCGTACGGGACCGACCGGGCCGCGCTCGGCGAGGTCGCGTCGACGTTGGAGTCGCTGCTGCAGCGCCCGGTGCTGCTGGTCGAGGCGCTGGAGGTCGCCGCCGAGCACGACCTCTTCGACTAGCGCGATCTGCTGATCGAGCGCTGCACCAGCCGGCGGACGCCGGGGAGGGTGATCGAGCGCATGGCCATGTCGCTCAACCAGACGTGGAACTTCGTCGGCGGCGCGAACTGGGCGATGCCGCGCCGCGCCAGCGCTTGGCGCTTCGCGACCTCCGGGCGCAGGCACGCCTCCCAGGCGGCCAGCGCGGCCGGGAGGTCGTCGGCGTCCAGGGCCTCGCCGAGCGCGTGCGCGCCCGCGAGCGCGAGGCCGGCGCCGTATCCGGCGAAGAGCGTCACGCACCAGGCGGCGTCGCCGAGGAGGACGACCCGGCCGGTGCTCCACGCGTCCATGCGGATCTGGCTCACCGAGTCGAAGTAGGCGCCGTCCGGGGCCTCGCGGAGTTGCGCGAGCGCGCCGGGGACGCCGCCGCCGAGGTCGCCGAAGGCCGCCTCGAGTGCCGTGGCCGCGCCGCGGTCGAGGTCCGTGTCGGGGCCGCGGTAGGCGAAGAACGCCGATGACCGGCCGGGGCCGAGGTTGATGACGGCCGCTGTGCGGCCGGGGCCGATGAACGTGGTGCCGCTGCCTTCGGCGAGGCCGTCGGGGACCCGGCGCAGCGGGAACGCGCCGACCATGTGGTCCAGGTCGACCCGGAACCGCGACTTCTCGCCGAAGACGAGGCGGCGCACGTCCGAGTGCAGCCCGTCGGCGCCGATGAGCAAGTCCGCGTTCATGGTCGAGCCGTCGCCGAGCACCGCGTCGACGCCGTCGCCGGACTGCTCGACGGCGGTGACCGTGGTGCCGAAGCGGAAGTCGGCCGTGTCCTCCACGGCTTCGTAGAGCACCGTCTCCAGGTCGCCTCGGAACACCGACATCGCCCGCGCGCCCTGCGCGGCCTCCACGATCGCCTGCGGCACCGTGAACTTCGCCGTGCCGTCGGCCCGGACCAGGACCGACGTGAACGCCCCGAGGTCCCGCTTCGACAGCTCGGGCAGCAGGCCCAGCCTCTCGACGGCGTCGTAGCCGCCGCCGATCAGGTTGAGCATGTACCCGCTGCTGCGCCGCGCGGGCGCGCGTTCTACGACCGTGGCGTGCCAGCCCGCCCGGTGCAGCACCAGCGCCGCCGCCAGTCCGGCGATGCCCGCTCCGACCACGATCGCCCTGCGCTTGCCCATGGTTCGCCTCCAAAAGTTTGAACGTGTGTTCATCCAAGTATGAACACATGCTCAATCTCGCGGCGGGCACCCCTTCCCGGCCCGTTACACTGGCTCCCGTGCCAAGAGGAGTCGCCATTCCCGAGCTGCGCCAGCAGCTGTTCGCCGCCGCCGAGCGCGTGATCCTCCGCGACGGCCCGGCCAGACTCAGCGGCCGCGCCGTCACCACCGAGGCCGGGGTCGCCGCCGGACTCCTCTACGCCCACTTCAGCGACCTCGACGACTTCCTCGCCGCCTACGCCGTCGACCGCTCCTTCACCGTGATCGCCGCCGCCGCATCGCTCCCCGAACGCGCCGGCGCCGGCGGCATCGCCGCCAACCTCGGCGACGCCGTCCTCGCCCTCCCCCGCGACACCCTCGCCGCGCTCGCCCGCCTCCTCGTGCTCCGGCCCGACCTCGCCGCCCGCGTCCACGACGTGCTCGGCGACGACACCGCCCTCGACGCCATCGAGCAGGCCGCCGCCGCGTACCTGGCGGCCGAGCGCCGCCTCGGCCGCCTCCCCGAGACGACCGAGCCCGCCGCGGTCGCGCTCGCCGTCGTCGGGGCCCTGCACCACCTGGTCCTCACCGCCGCGGACCTCGACGACCGCCTCCGGCCCGCGATCACCGCGCTGGTCGGCTCGACCGCGAACGAACGGAGCGGCAATGGCTGACGACCAGCGCCTGGACCTGCCCCCGCGCATCGGCATCGACCGGCCCGGCTCATTCAGCCGCTCGGTCTTCCACGAGCGCCACCCGGCCCTCATCGCGAATCTCCTCGCCGACTTCCCCTACCCGCCGCGCATCCGCGAACGGCTCCAAGCCCTCCTGGAGGAGACCCTGCACGGCGCGGTCCCCGCCTCGGTCCCGCCCGGCCCGAACCTGCCGTTCTGGGAGGCCGAGATCGCCGCCCGCGCCGGCACGCCCTGGAGCGCGCTGCCGTACCTGTGGGCCGAGTCGTACTTCTACCGCCGCCTCCTCGAAGCCGTCGAGTACTTCGACGCCGAGAGCCCCTGGTGCGGCGTCGACCTCTTCGCGCCGCAGAAGCACGCCCAGCTCGCGGGGGAGGAGATCAAGGCCGACCTCGACGCCTACACCGAACTGGCCGAAAAGGACCCCGACGAGCGCCGCCGGGCGCTGCTCTACGCGAGCCTGTGGGGCAACCAGGCCGACCTCGGCTTCCGCACCGACAACGACATCGCGGGCCAGAGCGACGTGGTCGTGGACGACAGCCCCGCGATCTGGGACCTCGTCGACGGCCCGGGGGAGCGGCCCGTGATCGTGGTGGCCGACAACGCCGGCCGCGAACTCGCCGCCGACCTCGCCCTCGTCGACGCGATCCTCGAGACCACCGCGGTGGAGCTCCACCTCAAGCCGCACCCGTACTTCGTCTCCGACGCCACCGGCCAGGACCTCCTCGCGACGATCGACGCCTTGGCCGCCAACGCGAACAAGACCGTACAGGCCCTCGCCCAGCGCCTCCGTGACGCGGTCCGCGACGAGACGCTGCGCGTGCGCACCCACGGCTTCTACGCGCTGCCGTCCACCTACCGGCACCTGCCGCCCGCGCTCGCGGCCGACTACGCGGCCGCGAAACTCGTGATCGTCAAGGGCGACTTGAACTACCGCCGCCTCGTGGGCGACCGCGAATGGGACCCGACCGCGCCCTTCGGCGAGGTCGCCGGCTACTTCCCGGGCGACGTCGCCGCCCTCCGCACCGCCAAATCCGACCTCGCGGTCGGCATCCCGCGAGACCGTCTCACGAAGCTGGACACCGCTTCCCCGGACTGGCGCATCAGCGGCACGCACGCGATGATTCAGGTCCTGCACTGATTCGAGGAGGCGACCGTGCCGGTCGACGAGTACTTCACCAAGATGTTCCGCGGCCTCGAAGAGGCCACCGCGCCCGGCGCCACCGATGAGGAGAAGGACGCGCTCGCCCAGGCCTTCATGAGCGAGTACATCGGCGACGCCCTCGCCTGGGACACCACCGGCATCACGGTGGAGGACATCGCGATCGACGGCCCGCACGGCCCGATCCCGCTGCGCCTCTACCGCCCCGAGGGCGCGATCGACGGCGCGGTCCTGTGGTGCCACGGCGGCGGATTCCGCTACGGCGACCTCGACATGCACGAAGGCCACGTGGTGAGCATCGAGCTCGCCCGCCGCGCCGGGGTCGCGGTGGCCTCAGTGGACTACCGGCTCGCCGAAGGCGAGGTCAAGTACCCCGTGCCCATCGACGACGTGCACGCCGCCTGGGAATGGTGGTGCGGTGAGCACGCCGACAGCGGCCCGCTCGGGCTCGGCGGCGCCAGCGCCGGCGCGGCCCTGGCCCTTTCGACCGCATTGCGCACCAGGGACACCGGCGGCCGCGCGGCCGACGTGCTGCTGCTCGCCTACCCGTTCACGCACTACCCGAACCCGGCGCTGAGCCCGGCCATGAGCGCTGAGATGGCGCCGCTGCCGTTCCGCTTCGAGGCCGAGGGCGTCGAGGCCATGGTCCGCAACTACGTGGGCCGCATCAGCGACGTGCCCGCCGACGCGCTCCCGGGCGCGGCCCGCCTCGACGGCCTGCCGCGCACTCGCATCGTCGTCTCGGAGTACGACGACCTGCGCGCCTCCGCGGACCTGCTCGAACGCCAGCTGCGCGAAGTGGGCGTGCCGGTCGAGTCCTATCTCTCCCTCGGCATGACGCACGGGCACCTCAACCACTCGCCCGAGGTCGCCGAGGTCGCGCGGTCCCTCGACTTCTTCGCCGAAGGACTGCGCGCCTAGGGCCCGTCCTGTGCATCAGGGAGCGGCGGTATCCGTCGGTTCGCTCGCAAGGCGGAAGGCCGACACCGGGGTGGTGTCGGGAGGGCCGACAACGCGGCGAGCGGGCGAACGGGCCGGACAGCGACCGGTCTGATGCACTGGACGGGCCCTGAGGCCTCACGCCTCCTGGAGGTGCGGCTCGAGCTCGCGGAGGATCGCCGCGCGCGGCCGCGCGCCCATGACCTGGGTGACGACCTCGCCCCCGACGAACAGCGCGAGTGTCGGCATGCCCATGACCTGGTACTTCCGGGTCGTCTCCGGGTTGGCGTCGACGTCGAGCGCGACCACCTTGAGCCGCTCGCTCTCGCCCGCGGCGATCTGCTCGAGCACCGGCGCGATGGTCTTGCACGGCGGGCACCAGTCGGCGGTGAACTCCACGAGCACCGGCAGCGGGCTCGCGAGGACGTCGTCGGCGAACGCGGCGTCGGTGGTCTCATTGAGCGACATGCGGTTTCCTTCTTTCAGCGTGGTGGTGCGCGGGTGGACGGTCAGCGCCGGACCTCGGCGATGAGCCGCCCGTGCGGGTCGATCTGCTCGCCGCACTCGCACTGCAGGGTCGCGGTGACGCGGCCGCCGCAGCTGCTGTGCCGGTACACGATCTCGGGCAGGGTGCCCTCGGCGAGATGCCGTTCGCCCCAGTCGGACAGGGCCGACAGGACGGGGAGCAGGTCGATGCCGGCGTCGGTGAGCACGTACTCGTTTCGCGTGCGCTGCCCGGGGACGCGATAGGGGCGCGTCTCGAGGAGCCCGGCCGCGGTGAGCCGGTGCAGCCGGTCGGTCAGGACCTGCCGGGGCGCCCCTGTGGACGCCTGCAGCTGATCGAACCGGCGCAGTCCCAGCGCCGTCTCGCGCACGATGAGCAGCGCCCACCGGTCCCCGACGACCTCCAGGACGTCTGCGATGCAATGCTCCACGGTGCAGAGTCTAGACCGTGAACTCAGCCTCGGCGACCTCGACCGCACCGTTCCGATCCGCGACGCCCCCGATCCGTGACAGTGTGTTCACGGCGGCCGTGATCTCCGTCTACCGCGGGCATACACGCGGCGAGGACGGGTAGACCGCGCGGAACGGCAGCCGACCGAGGGGAGCGGAGCTTTGGCCTCGCGCATCGAGGACTACGGAATGATCGGCGACCTGCACACCGCGGCGCTGGTGGACGCGCACGGCTCGATCGACTGGCTGTGCCTGCCCCGCTTCGACTCTCCCGCCTGCTTCGCCGCCCTTCTCGGCGACGAGGAGAACGGCAGCTGGCGGCTCGGACCCGCCACCGGCGAACGCTGCACCCGCCGCCGCTACCGCGGGGACACGCTCATCCTCGAGACCGAATGGGACACTCCCGACGGGAGCGTCCGCGTCAGCGACGCCATGCCCCCGCGCGACGGCGCCGCCGACCTCGTCCGCGTCGTCGAAGGCCTCACCGGCAGCGTCCCCATGCGCACGGTGATGCGGCTGCGCTTCGGCTACGGCCGCGTCGAACCCTGGCTCCGCCGCCGCGGCACCGACCTCGCCGCCATCGCCGGACCCGACGCCGCCTGGCTCGACGCCGACGTCCCCCTCGCCGTCCAGGACGGCACCGCCAGCGCCGACTTCACTGTCGCCGCAGGCGAACGCGTCGCCTTCACCCTCATCCACGAGCTCTCCCACCTCGACCGCCCCCGGCCGCCCGACCCGCAGCGGGCCCTCGCCCACACCGAGGCCTTCTGGAACGACTGGATCGGCGGCCTTCGCTACGAAGGCGAATGGGACGAGGCCGTGCGCCGCTCCCTCATCACCCTCAAGGCCCTCGCCTACGAGCCCACCGGCGGCATCGCCGCCGCCGCGACCACCTCCCTGCCCGAAGACCTCGGCGGCGTCCGCAACTGGGACTACCGCTTCTGCTGGCTCCGCGACGCCGCGTTCGTCCTCCAGTCCCTCCTCGGCACCGGCTTCATGGACGAGGCCGCCGCCTGGCGGCAGTGGCTGCTGCGCGCCGCCGCGGGCGACCCCGCCGAACTCCAGATCATGTACGGGCTCGACGGCCGGCACTGGCTGCCCGAGCACGACCTCCACTGGCTGCCCGGCTACGAGGGCTCCGCCCCGGTGCGCGTCGGCAACGCCGCCAGCGGGCAGTTCCAGCTCGACGTCTGGGGCGAGACCCTCGACGCCCTGCACCTCGCCCGCGCGGCCGAAGTCGAACCCGACGAGAGCGCGTGGGACCTCCAGCTGGCCCTGCTGCGCTTCCTCGAACGGCATTGGGCCGACCCCGACGACGGGCTCTGGGAGATCCGCGGCGCGCGCCGCCACTTCGTCCACTCGAAGGTCATGGCCTGGGCCGCCTTCGACCGCGCCGTGCAGGCCGTCGAGCGGTTCGGGCTCAGCGGCCCGGTGGAGCGCTGGCGGGAGCTGCGCGACCGCGTCCACGCCGAGGTGTGCGAGCGCGGCTTCGACGCCGACCGCGGCACCTTCACCCAGTTCTACGGCTCGAAGGGGCTCGACGCGGCGCTGCTGCTGCTCCCGCAGGTGGGCTTCCTGCCGTGGGACGACCCGCGCGTGGTCGGCACGGTCGAAGCCGTGCAGGAGGAGCTGACGCGCGACGGGTTCCTGCTGCGGTACGACGTGACGGCCGACGGCGGCGTGGACGGCCTGCCCGGCGACGAGGGCGTGTTCGTGGCGTGCACGTTCTGGCTCGTGGACGCCCTGCAGGGCATCGGCCGCGGGCGCGAGGCGCGCGAGCTGTTCGAGCGGCTGCTCGGCGTGCGCAACGACCTCGGACTCCTGAGCGAGGAGCTGGACCCGGCCACCGGGCGGCACCTCGGCAACACCCCGCAGGCGTACAGCCATGTGGGCCTGGTGAACGCGGCGCGGCATCTCAGCGGCGCCCACCCGGCCGAGGAGCCGCACGCCGTGCGGCCCGCGAGGGAGACCGATGAGAGGGAGTGAACCGCCATGCGCGCCTTGACTTTCGAGCCCGGCAAAGCGGGCACGCTGGAGCTCGCCGAGATCGACGACCCGAGCCCCGGCGAGGGCGAGCTCCTCGTCGAGGCCCTCGCGCTCGGCGTGTGCGGCACCGACAAGGAGCTCGCGGGCGGCGAGTACGGCTGGGCGCCCGAGGGCGCGGACCGGATGGTCATCGGCCACGAGTCGCTCGGCCGGGTCGTGGAGGCCCCCGAGGGCAGCGGGTTCGCGCCGGGGGATCTCGTGGTCGGCGTGGTGCGCCGCCCCGATCCGGTGCCGTGCGGGGCGTGCGCGCGCGGCCAGTTCGACTCGTGCCGCAACGGCGAATACCTCGAGCGCGGCATCAAGCAGCTCGACGGGTACGCCAGCGAGCGCTGGACCGTCGAGGCCGAGTACGCGGTGAAGCTCGACCCGGACCTCTCCGACGTGGGGGTGCTCCTGGAACCGATGAGCGTCATCGCCAAGGCCTGGGACCAGATCGACCGGATCGGCGGCCGCGCCTGGTTCGAGCCGAAGTCCGTCCTCATCACCGGCGCGGGCCCGATCGGGCTGCTGGCCGCGCAGGTGGGCGCGGCCCGCGGGCTCGACGTGCACGTCTACGACCACAACGAGGGCGGGCCGAAGCCCAAGCTCGCCGCCGCGCTCGGCGCGGTCTACCACCACGAGAACATGGCCACGGCCGTCGCCGCGGCCGAGCCGGACATCGTCATCGAGGCCACGGGTGCCTCCGCGCTCGTCTTCGACGCGATCAGCGCGACCGGCGCCTTCGGCGTCACCTGCCTCACGGGCGTCTCGCCCGCCGGAAGGGAGGTCGCGGTGGACGCGGGCGGCGTCAACCGCCGGATCGTCCTGGAGAACGACGTGGTCTTCGGGACGGTGAACGCCAACCTGGACCACTACGCGGAGGCGGCCCGGCTCCTGGCCGCGGCCGACCGCGACTGGCTCCGCCGCCTCATCACGCGCCGCGTCCCCTTGCGCGACTACGAGGCGGCGTTCAAGGGCGAACCGAACGACGTGAAAGTCGTCATCGACCTCACTGGGGGGTAAGGGGAAAGGGGCGGCCGGGTCCGAGGACCCGGCCGCCCCTGCCACTCCGGTGCCTAATACGGCCCGGCGGTGCCGGGCGCCCGCGGGTCGCTGAGCGCGCCTGCGCCCGGGAAGTCCAGGTTCGGGCAGCTCAAGCCCTCCTCGGGGACGGTCTTGTCCACGAAGTAGGCGTTCACGGCTTCGTCGATGCAGTCCGAGACGCCGCCGTAGACGGTGTGCCCGTAGCCCTCGTAGGTGACGAGGTGCCCGTCGGCCTGCTCGGAGGAGGCCAGCGTCCAGTCGTACACCGTCGCGGGGTCGTGCTCGCTGCCGATGAACACGATCGGCGGGGCATGGTCGACGTCCAGCTCCCCGCGTTCGTTGGTGTGCTCGATGCCGGAGCCGATGCAGGTGAGCGCGTAGTTGTTGTACGGCGTCCACTCCACGTTCGGGTAGTCCTCGCTCAGCCGCCGCTGGAGCGAGGCGAACGTCTCGTAGTCCTCGATCTCCCAGCCGTAGTCCTGGCACCAGGCCGGGTAGAACAGGTGCGGCACTGCTTCCTGGTCCTGCAGCGCTCCGAGCAGCGGCGTGCCGTCGCGCATCGCTGTGTACGCCTCGGCCAGGCCCGGCCACGCCTGCGGGGTGTTCGCGGCGAACGTGTACCACATGGACAGCGAGTAGAAGTCCAGCGGCTCACCGGAATCGGGGTCGATGAGGGTCCCGGCGCGGGCCTTCGCCTTGAGGTCCTCGTAGAGGGACCCGATGTCCTCGCCGTGCAGCGCGCATTCGGGCGCGCCCTCGCACCAGGCGGTGAACGCGTCGAAGTTCTCCTCGACGGCCTCGGTCTCGCTGCTCATGAAGTCCCACACCGTCTCCAGGCTGTGGTCCATGTTGCCGTCGAGGACCATCGTGCGGATCTTGCGCGGGTACTGCTCGGCGTACTGCTGGCCCATGATGGTCCCGTACGAGTAGCCGAGGTAGTTGAGCCTGCCTTCACCGAGGGCGCGGCGGATGCGCTCCATGTCCTCGACGGTCTCGAGGTTCGAGACGTGGTCGAAGAGCTTCCCGGTGCGCTCGTGGCAGTCGGCGGTGAGCGCCGCGTTGGCGTCCTCGAGCGCTTCGAAGGAGACCTCGTCGGTGGGGACGCCGATGGCGTCCACCGCGCTCACGGCCTCTGCGCCGCAGAGGACCTGGGTGCTGGTGTTGACGCCGCGCGGGTCGAAGCCGACGATGTCGAACCGCTCGGCGGCCTGGCCGGTGAGCGGGTTGTACTCCTTGACGCTCTCGACGCCCGAACCGCCGGGCCCGCCGGGGTCCATGAGGATCGTGCCGATCCTCTCGTCCGGGTTCGCGGCCTGCCTGCGCGCCAGGCCGATCTCGATCTTCTCGCCCCATGGGCGGTCGTAGTCGAGGGGAACCTCGATGGTGGCGCACTCGACCGCTTCGGCCGGGTCCGTGTCGGGACAGGGCTGCCAGTCGATGCCGTGGTGTGCGGGGCCTGCCGCCGCGGGGGCGGCGGCGAGGAGCGTGATTGCGAGGACCGCGGCCGAGCCGGCCGCGGTCAAGTGTCGGGTGGTTGCTCTCATACCGGAAGTCCTTCTGCCCGAAGTACACCGGACCGCGCGGGCGCGGTCCGGTCGTTCCTGTTCCGTTTGAGAGTCTATGGAAGGTGTTGCCGCCGTGGGGATCCCGCAGGCTGTACCTTTTGCGGTCCGATTCCGGCGGCCGGCTACCAGCAGGTGCCGCCCTGCTTGCGCTCGGCGATGCGGTCGCGGACCCGGCCGAGACCGGTGGCGATCGCGTCGCGCTCCTCGGGTGTGAGGACGTCGATGAGGACGTCCCGCACGGCCTGCACATGGCCGGGCGCGGCGCGCTCGAGCGTGGCGCGGCCTTCGGGCGTGATCTCGGCGAGGACGCCGCTCTTGCTCCACTCGCATTGGCGGCGGGTGACGAGCCCGGCCTTCTCCATCTGGCCGATCTGGTAGGTCAGGCCGCTCTTGGAGTTGATGAGCCGTTCGGCGAGCTCGGTCATGCGCATCGCGCCCGATTCGGCCCCGTTCAGGGTCATGAGGATCTGGTACTGGAGGTGCGAGAGGCCCATGTCCTCCTTGAGCTGCTGGTCGAGCTCGCGGTCGACCAGCGCGGCCGATGAGACGAACGCGATCCACGCGTCCATCTCTTCGTCGTTCAGCCAATTCGTGTGACCCATGCCTCCAGCCTATCTCCTTGTTCAAATTTGAACTCAACTGTACCTTAGTGCGAGCGGTTCAAATTTGAACCAGATGATCGGAGACGACATGGACACCGTTCACGCGACTGCCGCGGTCCGCACCCGCGTCACCATCCCCCTTCGCTTCAACGACGGCTACGAGACCACGGCCGAGGCCGTCACCTTCAAAGGCCTCGCCGACGGGCAGGAGCACTTGGCCCTCGTCCTCGGCCACCCCGCGCCCGGCGCGCCCCCGCTCGTGCGGCTCCACTCCGAGTGCCTGACCGGCGACGTCTTCGGCTCGGCCCGCTGCGACTGCGGCCCCCAGCTGCGCGAGGCCGTCGAACGCATCAGCGAGCGCGGCGGCGTCCTGCTCTACATGCGGCAGGAAGGCCGCGGCATCGGCCTCTACAACAAGCTCGACGCCTACGCCCTGCAGGACGACGGCCTCGACACCTACGAGGCCAACACCGCCCTGGGCCTGCCCGAGGACGGCCGCGACTACACCGCCGCCGCGCAGATGCTCGAAGCGCTCGGCACCGGCCCGTTCGAGCTGCTGACGAACAACCCGGACAAGGCCCGCCAGCTGCGCGGCCTCGGTGCCGACGTCACCGCGACCGTCCCCACGGGCGTGTTCGCGACCGGCAGCAACGTCCGCTACCTCAGCGCCAAGGTCGAGCACACGGGCCACACGATCGCCCTGGCCGGCCTCGCCGCCTGACGAGCGCCGAACGGCCCGCATCGCGACGATGCGGGCCGTTCGCCCGCCTCAGCCCGAGGTCACTCCCCGGTCCGGTAGGTCTGCACGACCACGCCGTTCTGGCGGGCGTGGCTCTCGACCAGCCGCAGCGGCGTCCTACGGTGCTCGGTGAACGAGCCGAGCGGCTCGCCCACGACGACCGGGTGGACCGCCAGGCGCAGCACGTCGACCAGGCCGTGCTCGAAGAGGCTGCGGCTCAGGCGGCCGTGGCCGAAGAGCACGAGGTCGCCCCCGCCCTCCTCCTTGAGTCGGGCCGTCTCCTTGACCGCGTCCCCGCGGACGACGACGGCGTTGCTCCAGTCCGCGTCCTCCAGTGTGGAGGAGAACACGTACTTGCGGATGCCGTTGATGGCGTCCGCGAACGGCCCGGACTGCCCGGGCCAGCGGGGGGCCAGGTCCTCATAGGTGCCGCGGCCCATGAGCATCGCGTCGGCGTCTTGCAGCAGCGCCGCCGCCTCGGCGGTGAACTCCTCGTTGAAGTAGGGCATCGCCCACGAGCCGGGGTCGTTGAGGACGCCGTCGGCGGAGATGAGCGTCGATTCGATGACGGTGCGCATGTGCTGCCTTTCCCTGGTTCCGGCCGCATTAGGTGCGGCACTGGTACTGACCGCGGGGGAGCGGGAAAGGAATCGCGCGGGCGCGATGCTTTTCGGGGCGCCGCTTCGTCTACCTATGGAGGCCCCGCCGCGCGGCGGGGGAGACGACGAGGAGACCGATGGACAGCATGGCGGCACCGGTGACCGCGGCCGAGTTCGGCGACCGGGCCGAGCCGTTCCGCGCCGAACTGCTCGCGCACTGCTACCGCATGACCGGTTCGGCGCAGGACGCCGAGGACCTGGTGCAGGAGACGTACCTGCGGGCGTGGCGCTCGTTCGACCGGTTCGAGCACCGGTCGTCGCTGCGGACCTGGCTCTACCGGATCGCGACGAACGCGTGTCTCAGCGCGCTCCGGCACGGCGGCCGCCGCGTGCTCCCGTCCGGGCTCGAACCGGCCGATGCCGTTGCACCGCATGCGGAGCGATGGGTCGATCCGCTGCCGCACGCGATGCTGGCGTCCGAGGGGGATCCGGCGGCGGTCGCGGTCGACCGGGAGCGACTTCGGCTCGCGCTGGTCGCGAGCCTGCAGTTCCTCTCGCCCCGGCAGCGGGCGGTGCTGATCCTCCGCGACGTGCTCGCGTGGCCGGCCGCGGAGGTCGCGGCGGCACTGGACATGAAGGTGGGCGCGGTCAAGAGCCTGCTCCAGCGCGCCCGCCGCCGCATGGAGGAGGTGCGGCCCGACGCGTCCGACGTCCTCGAACCGGACCATCCTCAGGCGCGACTGCTGCTGCGGCAGTACATGGACGCGTTCGAGCACGCCGACACCGCCGCGTTCGAGCGGCTGCTGCGCCGGGACGCGGTCCTGGAGGTCGCGGGCACCGGCACTCGGCTCGACGGCCGGGGCGCCTGCGTCCCCTACCTCGGGCGCGTCACCGAGGCGCTCGGCGTCTGGCGGACGCTGCCGACCGAGGCGAGCGGGCAGCCCGCGCTCGCGTGCTACCGTCGCGCCGGCGACGGCTCCTATCAGGGCTTCGGACTCGGCCTGCTCACGGTCACCGCGACCGGGATCGCGCGCGTCACCGTGTTCACGGACGCGGCGCTGATCGCGAGGTGCGGGCTGCCGCCGTCACTCGAGATTTGAGACCGGGCCGACCGGAACCGCGCGGCCCCGGTCGGCCCGAATGCTCAGCCCTTGACGGCGCCGATGATGACGCCCTTCTTGAAGTGCTTCTGCACGAACGGGTAGATGACGAGGGCGGGGATGATCGCGACCATCACGATCGCCATCTTCACCGCCAGTGTCGGCGGCGCGTCCTGCAGGCCCGAGGCCTGCGGCAGCGGCGCCGACTCCACCACGTACGTGCGCAGCACCAGTGCGAGCGGCCACTTCGAGGTGTCGTCGAGGTACAGGAACGCGTTGAACCAGTTGTTCCAGTACGCGACCGCGTAGAACAGCGTGACCACGGCGATCACGGCTTTCGACAGCGGGGTCACGATCTGCCACAGCACCCGGAACTCCCCGGCGCCGTCGATGCGCGCCGAGTCGAACAGCTCCTGCGGGATGCTCATGAAGAACGCCCGCAGCACCACGACGTTGAACGCCGACACCGCCATCGGCAGGATGACCGCCAGGTAGTTGTCGCGCAGCCCGATCGCGCTCACCCACAGGTACACGGGGATGAGGCCCGGGAAGATCACGAACATGAGCAGCACCGAGAACAGGATCGTCTTGTGCCCGAACGAGCCCGGCCGCGACAGCGAGTACGCGCCGAGGATCGAGACGACCACGCTGATGACCGTGCCGACCGCGGTGATCCCCAGCGACACGATCAGGGACCGCAGCACGACCGGATTGCGGAACATCTGCTCGTACGCGCTGAACGTGATGCCGTCGCCCGGCCACACCACGAGCCCGCCCACGCGGTTCACGGTCTCGCCGCTCGACAGGCTCGTCAATGCGATCGTATAGAGCGGGAACAGGATCAAGAGCGCGATCACCACGATGCTCGCGGCCTTGACGGCCTGCCCGGCTGCGGTGGGCCTCTCCTCCCACGCGGGCCTGGTCGCCTTCACTTCGAATACACCCCCCGCTCGCCCAGCATGTGGGCGAATCTGTTGGCGGCCAGGATCAGCACGAGCCCGACCACGCCCTTGAACAGCCCCGCCGCGGCCCCGTAGTCGAAGTCGCCGGTGCGGATGCCGCTGTAGTACACGAACGTGTCGAACACTTCCGAGGCCTGCGTGCCGACCGCGCTGCGCTGCAGGAAGAACTGCTCGAAGCCGACGTTGAGCGCGTCGCCCAGCCGCAGGATCAGCAGGAGCACGATCACCGGCCGGATGCCGGGCAGCGTGATGTGCCAGAGCCGGCGCCAGCGCCCGGCCCCGTCCACGGCCGCCGCCTCGTACTGGTTCGGGTCGATCGCGGCCAGCGCCGCGAGGAAGATGATGGCCCCGAACCCGGCCTCCTTCCAGATCGCCTGCGAGGTCACCAGCAGGATGAACGTGTCCGGATCGGTCATCCAGTCCACGCCCTCGAAACCGTTGGCGCGCAGCACCTGCGAGAGCAGGCCGGCCCCGCCGAGCATCTGCTGGAAGATCGCGATGACGAGCACCCAGGAGAAGAAGTACGGCAGGTACACCACGCTCTGCAGCATCGACCGCAGGCGCTCGGACACGAGGGAGTGCATGAGCAGCGCGAGCGCGATCGGCACCGGGAAGTAGAACACCAGCTGGAACGCGGTGATCGACAGCGTGTTCACCACGGCCCGCACGAACTCGGGGTCGGTGAACAGCACCTGGAAGTGCGTGAAGCCGACCAGGCGCGATCCGAAGATGCCGCCGGTGAACGGCTTGTAGTCCTGGAAGGCGATCACGTTGCCCAGGGCGGGGACCCACCAGAACCCCCACACCAGGATCATCATCGGCGCGGCCATGAGGAGCAGCGGCCAGTCGCGGCGCAGCCGCTCCCGCCAGTGCGCCCGGGGCTTCGCCTTCCGCTTCGGGGCGTCCCCGACCTGTCCGGTCGGGGACGCCTGGGTGGTCAACGCGGTCACAGTCGGTCGTTGTCCTCTGCGATCTTGGTGTAGTACTCGCGGGCGGAGTCGCCCACCTTGGCGCGCCAGTCCTCGACGATCTGGGTCCACGCCGCGACGTCGCGCTGGCCGCGGTAGATCTCGTGGTGGGCCTCCTTCATCGGCTCGTTCTCGGCGGAGAGGTCGGAGGGCATCTCGATGCGCAGGCCCTGGAAGGGGCTGGGGTCGAGGGCGGGGGCGGCGTTGGTCTCCCATTCGTGCAGGCGCTCGACCATGCCGGGGTACTGGAACCGGTTGTTCGCGTTGGACCTGCCGGAGAGGAACATGTACGTGGGGGCGACCTCGGTGTGGCCCAGCTCGGTGCGCTGGGGCACGCCTTCGGCGTCGACGGTGAAGTGGACGCCTTCGACGCCGTCCGCGACGAGGTCGTACTCCACGGTGCCGTAGGGCGCGGAGCACCAGTTGGCGACCCGCAGGCACTCCTTGATGCGCTCTTCGGAGAGGTCCTTCTTGATGAAGCAGAACATCCCGGCCGGGTCGTCGCGCCAGATGGTGGGCTCGCTGCCGGCCTCGCGCGCGAGCGGGTCCACGATCTGGAGGTTGAAGCCCTCCACGTTGCGGTAGGTCCCGAACATCTCGGCCCAGGCGCCGATGCCGTCCTCGAAGAACACCGCCTGGCCGGAGCCGATGATCTCCTTCGCGTTCGTCTGGCGGTCGGCCACGTAGTCGGGGTGGACGAGGCCCTTCTCGAACACGGTGCGGGTGAACTCGATCGCGGCGGCGAACGCCTCGGTCTCGAACTTGTGGACGAGCTTGCCGTCCTCGACCTTCCAGAGGGTGGGCACGCCCATGGCCTCCTGGACGGTCTGGTCGATGCTGGCGAACGCCCAGCGGTTCTTCGAGGGGTCGTTGACCTCTTCGGCGACCGCGAGGAGCTCGTCGAGGTTCGTGGGATGCTCCACGCCGAGTTCGTCCAGGATGTCCTGGCGGGCGAACAGCGCGTTCGTGTAGGGCGATCGTTCCCACGGGATGCCGAGGAGCTTGCCGCCGAAGACGCCCATGGCCCACGCGGCGGTGGGGTAGGACGCGAGGAGCGGGTAGTCCTTGGCGGCCTTGTCGCCGGCGAGGTAGGGGGAGAGGTCGGCGAACAGCTCGTTGGCGGCCTCGCCGAAGTCGGAGAGGTTGACGATTTCCCAGCCGGGGATCTGGAACATGTCGGGGACGTCGCCGCTGGCGAGGGTGGTGGTGATCTTGTCGAGGTAGTTGTTGCCGTCGGCGATGGTGAAGACGACGGTGCCGCCCAGGATCTCGTTGACCGAGGTGAAGTACGAGTTGTCGGGCAGGCCGGGCGGCGTGGGGTTCCACAGCGGCGTGATGGCGGTGATGTCCTCGCCGGTCGTCATCACCGGCTCGGTGACGACCTGGACGGGCTCGGCCGGCCGCGCGAGGTAGCCGGGCGTGACGGTCCCGTCGGGCTGGCCCGGAAGGTCGGGCTCGACGCCGCCCTCGTACGGGGTGTACGTGGGGAGCAGGTCGGCGAGTTCGTCCGAGCCCGCCGCCGTGCCCTCGGGCCCTTCGTCGAGCGCCGCGCACCCGGCGAGTGACGCGGCGACC
The DNA here is from genome assembly GCF_040674615.1 of Glycomyces sp. NPDC049804. Classification (NCBI taxonomy): domain Bacteria; kingdom Bacillati; phylum Actinomycetota; class Actinomycetes; order Glycomycetales; family Glycomycetaceae; genus Glycomyces; species Glycomyces sp. NPDC049804. Next base: position 203,892 of record NZ_JBFAMQ010000006.1, read on the forward strand.
GCGCCCGCCGCCCCGGCCTGGAACAGGCCGCGGCGCTGGAGGCGGATGGAGGGGACGTTGCTTGAGGTGTCGCCCATGGCGATGCCTTTCGTTGGGGGATACAGGCTGCCGGGAGTACTGCTGGTCCGCGCGATGCCGAGGGCGCGGGCCGGAGGGGCCGTTGTTTAATGGTATGACCAAACAAATATAGCTACATGGATGAGACCCCCGCAACACCCACCCCACCAGTCGCCTCCGGACCAGGTCCCGGCACCGGTGTCGGTCCACAGTGCCCGATGGAGCGCGCCAGGCCGCCCCCTACGGCCTCGGCGCGGATTTGCGGCCGCGGGCCTGGAAGAGGACCGCGGTGGTCCGGATCGGGCGCATGCGCACGGTCGGGCGGCGGCCCGCCAGCCAGGCGGTGAAGTCCCGCAGGGACGGCCGGATGCCGCGCAGTTCCAGTGCCACACCGTGTTTCGCGCACTCCGCGACGAGGCGGTCGCGGTCGACGAGGAGGGCCGGGTCGTGGACGCCGCGCGTCGCGAAGCGCGGCAGGCGTTCGGCGACCGTGATGGCGAGGAAGCGGCTCAAGGCGGTCGCGGCGAGGGTGTCGATCACGAGGAGGCCGCCCGGGCGCAGGAGGCGGCAGGCTTCGGCCACCGCGCCCGGCAGATCGGGCACGTGCTCCAGGATCTCGCCCGCCGCCACGACCTCGGCGCAGGCGTCCGGCAGCGGCACCGCGCGCACGTCCGCGCGGACGACGAGCACGCCGTGGTCGGCCGCCTGCCGCAGCGACTCCGGCGAGAGGTCCACGCCGATATGCGTGTAGCCCTTGCCTTCCAGATGCGGCGCGAGCAGCCCGGCCCCGCAGCCCAGGTCCACCAGGACCGCGCCGTCGCGCGGCGCGGCCGGGATGAGCCCGGCCCGCGCCGCCGCGAGCCAGTGCAGCATCGCGAAGACGCCGCGCGGCCGCCACCACTCGCCCGCGAGCCGGTCGTAGAGGGCCGGGTCGTTCGGTGTTTCGGGGCTTCCGCTCATCCCGCCAGGGTGGCACACTGGCGCGGTGAAGCACTTGACGGCGAGCCGCGCGCTGGTGATGTCCTCTCACCCGCTGCCCGCCGTCGCGGTCTCGGCCGTCGCCGCCGGGCTCGCGCTCACCTCGGACCGCACGCCCTGGTCGGCGGTCATCGCCACCGCCGCCGTCTTCACCGGGCAGCTCTCGGTCGGCTGGCTCAACGACCTCATCGACGCGCCCCGCGACGCCAGCGTCGGCCGCACCGACAAGCCCTTGGCCGCCAACGCGATCAGACCGGCGACCGTGCGCGCCGCGTTCTTCGCCGCCGCGGTCGCCGCGGTCGTGCTCACCCTGTTCTCGGCCCCGCTCGCCGCCGCCGCGCACCTCGCCGCCCTCGCCTCGGCCTGGGCCTACGACCTCGGCGTCAAGGCCACCGCGTTCTCGGTGGCGCCCTTCGCGTTCTCGTTCGGACTCCTGCCCGCGTTCCTCTCGGACGGCGAGCCGTTCCCGCCCGCGTGGCTCTTCGCCGCGGCCGCCGCGCTCGGCTCTGCCGCCCACTTCGTCAACGTCCTGCCCGACCTCGCCGACGACGCCGCCACCGGCGTGCGCGGCCTGCCGCACCGCCTCGGCCCGGCCGTGAGCCGGTTCGCCACGGCCGCACTGGTCCTCGCCACCTCCGTGCTGCTCGTGTTCGGTCCGGAGGGCCCGCCGTCGCCGGTCGCGCTCGCGACCGTGCCCCTGGCCGTGGGCATCCTCGTCGTCGGGTTCCTCCTGGACGGCACCGGCCGCGACCGCCGCCCCCGCTCGCGCGCGGCGTTCCGCGCGGTGATGCTCGTGGCCGTCCTCGACGTCGCCTTGTTGCTCCATATTGGAATCTCGTTCACATGATTTACTGGGGGTTGCCCCATAACGGCGATACGAGGACACTGAGGTCATGACACGAGCCGAGCAGCCCCAAGCAGGACCGGGCGCTCGCGCGCTCGCGCTGGCCCGCGATATCGCGCCGAACTTCGCCGAACGCGCCGCCGACCACGACCGGGAGGGCCGCTTCCCGAAGGCCGACTTCGCCGACCTGCGCGAGGCGGGTCTGTTCGGGCTGATGGTCCCCGAGCGGCTCGGCGGCTTCGGCGCGTCCTTCGCCGAATACAGCCGCGTCGCCTCCGCCCTGGCGAGCGGCGCGGGCTCCACGGCCCTCATCTTCAACATGCACGCCTCGGTCACCGGCGCGCTCGCGCAGACCCCCGACGACCTCGTGCGCCTCCTCGGCGCCCCCAAGAGTTCCTTCGAAGCCCGCGACAAGGCCCTCGCGGCCGCCGCGGGCGGCGCGCTCTACGGCGTCGCGATGAGCGAGCGCGGCAGCGGCTCGCGCCTCTCGCAGACCTCGACCGCATACCACCGCACCGACGCCGGCTACCGGATCACCGGCAGCAAGGCGTTCGTCTCCGGCGCCGGGCACGTCGACGCCTACCTCGTCACCGCCCGCGAGGCCGGCGCCGAGGAGCCGCAGGTCTCCTACTTCCTCGTCCCCGCAGGCGAAGGCATCCGGGTCGAGGAGACCTGGGACTCGCTCGGCATGCGCGCCACCGGCAGCCAGGACGTCCACTTCGACGTCGAAGTGAGCGCCGACGCCCTCCTCGGCGGCGTCGAGGGCCTGACCCTGATGATCGCCGAGGCCATGCCGCAGTGGCTCGTCGCCTCCTACTCCGCCGTCTACGCGGGCGTCGCCCGCGCCGCCGTCGACGCCGCCGCCGAGCACCTGCGCGCCCGCGGCCTCGGCCGCCTCCCCGCCGCCCGCGCCCGCCTCGGCCGCGCCGACAACGCCGTGGCCGCCGCCGAACTCGTCGTCGCCGAGGCCGCCGCGCGGATCGACGCCGCCCCCGGCGATCCCGAGACCAACCGCTGGGTATGGCGGGCCAAGCTCACCGCCGGCGACACCGCCGTCCAGGTCGCCTCTTCACTGCTCGAAGTCGCCGGGGCCTCCGCCTCCCGCCGCGGCCACCCCCTCGAACGGCTCTACCGCGACGCCCGCTGCGGCGCCCTCCAACCGGCCACATCGGACGTGTGCGCCGACTGGCTCGGCGTCGCCGCCCTCGGCGAGGACCCCGACCACGACGCCCAGGTGCCCCGATGGTGACCGCCCGCATCGCCGGGGTCGGCGCGGCCCTGCCGCCGCTGTACGACCAGGAGCAGCTGTGGGAGGACGTCTTCCGCTGGCACTTCTCCCGCAGCCGTGTCGCCGAGCGCATCTTCACCGCCTCCCACGTGCGCACCCGCCACTCCGCGACCGACCCGGCCGAGTTCAAGGCCGTCGCCGACTGGTCCACCGCCGAACGCATGCGCCGCTATGGCGAGGTCGCGCCGCCGCTCGGGCTCACCGCCGTCCGCGAAGCGCTCGTCGCCGCGCGGACCGACCCCGACGAGATCGGACTCCTCGCCGTCGCCACCTGCACCGGCTACCGCACGCCCGGCCTCGACATCGAGCTCGCGCGCACGCTCCCGCTCCCCGCCGACGCCCGCAGGCTCCTCATCGGGCACACCGGCTGCCACGCCGCGCTCCCGGCCCTCGGCACCATCGCCGACTACGTCGCCGCCCACGACCGGCCCGCCGTCCTGCTCTGCCTCGAACTCACCTCGCTGCACCTGCAGCCCGCCTCGATCGACCCCGAGCAGATGGTCTCCCACGCGCTCTTCGCCGACGCCGCCGCCGCGCTCGTCCTACGGCCCGAGGCTGCTGCGGGCCTGCGGGTCGTGGACGTCGACTCGCGCACCGACACGGCCCGCCGCAACCAGATGACCTGGGACATCACCGACCTCGGCTTCCGCATGGGCCTCTCCGCCGAGGTCCCCGACGCGCTCGCCGAACAGGTCGGCCCGCTCGTCAACGACCTCCTCACCCGCCACGGCCGGGACCCGGGCGACGTGGCCGCCTGGGCCGTCCACCCCGGCGGCCCGCGCATCCTCGACGCCGTCGAGGAAGGCCTCGAACTCGGCCCCGACGCCCTGGCGGCGTCCCGCAGGGTCCTCGCCGAGCACGGCAACTGCTCCTCGGCGACCGTGGTCCTCGTCCTGCAGGAGATCCTGGCCGCCGGGCCGCCGGCGGGCCCGGTCGTGGCCCTCGCCTTCGGCCCCGGCCTCACCCTCTACGCGGCCCTCCTCGAACCGGACGACTGACACGCGCCCGCCGCGTCGAGTCCCGCACGCGCTCGGCATCGGCCCGGCGGACCCGCCCGCGCGCGTCGGCCGCCGCGCTTGCACCGCTACGCGGCTGAGTCTCAGGCCACTGGCGCTGCCTCCGGTTCGGGCTCGGGTTCCTTCGCTCTGCGGCCCATGCCGATCAGGCACAGCACGGCGGGCACGAGCACGGCTCCCCCCGCCAGGAGCGCGGCCCGCAGGGTGAACGCGGTGCCGATCGCGCCGATCACGGGGCCGCCGATGATCTGGCCGCCGCTGTCGAACATGTCCCTCGCCGAGAGCGCGGTGGCGCGCACCTTCGGTTCGACCCGGACGACCAGCCAGCCGTTGACGAGCGGCTCGTACAGCGGCCGGGCGACCGAGACGAGGAGCATGAACACGATCGCGACCCAGAAGTCCCGGGCGAGGCTGAACCCGACGACGCCCGCGAGCGCCACGGCGGTGAACAGCACGAGCATCCCGATGATCGCGCCGGATCCGAGCCGCGCGGTGCGCCGGGCGGCCCATTCGGTGACGCCGATGCCGCCCAGCGAGATCACGACCGCGATGAGGCTGAACCACATCGCCGGTTCGAGGTCGAACAGCGTCGGGAACCCGATGTCCTCCAAGAGGAACGCGCCCGAGAGCCGGTCGTAGCTCTCGCTCCACAGTCCGAACGCGAAGGTCATCCCCAGCAGCAGCGCCAAGCCGGGCACGACCCGGGCCGCGCGCCGCGAGGCCCGGACCTGTGCGGCCGCTTCGGCGCGGGCCTGCCGGAGTACCGTGCGGGCCTTGCCGTCGCCCGCCGGGCGCTCGAAATGCCGCTCGGGCATGACGAACGCGAGCGCGGCGGTGCCGAGCGCCATGAGCGCGCCGCTGACGAGCATCGGGAGGCCGAGCGCGACGCTGCCGAGCGCGCCGCTGAGAAGGCTGCCGGTGATACCGCCGATGAAGCCGAACTGCGTGGCCCGCAAGTAGACCGGGGTCATCTCGGATTCCTGCGTCTCGTCGGCGACCCAGGACTCCTGCGCGCCGCTCATGAGCGCCGCGCCGAGCGCGAGCAGCACCTGCGCCGCCAGGTGCACCCAGAACTCGGCCGAGAGCCCCTGCCAGACCAGGCCGCCCGCGTAGACCCCGTAACCGGCCACCACGCACGCGCGGCGGCTCACCAGGTCCGCGAGGAACCCGGTCGGGAGCTGGAGCACGAGGTAGGCGACCTCGAGGACCGTGCCGATCATCAGCAGCTCGAACGGGTTCATCCCGCCCGCCTCCACCCGGTACACGACCGAGGTAGTGAACCCCGTGGCGACAAGGAAGGACAGGCCCACCCGCATCGCGAGGTACAGCCGGTACGGGTTCACGCGCGAGCGGTCCAAGAGGGGCATAGGCGCTAACGATGCGGGCACTCGCCGATCGGCGTCAATCGATTTACCCGGGACGGACGCCGGGGGCCGAAGGCGCGCTCGCCTTCGACCCCCGGTGCTCCCTCAAGAGGCAGGTCCGTCAATCGGCCCTGACGCCCGCTTCCTCAGCGCCCGTTGTCTGGCGGGTGCGGACCCGCCGCAGCAGCGGCACGACGATCACGGTCACCACCAGGATCGCCACGAGCGTCGCGGAGACGGGCTGCTGCACGAACTCGGTCACGTCGCCGCCGAAGATCCGCATCGAGCGGCGGAACGAGGCCTCAAGGAGCGAGCCGAGCACGAACGCGAGCACGAACGGCCCCGGCTCGAACCCGAGCTTGCGCATGCCGTACCCGAGCAGGCCCAGGCCGATCACGAGCAGCATGTCGAAGGCGTTGTTGCGGATCGAGTAGGTGCCGATCATCGTGATCACCACGGTGATCGGCGCGAGGATGCCCGGGCGCACCTTCAGCATCCGCACGAACAGCCCGATGAGCGGGATGCTCAGCACCAGCAGCAGGATGTTGCCCAGGTACATCGAATTCACGACGCCCCAGAACACGTCCGGATGGTCGGTCATGAGCCCCGGCCCCGGCGTGATGCCCTGCAGCATGAGCGCGCCGAACAGCACCGCCATGGTCGCGTTCGCCGGGATGCCCAGTGTCAGCAGCGGAATGAACGACGAGGTCGCCGCCGCGTTGTTCGCCGACTCCGGCCCGGCGACGCCTTCGACGGCGCCCTTGCCGAACCGGGACGGGTCCTTCGCGGTGCGCTTCTCGACCGCGTACGCCACGAGCGAGGCCATGGTCGCGCCGCCGCCGGGCAGGATGCCGAGCACGAAGCCCGTCACCGAGCCGCGCAGGATCGCCAGCCGCGACTGGAGCCAGTGCAGGCGGCCGGGGATCGCCCGCCCGAAGGAAGGCACCGGCTTGTCCGGCCGGTTCCGGTGCTCGAGGTTGTAGAGGATCTCGCCGACACCGAAGAGCCCCATGGCGACGATGGTGAAGTCGATGCCGTCGGCGAGCTGGTCGGTGCCGAACGTGAACCGCGGCGTGCCCAGGATCGGGTCGAGCCCCACGATCGCGAGCAGCAGGCCCGCGGCCGCCGCGGCGGCGCTCTTGATGATCGACCCGTTCCCGAGCGTGCCGACCAGGAAGATCCCGATCAGCGCCAGGACCGTGTACTCGGCCGGGCCGAACGCCAGCGCGACGCCGGCGAGGGCCGGGGCGATGAACGTCAGCAGGATGATCGACGCGGTCCCGCCGATGAAGGAGGCGATCGCGGCGATCCCCAGGGCGGGGCCGGCCTCGCCGCGCCGGGCGAGCGCGTGGCCGTCCAAGGCCGTGACCACTGTGGAGGCCTCGCCGGGGAGGCGCAGCAGCACGGAGGTGATGGTGCCGCCGTACTGCGCGCCGTAGAAGATCCCGGCGAGCATGATCACGGCCGCCGTCGGTTCCAGGTTGTAGGTGATGGGCAGCAGGATCGCGATCGTCGCGGCCGGGCCGAGGCCCGGCAGCACGCCGATCAGCATCCCCACGGTGACGCCGAGCAGGCAGAACAGGATGTTCTGCCACTCGAACGCCACCGTGAACCCGGTGAGCACGGGAGAGAAGTCCACGTTCGGTACTCCAGTGGGGACGGACTAGAAGGCGATGATGTGCGGCAGCGGCACGTTGAGCCCGATGATGAACAGGACATAGGCGGCCGCGGTGACGGCGACCGCGAGCACCGTGCTCATGAGCCACGACTCGCGGCTCAGGAACCGCAGCCACGCGAACAGCAGGAGCACCGTCGGAACCTCGAATCCCACGACCTCGTACAGGGAGGCGTACACCGCCAGGCCGCCCGCGGCGGCGAGCACCGCGACCGTGCCGCGCGTGAACGCCTCGGTGTCCCGGCGGGTCTTGGCGGTCACGGCGATGATCCCGATGCCGGAGGCGACGAGGAGCCCGGCCACGATCAGCGGCCAGAGCCCCGGCCCCGGCTCGGTGAGGCTGCCGATGTCGAGCCCGAAGCTCAGCCAGGCCGCGACGGCGCCGAGCGCCACGGGGATCACGCCCGCGACGACCGACTGGACGCGTCCGCCCGCACGCGGGCCTTCATCGACCTCGGTGTCCTGGACCGTCTCCGGTCCGGCGGCGGTGTCGTCGGCCGCTTCGGCCTCCACCGCTGCGGCTTCGGCCGTCTCGCCCTCGGCTTTCTTGACCTTCGCCATGACCGCCTCGCTCATTCCGCGGTGCCGAGCGCGACCCCGGACTCGTCGAGCTGCGCCTTGAACTGCTCGGTGGCCTCGGCGAGGTGGATCTCCGCCTCCATGCCGTCGACCTCCCAGCGCTCCATGTAGTTGTCCTGGAGGAACTGGCCGTACTCGCCGCCTTCGCGGGCCTCCTCGAACGCGAGGGTCAGCACGCCGACGACGTCGTCGGGGGTGTCGGCGGGGACGACGATGAACCGGCGCTGGTCGACGAGGATGTTGTGACCCACCTCGAGTGCGGTCGGCACGTCGTTGAGGTAGACGCTGCGCTCCTCGGAGAACACGCACAGCGGCCGCATGTCGCCGGCCTCGATGTGCGGCATGGTCTCCGCGAGCGAGAGCGACGCCGCGTCGATGTCCTGGCCGAGCAGGGCGGTGACGGTGGGGCCGCCGCCGTCGAACGGGACGTCGGTGGCCTCGACGCCGGCGAGGCCGAACAGCAGGCCGGCCGAGAGCTGCGAGCCGGTGCCCACGCCCGTGGTGCCGTAGTTGACCTTGTCGGCCGCGAGCAGGTCGTCAAGGGTCTGATAGGGCGAGTCGCCGTGCACGACGAGCACGTAGCCCTCGTTCGTCAGCGTGGTGATGATGCGCAGCTGGTCGATGGTGACCGCGTCGGGGTCGTCGACCACGAGCGGGCCGATGGCGAAGAGCGACTTGACGGCCAGGGATATCGTGTAGCCGTCCGCCTTGCCCGCCAACAGTTCCTTGAGTCCGACGGCGCCGTTGGCGCCGGGCTTGTTGGTCACCGGGAGCGACTGGCCCAGGGGCTCTTCGGCGGCCTTGGCGACGGCGCGGGAGATGAGGTCGCCGGACCCGCCGGCGTCGAAGGGGACCCAGAAGTCGACCGCGCGGGTCGGGAAGGACGCGCTGGCCTCATCGGCGCCGCCCTGCACCTGGCACGCCGCGAGGGCGGCGAGCGAGGGCACCGCGGCGAGACCGGCGAGCAGTCCGCGTCGGGGGAGGGGGTGTTGCATTGTCTGCTCCTCTAAGTGATCGAATAGCCACGAATTCAGCCCAGTGAAGGGCGTTTCGGGTTGAAGTTCCATCCGGGGACAAGGTATTGCATAGCGGTCGCGTCATCGCGCGCGCCCAGGCCATATCGCGAATACAGCTCATGCGCTGCGTCTACTTGCGCCATATCGATTTCCACGCCGAGACCGGGCGCGGCGGGCACTTCGATCCGCCCGTTCTCGATGCGGGGCGGGGCGACCGTGAGGCGCTGGCCGTCCTGCCAGATCCAGTGCGTGTCGATGGCCGTGATCTCGCCGGGCGCGGCGGCGGCGACGTGGGTGAACATCGCCAGGGACACGTCGAAGTGGTTGTTGGAGTGGGAGCCCCAGGTGAGGCCGAAGGCCTCGCAGGCCTGCGCGACGCGCACCGACCCGGCCATGGTCCAGAAGTGCGGGTCGGCCAAAGGGATGTCGACGGCGTCGGAGCGCACCGCGTGCGCGAACTCCCGCCAGTCGCAGGCGATCATGTTCGTGGCGGTGCGCATCCCGGTGGCGCGCTTGAACTCCGCCAAGACCTCGCGCCCGGAGTAGCCGTTCTCGGCCCCGCACGGGTCCTCGGCGTACGCCAGCACCCCGTCCAGGCCCCGGCACACTTCGACGGCCTCCCGCAGCGACCAGGCCCCGTTGGGGTCCAAGGTGATCCGGGCGTCGGGGAACCGCTCGGCCAGCGCGGTGACGGCCTTGGCCTCCTCCGCGGCGGGCAGCACGCCGCCCTTGAGTTTGAAGTCCCGGAACCCGTACCGCGCCTCGGCCGCCTCCGCCAGGGCCACCACCGCTTCGGGCGTCAGCGCCTCCTCGTCGCGCAGCCGCAGCCACGCGTCGTCCTCAGTGGATCCGTCGCGGTAGTCGAGGTCGGTGCGGCCCCGGTCGCCGATGTAGAACAGGTAGCCCAGGACCGGCACGCTGGTGCGCTGGCGGCCGTCGCCGAGGAGTTCGGCCACGGGCACGCCGAGGTGCTTGCCGAGGAGGTCGAGCAGGGCCGCTTCGAGGGCGGTCCGGACGTGGACGGTGACCCTTTGATCGAAGGTCTGGCGTCCACGCCCGGCCGCGTCCCGGTCCGCGAAGCGGTGTCGCACCGCCTCGAGGACCGCCCGGTACGCGCCGATCGACGACCCCAGTACGAGATCGGCGGCGTCCCGGAGGGTCTGGGCGATGGCCTCGCCGCCGGGCACCTCGCCCACGCCGGTGTTCCCGGCTTCGTCGGTGAGGATCACGAGGTTCCGCGTGAAGTACGGCGCGTGCGCGCCGGAGAGGTTGAGCAGCATGGAGTCCCGCCCGGCCACGGGCACGACCCGCATCGCGGTCACGGTGGGGGTGGTCGCCTGTTCCGCTGCGGCAGCGGCCGGTTCGAGTCCGGTCATGACGCGGACTTCTCGATCAGGGCCTTGAGCGCGGCGAGCTCGTCGTCGCGGAGGTCGGTCAGCGGCGGGCGCACGGGCCCGGCGGCGCGGCCCACGGCCGTCATGCCCGCCTTGACGATCGACACCGCGTAGCCTTTGCCGGCGTTGCGGATGTCGAGGTACGGCAGCACGAACTCGCGCAGGCGGCGGTACACCTCGGCGCGGTCCCCGGCGCGCACGGCGTCGTAGAACGCGAGCGCGAACTCGGGGACGAAGTTGAAGATCGCCGAGGAGTAGGTCGTGACGCCCAACTGCAGGTAGGGGAGGGCGAAGGTCTCGGCGGTGGGGAGGCCGCCGATGTAGAGCAGCCGCTCGCCGAGGGTGGCGTACAGGCGGGTCATGAACTCGATGTCGCCCACGCCGTCCTTGAAGCCCACGAAGTTCGGGCACTCGTCCGCGAGGCGTTCGACGGCGCCGACGCTGTACTCGGCGTTGGCCCGGTGGTAGACGATGACGCCCAGTGAGGTCGCCTCGCACACGGCTTTCACATGCGCCACGAGGCCGTCCTGGCCGGCCTCGGTGAGGTACGGCGGGAACAGGAGCACCGCGTCGGCCCCGGCGGCCTCGGCGTCCTTCGCGAACGCGACCGCCTGGGCCGTGCCCTGCCCGGCCGGGGCGATGATCGGGACGGCGCCGGCCGACTCCTCGACGGCGACGCGCACGACGCGGCCGACCTCGTCCGGTGCCAGCGAGAAGAACTCGCCCGTGCCGCCCGCCGCGAACAGGCCCGCCGCCGGGAAGGACGCCAAGTGCCCCAAGTGGTCCCGGTACCCGGCCTCGTCGAACGACAGGTCGTCCTTGAAGTGGGTGACGGGGAAGGACAGCAGCCCCTCGCCCAGCGCGCGCTGGATTGCTGCGGGGGTGTATCGCGACATATGCGGCAGTCTCCTGTTCAGTGAATTCCGGTGCGTACCGTAACCCCCACGGCTCATACCTGTCTAACACTCATTCGACATCAGCTGATACCTTCAGGGCATGGCCACAGGCGATGTGGGATACACCCTCGACCAGCTGCGCGGCTTCGTGGCCGTCGCCGAAGAAGGCCATTTCGGCAGGGCCGCAACGCGACTGCGCATGACACAGCCGCCCCTGAGCCGCCAGATCCAGCGCCTCGAGCGCGCCGTCGGCTTCGACCTGTTCCTGCGCACCCAGCGCGGCGCCGAACCGACCCCCGCACGAAGGCGGCCTCGTCTGAACGGCGGCGTCCGGCCCCATCCGCGCGGGGCCGGACGCCCCCTCACGCGGTGAACGCCGCGGTCCCGCTACGGCCGCACCTGGACCCGCGGCTTCGCAGACTACGCCCGCGCCGTCGCGTCCGGGCGCGACCGAGAGGCCCGGACCTTGCGCGCGCGGCTCGCGGCGCTGCCCGCCGACCCGCGTATGCCCTAACTCTCAACCGCGCGCAAAACCCCAGCGCCGCAACACTTTTCACCGCTGCGCCCCGACCGGACAGGTCGGGTCCGGTTCGTGCGCGCCCTCTTTGGTTGACACGCGTCGGCCCGCCCGTGCTATGGTTCATTAGTCAAGTAATGAACCTCTGAACCAACCAACCTTTCCCACTAGACGAAGGAGGCGAGATGTTCGATGACGGCACACCGATCTATCGGCAGATCGCCGATCAGATCAAGGCCGAGATCATGAACGGCTCGCTCGAACCGGGAGGCAAGGTCATGTCGACCAACCAGTACGCCGCCTTCTACAAGATCAACCCCGCCACCGCGCAGAAGGCGTTCCGGGAGCTCGTTGACGAAGGCGTCCTCTACAAGCAGCGCGGCGTCGGCATGTTCGTCGCCGAAGACGCCCGCGAACGGCTCGCCGCCGACTTCCGCGAGCGGTTCTTCGAACGAGTCCTCGCCCCGCTCGTCCAAGAGGCCCGCCAGGCCGGCATCGCGATCACCGACATCATCGACTACCTCGAAGCACAGGAAGGCGCCCGCAAATGAGCTTCACCGCATCCCTCCGCGACGTCACATTGAAATACAAGGACACCGACGCGCTCGCGGACGTCAACCTCGAACTCGAGGCCGGCAAGATCTACGGCCTCCTCGGCCGCAACGGCGCCGGCAAGACCAGCCTGCTCAGCCTCCTGGCCGCCTTCCGCAAGCCCACCAGCGGCGAGATCCTCATCGACGGCGAACCGGTGTGGGAGAACGCCGGGATCGTCTCCCGCGTCGCCCTCATCCGCGAAGGCGGCGACTTCGACGACTCCGACACCGTCAAGGCCGCCATCGACACCGGCCAGATCCGACCCGGCTTCGACACCGAGTACGCCCTCAAGCTCGCCGAGCGGTTCGAGCTGCCGCTCAAGAAGAAGGTCCGCGAGCTCTCCCGCGGCAAGCGCTCCGCCCTCGCCGCCGTGTGCGGCCTCGCCGCCCGCGCTGAGCTCACCATGTTCGACGAGGTCCACCTCGGCATGGACGCCCCCACCCGGGACGCGTTCTACAAAGAGCTCCTCGCCGAGTACATGGACCGGCCCCACACCGTCATCCTCTCCACCCACCTCATCGACGAGGTCGCCAACTACCTCGAAGAGGTCATCATCGTCGACCGGGGGCGCATCCTCCGCCACGAGGAACTCGAGGTCTTCCAGGGCATGGGCGCCACCCTCACCGGCCCGGCCGCTGCGGTCGACGCCGTCGCCGCGGGCCTCGAAGTCCTCGCCGAGCAGCAGCTCGGCGGCACCAAGGCCGCCACCGTCGCCGCCCTCGACCCGGGGATGCGCGAGCGCGCCGCCGCGGCCGGGCTCGAGATCGGCCCCGTCGGCCTCCAGGACCTCTTCATCCACCTCACCGAGCCCACCCGCAAGGGAGCCTGACCATGCCCGCCCTCCAGCACCTGACGCTTCCCAACCGCCGCTTCGCGCTCGGCGCCGGCTTCGCCGTCGAGGCCGTCAAGTACTTCAAGTACTGGATCCTCGCGGCCGTCGTCATCGCCTTCCTCGGGCCGCTCGCGCTCTCCCTGTACCGCGACATCGACCTCTCGACCTGGTACTACACGGCGAACATCGCCAAGTGGTTCACCTCGTTCGTCGCAGGCGGCTTCCTGTTCACCCTGGTGCCCAACATGATCGCCGCGGGCATGACCCGCCGCGAGCTCAGCGTCGCCATGGGCGTCTTCGGAATCCTGTGGTCGGCCGCGCTCGGCGCGCTCGTCTTCGCCGGGATCCTCGCCGAACGCGCCTACTACGACGCGATGGGCTGGGGCCAGGGCATCGACGCCGAAGGCTCGATCAGCGCCATCGGCACCTGGGGCGAGACCGCCGCCTTCGCCGCGGTCTACCCGCTCATGTACCTGGCGTACTTCGCGGCCGGGGCCGCCATCGGCGCCGCCGCCTACCGCTGGGAGAACAGCGGCTGGCTGCTCCTCGTCCCGATCCTCCCGGTCGTCTTCAGCCTCGACAACGCCGTCTACGACACCGAGCCGTTCGGCCCGGCCTGGGCGGGCGTCCTCGGCCGGTTCATGGAGGACTGGGGCCGCGGAGTCGTCCTCACCGCGGTCGTGATCGTCGCCGTCGGCCTCGCCGTCGCCACCCGCCAGATCCTCCTCGACATCCCGCTGCGCAGCAAGAAGGCCTGACATGACCACCGCACTCGCCAAACGCCGCTACCGCCTCGGCTGGCGCCTTTTCAAAGGCACCGTCCTCTGGGCCCGCCTGTGGCTGCTCGCCGGCGCCGCGCTCACCCTCATCGCCTCGGCCGTCTTCGCCACGGCAATCGAGACCGGCATGTGGCCGGTCGCCGCCTCAGTGCTCCAGTGGTTCGCAGCGGTCGCCGCCAGCGGCCTGCTCTACGCGCGGCTGCCGGTGTGGATCTCCCAGGGCTGGACCCGCCGCGAGATCACGGTCGGCTTCGCCGTCTTCGGCATCCTGGCCTCCGTCGCCCTCGCCGCCTTCGTCACCGCCGGGTTCGCCGCCGAGCACGCCATCCTCGCCCTCATCGACCAGGCCCCCGGCACCTGGGGCGACGCCCTCGCCTCCGGCGCCCGCTACCTCGCCGTCACGCCCATCTACTTCTTCAGCGGCGCCCTCATCGGGGTCTTGGCGGCGCGCTTCAGCGGCGCGGCCTGGTTCACCGCCGCCGCTCTCGTCGGCGCCGCACTGCTGTACACCGTCGTCCTCTCCCTGGAGTTCGGCGTCGTCTGGTTCGAGCGCGCGCTCCCTCCCGCCGCCTGGACCGCGACCGCCCTCGCGCTCATCGCCGCCCTGCTCGCGGCATACGCCTCGACCCTGCGCACGCTTCCGATCCGAGCAAAGGCCTGACCATGAACGCCGTTCTCACCCAACGCAAGTACCGACTCGCCGCCCGACTCGCCACCGACACGGCCCGCACCTTCGGCCTCTACACCGCCATCGCCTTCGGCGTCCTCCTCGCCGCCTCCGCGATCTGGCGCGAGGCCACCGGCGACTACCAGGAGTTCGCCAACTGGGTGATCATCTCGGTCCCCCTCATCAGCGTCGTCATCGCCTGGGCACACCTCGCCAAGTCCTACCCGCTGGCGATCGCCGCCGGACTGACCCGCAAGGAGTTCCTGGCCGCCTACGCCCTGTTCGGCCTGGCGACCGTCCTCGCCACGGCCGTGCTCACCCAGCTCGGCCTCGCCGTCCTCGACCTCGTCGACACCTTCCGCGGGGTCGAGCACCACATGGGCTTCTACGGTCAGACCCCGCTCGAGTCGGTCGTCCGGCCCGCCCTCTACTTCGCCTGCGGCTCCGCCGCGGCCGCCGCCAAGCTCCGCTTCGACCGCACCTGGATCAGCGCCCCGCTCGCCGCGGTCGTCATCGCCGGCGTCGCCTACCGGACGGTCGCCTACTTCGCCCTGCTGAACCTCACCGGCATGGAGAACAGCAGCACCGACGACACCGTCTTCGAATACCCGAACGTCGACCTCTCAGCCGTCATCCCCTACCTCGACGCCGTCCTCGCGGCCGTGTTCACCCTCATCGCCTGGGCGCTCCTCGCCCGCGCCCCGATGCGGCCGAAGACGAACTGAACCATGGGACTCCTCAACGCCGCGGTGCCCTTCCCCGTGGTCGTCCTGCTCATGTGCGCCACCGCCGCCCTCGTCGCCACGCTCATGCTCGCCGCCGACCGCGCCGCCGCGATCCGCCCCGCCGCCGGCCCCGGCGAGCGCCGGCGCCCCCGGCCCGCACCACACCCGCCGCCGACCCCTCACGGAGAGCCCTCGGAGGGTGGGACACTGGTGGACGGCCAGTACACGCATCGGAAGGTCAGCACATTGTCGATCCAGCCCATCCGCATCTTCGGCGACCCGGTCCTGCGCACCGCGGCCGAGGAAGTCGACACCTTCGACAAGGAACTGCGGGGCCTCGTGAAGGACCTGCTCGACACCATGCGCGACGAAGGCGGCGCCGGGCTCGCCGCGCCGCAGCTCGGCGTCAGCAAGCGCGTGTTCTCCTTCGACGTCGACGACGTCATCGGCCACATCGTCAACCCCGTGCTCGAGTTCCCCGACGAAGAGGAGCAGGACGGCCCCGAAGGCTGCCTCTCCCTCCCCGGGCTCTACTTCGACACCGTCCGCCGCCAGAACGTCGTCGCCAAGGGCTTCAACGAATACGGCGACCCCCTCCAGATCGTCGGCACCGGCCTCATGGCCCGCTGCCTCCAGCACGAGACCGACCACCTCGACGGCATCATCTTCATCGACCGCCTCGACACCGAGCGCCGCAAGGCCGCGATGGCCGAGATCCAGTCCCAGGACTGGTACAACGAAGACGTCAAAGTCAAAGTCACCCCCCACGACGCCAAGGGTGTGTTCTTCAAGCGATGAGGATCGTCTTCGCCGGGACCCCGGAGGTCGCACTGCCGACCCTCCAGGCCCTCCACGACTCCGACCACGAACTGGCGGCGGTCCTGACCCGCCCCGACGCGCGCACCGGCCGCGGCCGCAAGGTCTCCCGTTCGCCGGTCGCCGCCTGGGCCGACGAGCACGGCATCGAAGTGCTCACCCCCGCCAAGCCGCGCGAGCCCGAATTCCTCGACCGCCTGCGTGAACTCGACGCCGACATCGTCCCCGTCGTCGCCTACGGCGCGCTCGTGCCGCCCGCCGCGCTCGCCATCCCGCGCCTCGGCTGGATCAACCTCCACTTCTCGCTCCTGCCCGCCTGGCGCGGCGCCGCCCCCGTGCAGCACGCCGTGCTCAACGGCGACGCCATGACCGGCGCCTGCGTCTTCCAACTCGAAGAAGGCCTCGACACCGGCCCCGTCTACGGCCGCCTCACCGAACCGGTCGAACCCGGCGACACCGCCGGCGACCTCCTCGCCCGCCTCGCCGTCGCCGGAGCCCGACTCACCGTCGACGTCGTCAACGCGCTCGAAGCCGGCACGATCTACGGCGAACCCCAGCCCGAGGACGGCGTCTCCTACGCCCCCAAGATCACCGTCGAAGACGCCCGCGTCCGCTGGAGCGACCCCGCCTTCGCCGTCGACCGCCGCATCCGCGCCGTCACCCCCGCCCCCGGCGCCTGGACCGAATTCGACGGCCAGCGCCTGCGCCTCGGCCCCGTCCGCCCCGACCCCGACGGCCCGCGCCTCGCCCCCGGCCAGATCGCCCTCGCCAAGCACCACGTCCATGTCGGCACCGCCACCGACCCGGTCCTCCTCGGCCAGGTCCAGCCCGCCGGGAAGAAGCCCATGGATGCCGCCGCATGGGGCCGCGGCCTCCAGACCGAGAGTCCGGTGTTCGCATGAGCGACAACAGAAGGAACCGCCGCCGTGAGCCGGAGCGCGACCGCCCGAAGGTGAACCCGCGCCGCGTCGCGTTCGACGCGATCAGCGCCGTCACCGCCGACAACGCCTACGCCAACCTCGTCCTGCCGCGCATGCTCGCCGAGACCGACAACACCGGCCGCGACGCCGCGCTCGCCACCGAGCTCACCTACGGCACGCTCCGCAGCCTCGGCACCCTCGAAGCGATCCTCGCCGCCGCCTCCGGCCGCGACGTGCGCCAGCTCCAGCAGGACCTCGTCGACGCCCTCTGCCTGGGCGCCTACCAGCTGCTGTACATGCGCGTCCCGCCGCACGCGGCCGTCGCCACCACGGTCAGCCTCGTCAAGGCCGCCGTCTCGCCGCGCGTCTCCGGGCTCGCGAACGCCGTGCTGCGCAAGGTCGCCGCGAAGGACCTCGAGGAGTGGACGGCCGAGCTCGCCACCGGCGACCGCCTCCACGACCTGTCCCTGCGGCACGCCCACCCCGAGTGGATCGCCGCCGAGTTCGAGGCCGTCGTCGGCCCCGAGGAGCTGCCGCCCGCGCTGGCGGCCGACAACGTCGCGCCCCCGGTGCACCTGTGCGCCAAGCCGGGCCGGATCACCAAGGGCGACCTCTCGCGCGAGACGCGCGGCGGCGAGCACGGCCAGTGGTCGCCGTACGCGGTGTACCTGCCCAGCGGCGATCCCGGCCGCGTCAGGGCGGTCGCCACGGGTCTGGCGCATGTGCAGGACGAGGGCAGCCAGCTGGTCGCTGCGCAGCTCGCCGAGACCGCGCTCGAAGGCCCCGACAAGACCTGGATCGACCTGTGCGCCGGTCCCGGCGGCAAGACCGGTCTCCTCGGCGCTATTGCGGCCCAACGTGAAGCGACTGTGGACGCGGTGGAGATCCAGCCGCACCGAGCCGAGCTCGTCGCCAAGGCCGCGCGCGGCCTGCCCGTCACCGTCCACATCGGCGACGGCCGCAGCTTCGGGAAGGCGGGCTCCGCCGACCGGGTGCTCGTGGACGCTCCGTGCTCGGGGCTCGGCGCGCTGCGCCGCCGCCCGGAGGCCCGTTGGCGCAAGCAGCGCAGCGACATCGACGACCTGGTGCCGCTGCAGCGCGAACTGCTCGCCTCGGGGCTGCGCCTGGCGCGGCCGGGCGGGATCGTCGCGTACGTGACCTGCTCGCCGGTGACCGCGGAGACCTCCGAAGTGGTCGAGTCGGTGCTCGCGGCCGGGGGAGCGGAGCTCGTGCGCCCCGACTGGCTCCTCAAGCGGGTCCCCGGTTCGGAGCGGGGCGACTTCGCGCAGCTGTGGCCGCACCGCCACGGTACCGACGCGATGTTCCTTGCGCTGCTTCGCAAGACCGGCAACCGGTAACACTCCAGCTCGAGGGCCTCCTGTCGCGTACCGGTGCGAACCGGTCGCGGCGGGAGGCCCGGTTCTTTCGGGTGGGGCATCGAAACTCACCGATTTGGAAGCGCTACCATTTATAGATAGGGGTAAATATTTCTTTCCCCGGGTTACCGGCACGACTGACCCAAGGAGCACCAGATGAAACGACGACAGCGCCTCGCGGCGATCGTCGCGGGAGCGGCGACCGCGGTCGCCGCCGCACTCAGCACCGGCTTCCTCCTCAGCCCCACCGCGGGCGCGCAGGAGGACGTCACCGCGCAAGCCCAGGCACTATGGACGAACCCGAACACCGGCGCAGCCCGGTGGGTCGCCCAGAACCCGAACGACTGGCGCGCGTCGATGATCCGCGACCGGATCGCCGAGACCCCCGCGGGCACCTGGTTCACCCAGTACAACCCCACCGGCGGCATCGCCGCGCAGGTCGCCGCCGTGGTCGACAGCGCGGCCGCGGCCGGCGCGGCCCCGACCATGGTCGTCTACGGCATCCCCAACCGCGACTGCGGTGGCCACTCCGGCGGCGGCGCGCCCGACCACCCGTCATACCGGCGCTGGGTCGACCAGATCGCGAACGAGATCGACGGGCCCGCGTACATCATCATCGAGCCCGACATCATCGCGCTCGACTGCCACAGCGCCGCCGAACGCGCCGAGATCAACGCCTCGCTCTCCTACGCGGCCCAGAAGCTCAACGCCGCCGACCCGGCCGCCAAGGTCTACCTCGACGCCGGCAACTCCGCCTGGCTCACCGCCGCCGAAGCAGGCAGGCGCCTCCAGGCCGCCGGCATCCAGTACGCGGACGGCTTCGCCCTCAACGTCTCCAACTACCGCACCACCGACGAGGCCACCGCGTACGCGCAGCAGATCCGCGGCATCGTCGGCACGAACAAGGGCGCCGTCATCGACACCAGCCGCAACGGCAACGGCCCGCTGAACCCGCCCAACCCGAACGACTGGTGCGACCCGCCGGGCCGCGCCATCGGCAAGTTCCCGACCACCTCCACCGGCGTCACCGGCATCGACGCCTACCTGTGGATCAAGCTCCCCGGTGAAGCCGACGGCTGCGCCGGATCGGCCGGCCAGTTCATCCCCGACCTGGCCTACCAGCTCGCCAACAACGCCGGCAGCGGCTGGCCCGGCCAGGTCGAGCCGACCGACCCGGTCACCAGCCCGACCTCGACCCCGACGAGCAACCCCACCACGGGCGGACCGGGCACCTGCACCGTCCACATCGACGTCGTCAGCACCTGGAACGGCGGCTGGCAGGGCAAGGTCTCCATGACCACCGCCCAAGCCGTCAACGGCTGGACGGTGAAGTGGACCTGGCCCTCCGGCCAGGCGGTCACGAGCAGCTGGAACACGCAGCTGACCTCGTCCGGCGCCAACGTCACCGCCAAGGACGTCGGCTGGAACGCCTCCGTCTCGGCAGGCCAGACGAAGGAGCTCTTCGGCTTCGTCGCCTCCGGCTCGGCCGCCGACATGGACGTCCCATGCTGACCTGACACCACGACAGGCGCCTCGGCCGATGTGAGGACCACTCCCCGGTCCTCACATCGGCCCCGGTGTCCGGCCTGCGTCGCGGTTCCGCGACCTACACTGTCCGTGTGGCACAGTTCCGAACGGCGCAGGCCGACACCGTCATCGCCCCGTCCCTGCTGGCGGCGGACTTCGCCCGCCTCGCCGAAGCGGCCGACGCGGTAGAGGGGGCCGTCGACTGGCTCCATGTGGACGTCATGGACAACCACTTCGTCCCCAACCTCACCCTCGGCCCGCCGATCGTCAAGTCGCTCAAGGCCGCCACGGACATCCCGCTCGACTGCCACCTCATGATCGAGAACCCCGACCGCTGGGCCCCCGGGTACGCCGAGCTCGGCGCCTACAACGTCACCTTCCACGCCGAGGCCGCCGAGGACCCCGTCCGCCTCGCCAAGGACCTGCACGCCGCCGGCTCCAAGGCCGGGCTCGCGATCGACCGCGACACGCCCGTGGAGGACTACCTCGACATCCTCCCGGCCTTCGACACGCTCCTCATCATGACGATCAAGGCCGGCTTCGGCGGCCAGGCGTTCATGCCCGAGCTGCTCGCCAAGGTCCGCACCGCCCGCGCACACGCCGACTCCGGCCACCTTGAGCTGCGCATCGAGGTCGACGGCGGCATCGCCGACGACACCATCGCCGCCGCCGCGGAAGCCGGAGCCGACGCGTTCGTCGCCGGCACCGCGATCTACGGCGCGGCCGACCCCGCCGAAGCGGCCCGGCGCCTGCGCGCCCGCGCCGACGCGGCGCGATCATCCGGATGACACGCCATGCTCCCGCTCGCCACCCACCCCCGCCCCGCAGCGAGTAGACGCTGTGGCTAACACCCCTGAACTCGTCCTCATCAGCGACGCCGACCCCGAGATCGCCGAATTCCTCGCCGCGCGGCTGCGGGCCGACGGCTTCGACACCGCCCTCGCCCGCGACGGCTACCAGGCGCTCGCCGGCATCGCGCTGCGCCGCCCCGGCATCGTCCTGCTCGAAGCCGACCTCCCGTTCATCGACGGCCTCGCCCTCACCCGCCAGCTCCGCGCCGACCCGGCCACCGCGAGCCTGCCGATCATCCTCCTCGGCGCCCAGCCCTCCTCGGCCGACAAGATCGCCGGGCTCAAGGCCGGCGCCGACGACTACATCGCCAAGCCCTTCGACCCCGCCGAGGTCTCCGCCCGCATCGACTCGGCCATCCGCCGCCACCGCGAGGTCCGCGAGTCCTCCCCGCTCACCGGCATGCCCGGCAACGACCGGATCCTCCGCGAACTCCAGTCCTGGATCAAACGCGGCGACCCGTTCGCCCTGTGCTACATCGACATCGACCAGTTCAAAGCGGTCAACGACGTGTACGGGTTCGTGCGCGGCGACGAGTTCATCCGCGCTCTCGCCGAATGCGTCTACGCCGCCGCAGGCGACGCCGGCGCCGCCCCGGTCTTCCTCGGCCACGTCGGCGGCGACGACTTCACCATCCTGTGCCTGCCCGAGCACGCCGAAGCCGTCACCGGCTTCCTCAACGACCACTTCGCCCGCCGCGTCAGGGCCCTGTGCGAACCGCGCGACGTCGAACGCGGCTACATCGAGCACGCCGACCGCACCTCCCGCCGCCTCACCCGCTCCCGCCTGCCCACCCTCTCCACCGGCGTCGCCCTCTCCACCGTGCGCCGCTTCGCCGACGCCTACGAGGCCGTCGCGGAGGCCACCACCCTCAAGAGCGTCGCCAAGTCCCACCCCGGCAACTACGTGGCCTTCCCCGAGGGCCGCGCGCCCGGCCGCACCAGCCGCCGTCCCGTCTTCTGGACGAACGACCGGTGACGACGCCCCGGATCAGTAGGGTGCGTCACAGAGGGGATCGCGGCGGAATAATGCCGTGGCACAATTCCTTGTAGCAAACGCGCGTCAGCGGGGTCGGTGCAATTCCGAGCCGGCGGTGAGCGGCGACAGCCGCGAGTCCGCGACCCGTCCGCATCCAGCGGACGGTTGACCTGGTGAGAATCCAGGACCGACGGTCAAAGTCCGGATGGGAGCAGACGCAACGCGGGAGGCCACTGGTGGCCCCTGCGAGCCATTCCCTTGCCCCCGCCTGCGTACCGAAGATTCGAGTCGCAAGGTAGGGAGATCCACACCGTGTTCACCGGAATCGTCGAAGAACTCGGCGAAGTCGTCAAGGCCAGTGAAGCGTTCCTGGCCGTCCGCGGGCCCATCGTCACCTCCGACGCCGCCCTCGGCGACTCCATCAGCGTCAACGGCGTCTGCCTCACCGTCGTCAGCGTCGAAGGCGACGTCTTCACCGCCGACGTCATGGAGGAGACCTACCGCCGCTCGGTCATCGGCAAGCTCCAAGTCGGCGATCCCGTCAACCTCGAACGCGCCGCCACCCTCACCACCCGACTCGGCGGGCACCTCGTGCAGGGCCACGTCGACGGCGTCGCCGAGATCGTCAAGCGCACGCCCGCCGCCGAATGGGAGGAAGTCACCTTCCGCCTTCCCGAAGGCCTCGCCAAGTACGTGGTCGAGAAGGGCTCCATCACCATCGACGGCACCTCCCTCACCGTCGCCCACATCGAAGGCGACGAATTCACCGTCGGCCTCATCCCCACCACGCTCGACGCGACCACCCTGGGCCGCAAGCAGGTCGGCGACCCGGTCCACATCGAGACCGACGTCGTCGCCAAGCACGTCGAAAAACTCCTCCAGTCAGCCGGGAGCCTGTCATGAACGAGATCCACCTGGACTCCGTCGAGGACGCCATCGCCGCGATCGCGGCGGGCAAGCCCGTCATCGTCGCCGACGACACCGACCGCGAGAACGAAGGCGACATCGTCTTCGCCGCCGAGGACGCGACGACCGAGCTCCTGGCGTTCACCGTGCGCTACACCGGCGGCTACATCTGCGTCGCGATGCCCTCGGACACCGCCGACCGGCTCGACCTGCCCCCGGCGCACCACACCAACCAGGACTACAAGGGCACCGCGTTCGCCGTCTCCGTGGACGCCCGCAAGGGCGTGACCACCGGCATCTCGGCCGCCGACCGCGCCCAGACCATCCGGGTCCTCAGCGACCCCGGGACCCTGGCGACCGACCTCAACCGGCCCGGCCACGTCGTCCCGCTGCGTGCCAAGGACGGCGGCGTCCTCGTCCGCCGCGGCCACACCGAGGCCTCCGTCGACCTCGCCCGCCTCGCCGGCAAGCAGCCGGTCGCCGCCATCTCCGAGATGGTCAACGACGACGGCTCGATGATGCGCCTGCCCGAGCTGCGCGCCTTCGCCGACCAGCACGGTCTCGTCCTCATCACCGTCGCCGACCTCGCCGAGTGGCGCCAGCGCAACGAGGTCCACGTCAAGCGCCTCGCCGAAGCCCGCCTCCCGCTCGAGTCCGGCCAGTTCACCGCCATCGGCTACCGCGCCGTCTTCGACGGCAACGAGCACGTCGCCCTCGTCAAGGGCGACATCGGCGACGGCGAAGACGTGCTCGTGCGCGTCCACTCCGAATGCCTGACCGGCGACGCCTTCGGCTCCCTGCGCTGCGACTGCGGCCCCCAGCTGCAGGCCGCGCTCCGCGCCGTCGAGGCCGAAGGCCGCGGCGTCGTCCTCTACATGCGCGGCCACGAGGGGCGCGGCATCGGCCTGGTCCACAAACTCCAGGCCTACCAGCTCCAGGACCAGGGCCGCGACACCGTCGACGCGAACCTCGAACTGGGGCTGCCCGCCGACGCCCGCGACTGGGCCATCGGCGCGCAGATCCTCGAGGACCTCGGCGTCAAGTCGATGCGCCTGCTCACCAACAACCCGGAGAAGCGCGCCGGCATCGAAGGCCACGGCCTCGAGGTCATCGACCGGGTCGCCCTGCCGACCTACGCCACGCCCGACAACCTCGCCTACCTGACGACCAAGCGCGACCGCATGGGCCACCTGCTCAGCGACCTGCCCGCGCCCGTCCTCGCCACCAAGGGAGCCGCATAACCATGGCCGGACACGGAGCACCCGAGCTCAACGTCCCCGACGCCGCCGGGCTCACCCTCGGCGTCGTCGCCACGGACTGGAACACCGAGATCGTCGGCCAGTTGCTCAAGCGCGCCCTCGACGCGGCCGCCGACGCGAAGGTCGCCGACGTCAAGGTCCTGCACGTGGCCGGGGCCGTCGAGCTCCCGATCGCGGCGCAGGCCCTCGCCCGCCGGTACGACGCCGTGGTCGCCCTCGGCACCGTCATCCGTGGCGGCACCGCGCACTTCGACTACGTGTGCAAGTCCGTCACCGAAGGGCTGACCCGGGTCGCGCTCGACGAGTCGACCCCCGTCGCCCACGGCGTGCTCACCGTCGACAACCAGGAGCAGGCCCTCGCCCGCGCCGGCTACCCCGACTCCACCGAGGACAAGGGCTACGAGGCGGTCGTCGCCGCCCTCGGCGCCGCGCTGGCGATCCGCTCGCTGGACTAGGAACGCGAACGCGCGCGGGCCCTGCCGGATCGGCAGGGCCCGCACGCGTATCGGCAGCTTCTCGTCACTGCGGTGACAACCCGATCTGCCGCATGAACTCCGATTCGTCGAAGTACAGGTGGTGCTCGGTGATCTTGCCGTCCTTGACGGTGGCGATGTCGCAGCTCCGCAGCCTCACCTTCTTGCCGGTGGCCGGGATCGTCTCGCCCGTGGGCATCTTCATGTCACCGGTGTTGGTGCCTACGAAGTACCCCTCGTCGACGGCCCTTCCGTCGGATTCGAGCTTCATGATCCGTTCGTAGGCGCTGTCCGGGAACGCGTCGATGAACTGGTGCCAGTACTCGGCGATGTTCTCGTGGCCCGTGACGGTTCCGGCGTCGGGCGTCACCACCACCGCGTCGTCGCTGTACAGCTCGACGGCGGCCTCGACGTCGTGTTGCCCGACGGCCGCTTCGGTCATCCGGTCCAATACCTCTCTGGCTTGTCCCATGGCCCTCACCTCCTCGAACCCGATTATTCTTCGTTACCGGCGAGTCGGGCCTCCTTTGCGCAAAGCCGCCGCCTAGCTGTAGTGCTGGAATTCCGGCCAGAGCGCGTCCCACGCCTGGACCGGGCCGCGGCAGACGGCGATCGGCCGCCCCTGCTCCTCGTTCTCGACGCCCACGCCGTTGTCGAGGTATCCGGCCTGCTCGCATGAGTCGAAGTGGGGGAGCAGCGCCGCGAGGTCCATGCCGACGGTGACCACCGTGTCCGTTTCCGCCGGAGGCGGGCCGTACGCGTGGAGGGCGTTGTGGCCGCTGTAGACCGGCGGCAGCCCTTCCCCGTACCGCACGAGCGCCCCGGCCTCGCCGTAGTTCGACGTCAGGATCGCTGCGCGAGCCCCGTCCGCGGCGGGCAGCGCGTCGACCACGGCCTCCACCTGATCGGTGTACGCCCGCCACCCGACGCCGTCGGGAACCGAGCTGTTCATCGCCGGGACCGGCGTCGCGCCGACGACCCCGACCGGGAGCAGCGGCAGCGCGACGAGCGCCGAGACCGCGCTGTTGAGCCCCACGCCGATCACCAGCGTCAGGCGGCGGCTCCGCGTCGCCGCCCAGTTCGCGACCGGGACGCATCCGACCGCGTACAACGCGACGACCAGGCCCATCGGGTAGTAGAACTGGCCGCCGCTCGCCAGCGTGAGCGCCAGCAGGATCGGATACGCGACCGCGAGCGCCCGCACGGGCCGCCACTCCGGCCGCCGCAGGAGCGCGACGATCCCGGCGATCCAGACCGGCACGAGGAACAGCCCCAGCAGCAGGAATTGGAAGGGCAGCAGGAGGATGCGGTTCTCGGTCCCGTCCGTCTCGTTGATGGCCGAGGCCATCTCGAGCTGCGGCCAGCCGTGCGCCGCCTGGTAGACCAGGTTCGGCGAGCCGATGACGAGCGCCAAGGCCGCGCCCGCCCACAGCCATTTCGAGGCCAGCGCCTGCCGAGGGCCGACGGCGAGCAGCGCGAGGCCGAGGCTGAGGAGCAGCAGCACGACCAGGTGCTTGTTGTACAGGCCGATCCCGGCCACCGCGCCGACCGCGAGCCACCACCGCTCGCCGCGCAGGAGCGCCCGCACCGCGAACAGCAGCGCCGCCGTCCACACCAGCAGGTCGACCGCGTTCGTCGTGAGCTGGTGCCCGAACGCGAGCGCGACCCCGGCGAACGACAGGCCCCAAGCGCAGAGGGCCTGCGCGGCCCTGCCGCCGCCGAGTTCGCGCGTCAGCAGCGCGCTGATCCACAGGAGCCCGACCATGCACAGGATCGACGGGAACCTCAAGGCCCACAGGGAATCCCCGAGCACCGCGATGGCGGCCCTCCCGAGCAGCGGCGTGAGCGGCGGCTGGTCCACGTACCCCCATGCGGGCTCGAGCATCCGGAAGTACAGCTCGTCGCGGTGGTAGTCGTAGCGCCCGTTGAGCGCGGCGAGCACGGCCGCGAGCACTGCGGAGGCGGCAGTGAGATGGGCGCGGTACAGAGGAGGGGGCTGCATGGGCGGGCCTTCGCGTTCGGGGGTCGCCCCGATCCTGCCGCAGTGGACGGACGGGCGCAACCCGCCCGCCCGTCCCGGAACGGCCCGGACACGATGAATTCAAGGCCCGGGCCTCGTCCCTACCGGTATCCACTACCGGAGGAGACGCCATGCCCGAACCGCAGACCATGGACTGCACGTTCACCGCGCCCATCGAGAAGGACGGCGCGTTCGCGACCTTCCTGACCGTGCCCGGCTCGGCCGAACTGCTCGGCACCCGCAGGGCCGTGAGGGTGACCGGGACGATGGACGGCCACGACTTCGCCGCGACGCTCATGCCCTCCGGCTCGGGTCCGCACTGGCTCCCGGTGCGGGCCGCGCTGTGCAAGGCCATCGGCAAGAGCGCGGCGGGCGAGGCGGTGACCGTCCACTTGACTCAGCGGCTCACTTAGCGTCGATCCGCGCGAAGTACGCGTCGACCAACGGCTTGCCGATCCCGGTCATCCACTGCTCGAACGTGAGCAGGCCGGGGTGGATCTCGCGCAGCGCCTCGATGTCGACGGGCAGGGGGTGCGCGTTGAGGATGCCCAGCATCTTCGCGGTGGACGGGCTGTCCGCGGCCACCTGGTCGACCGTGATGCCGATGTAGGGCACCTCGCGTCCGACGACGCGGCCGATGAGCGCGGCCTTCTCAGTCTGGCCGAGGTTGTCGCCGGCCAGCTCGTACACCTGCCCCCGGTGCCGTTCCGGGTCGGCGAAGGCGATCGCGGCGAAGGCGGCGATGTCGTCGGCGGCGACGTGCGGCTCGAGCGTGTCGGCGTTGAGCATCGAGACCAGCGCGCCGTCCTGCAGCTCGCGGAAGGAGTCGAAGGTGTTCTCCATGAACGAGCTCGGGCGAAGGATCGTGTGCGGCACCCCGCTGGCGCCGATCGCGCGCTCGGCTTCGGCCTTGCGCTGCAGCATGTCCATCACGGCTTCGAGGGGGCCGCCGACGCCGATCGAGGACGAGTGCACGAGGTGCGCGACGCCCGCGGCCTTCGCGGCGGCGGCGATGTTCGCGGCGCTGCGGCGCTCGTGGTCGAGGTCGTGGCCGTAGGGGCCGCCCTCGTAGGCTCCGGCGTGCACGCTGAAGACGCCGAAGGCGCCCGCCGCGGCGGCGTCGAGCGAGGCCCGGTCGTCGAGGTCGCCTGCGACGACTTCGGCCCCGGCCTCTTCGAGCGTCTTGGCCTTCGCGCCACCGGGGTCGCGGGTGAGGGCTCGCACGTGCCAGCCGTCGGCGAGCAGGCGGGCGGCGACGGCCCCGCCCTGGCGGCCGGTCGCGCCGGTCACGAGGACGGTCTTCTCGGATGCGGGCATGGGTGTTCCTTTCGCTCACGGGGCGCGCCGACTACTATCGGGAGCGGCGACCCGGTTTCTGAAACGGAACACTACACCCGTTTAAGCGAGTCCACGAGAGGGGGACCCATGCCCGCCACCGCCCAACGCGCCGAACGCGCCGACTCCCAGCGCAACCGCCAGAACGTCCTCGAGACGGCCGACCGGCTCTTCGCCGAACGCGGCGCCGCGGTGTCCCTCAACGAGATCGCCGTCGCCGCCGGCGTCGGCGCGGGCACCGTCTACCGGCACTTCCCGACCAAGGACGCGCTCCTCGCCACCGTCCTCGACCAGCGGCTCGGCCAGCTGGGG
Organism: Glycomyces sp. NPDC049804; assembly: GCF_040674615.1. Taxonomy (NCBI): domain Bacteria; kingdom Bacillati; phylum Actinomycetota; class Actinomycetes; order Glycomycetales; family Glycomycetaceae; genus Glycomyces; species Glycomyces sp. NPDC049804. The sequence continues at coordinate 231,884 of NZ_JBFAMQ010000006.1, forward strand.
GAGTACGGCGAGCGGGCACTGGCCATGCCCGACCCCGAAACGGCCTTCTTCTCCTACCTGCGGTTCATCACTGAGCAGGCCCTCGCGAACAGGGCGATCTGCGAGGCCCTGGTCGCACGCGGCGACTGGCAGGAGCCCTCCAAGGCGATCGGCCGCTGCGTGCTCGACACCCCGCTCTCGCTCCTGCTCGCGCGGGCGCAGCGGGCGGGCGTCGTCAGGGTCGACCTCGACGTCGAGGACGTGCGCGCCCTGCTCACCGGCTGCACGGCCAGGATCGACGATCCCGCACGCGCCCAACGGCTTCTGGAAGTCCTCTGGGACGGCTTCCGCGCGCAACGAAACCCTGAGATCCGTAACGAAACTCCGGCGGTTACCGAACTTCGTAACGAAACGAAACGGAACTGTCCGGTCTGCGGCGGCCCGCTTCCCGAGACCGCCACCGGTCGCCCCGCGAAGTACTGTTCGGCGGCCTGCCGCCAGAAGGCGTTCCGCGAGAAGCGCAGGACTACGTAGTCACAGGTCGGTCTCAAGCCCTTCCCCTTTGGCAACCGCTCGCCTAGGATCGGTCCCGCATCTGCCGAGACCACTGGAGGAGGCCGCCTTGGCCCGCAGGTTCGCCACTCACGAACGGCGCGAGGTCGCCGCGCTCGACGGCATCTGGGACTTCACGTTCCTGGGCGAGGTCGACCCCGACGCCGTCGAGGTCGACCGGATCGAGTTCGACGCGTTGATGGCCGTACCGGGCTGCTTCGACGCCACCCCCGTCTACGCTGGCGAACGCGGCCTGGCCGCCTACCGCATCCGCACCGGCGTCGCGGCCGGGCGCCAACGCCTCGTCTTCGACGGCGTGCAGCACTGGTGCCGCGTCTTCTGGAACGGCGAACTCGTCCGCGAGCACGCCGGCGGCTTCTCGCGCTTCACCGCCGAGTCCGAGGCCGACGCGGGCACCGCCGAGATCGTCGTCCTCGTCGACAACCGGTTCGACGAGCGCTCCCCGCTCCACATGGAGCACTTCGACTGGTACGCGTACGGCGGCATCTCGCGCAGCGTCGAGCTGCACCGGCTCGGCCCGGTCCGCGTCGAGGGCCTGCGGATCGCCACCGCCTCGACCGCCGACCGGCGCGTCAGCGTCCGGATCGACTACACCGCCGACGCCCCGGCCTCGGTACCGCTCGAGATCGAGTGCGACGGCCGTGCCGTCCTCGCCGAGACGGTCGCGCTCGACACCACCGGCACCCTCGAACGTGTCCTCGAACTCCCTTGGGCCGCACCGTGGTCGCCTGAAGAGCCCAACCTGAGCACCGTGAGCGTGAGCCTCGGCGAGGACGACCTGCGCGAGCGCTTCGGCCTCCGCGAAGTCCGCACCGAGGCCGGGCGGATCACGCTCAACGGCGAGCCCGTCACCCTCCTGGGCGTCAACCGCCACGAGGCCCATCCGCAGTTCGGCCACACCCAGCCCGAAGCCCTGCTCGTCAACGACGTGCAGCAGCTCAAGGACCTCGGCTGCAACTTCGTGCGCGGCAGCCACTACCCGCTCGACCCGCTGTTCCTCGACCTGTGCGACGAGGCCGGCGTCCTCGTGTGGTGCGAGTCGATCGGCTGGCAGTACCCGGTCGAGCACCTCACCGACCCCGCGTTCATCGACGCGCAGCTCGAGCACATCGGAGAGATGGTCGCCGCCTCGCAGAACCACCCCTCGATCATCCTGTGGGGCATCCTGAACGAGTGCCCGAGCTGGTCCGACGAAGGCCACCCGGTGTACGCGCGGCTGCTGGGCCGCCTGCGCGAGCTCGACCCCGACCGGCTGGTCACCTACGCGAGCATCAACGCCCACGACGACAAGTGCTTCGACCTGGTCGACGTAGTCGGCGCGAACGCCTACCCCGGCTGGTACTACGGCGACCTGCCCGACATCCCGGGCGAGCTCGACCGCATCAGCGCGCACGTGGACGCCCTCGGGTTCGCCGACAAGCCGCTCGTCATCTCCGAGATCGGCGCGGGGGCGGTGCCCGGTTGGAACGACTCGCACGGCTCGCTGTGGACCGAGGACTACCAGGCCCGCCACCTGGACACGGTGGTGGGGCACCTGCTCGGCGGCCAGGACCGCATCTCGGGGCTGGCGATCTGGGTGCTCGGCGACTTCAAGACCACCGAGCTGCGGCGCATGGCGCTCACCCGCCCGCGCGGCGTGAACGACAAGGGCCTCATCGACGAGTACCGCCGGCCCAAGCAGGCCTACCGGGTCGTGCAGGGGCACTTCCGGGGCAGGCTCGACCGCAAGGCCTGACCCGGCGGGGGCTCAGCTCAGCGGTCGGTGACCCGGTGCAGGACTTCGCGTCCGCGCTCGGGCAGCTCGGAGGCCGCTGAGAGGAGCGCGTCGCGCGCGTCCTCGAGCGCCGAGACGGCCCGGCGGTAGCCGCGGGCGGACTTGCGGCGGTCGTAGGCGATCTTGGCGCCGATGACGGCGGCGGCGACCAGCACCACGCCGACCCCGGCGAGCGCGAGTCCGCGGCGGACGTTGCGCGGGGCGGGCCAGAGGTCGTCGTCAGAGGCGTAGGACTCGTCGAGCGCTTCGACGGGGACGGCCTCGTTCTCGAGGTCGGACAGGCGCAGCGCGTCCGTCTCGCCCGCCGCTTCGGTCTCGTTCGGCTTCTCGTGCTTCGACTTCATGGTCGCGCCTCCCTCGGTCGGTCATTGGGAGTTTACCCAGGACGGCAAGGAAATAGGCGTCTTGCACCGCAGATTCGCGGGGCAAGACGCCTTCGGGCTCAGGCTAGGTCCAGAGCGAGTAGCTGTTCATCCGGAAGTCGCGCCCGCCCGAGGACGAGGTGATCTCCCAGCCGAGCTGGATCTGGTCGATGCGGACGTTCGGCATCCGGCCCTGGTTGACCAGCCACTGGCAGATCGGGGTGATGTTCACGGTGCCGCTGGTGAACTGGCTCGTCGCCATGAAGCTGTAGACGGGGTTGGCGCCGTTGTGGCCCTGGTGGTAGTTCCAGTTGCGGCCGCCGAGGTTGACGTTGGTGACGTAGCCGCCGATGGGGCCGACGTTGGACGTCCACTGCGTCCAGATCATGATCTCGTGGGCGTGCCCGTTGCCCCACACGTCGTAGGTCGTGTTGTACGCCAGGCCCGAACCGGAGCCGGGCACGGTCGCGTTGAAGGAGCTGCCGACGTTCCCCATGTTGGAGACGGTGCGCCCCAGCGTGTAGGAGACGTTCGGGTACGACTTGATGCCGCCGGTGTTCGGGTGGTTGGCCCACACGCCCCAGTTGCTGTACGAGTTCGCCCAGATCGACTGCGGGCCGTAGCCGTTGCCCCAGACGTTGTTGTAGAGGGTGTAGGCGCCGTTCTGCCAGCTGCCCCACCGGTCGGAGGAGCTCCAGGTGGCGGCCTGGGCGGGGGACTGGAGGGCGCCGACGGCGCCGGCGGTGGCGAGGGGAGCGGCCAGCGCGGCCGAAAGGAGCGATCTGCGTCGCATGGGGGCACGCCTTTCTTGAGGTCATGGTGTCAGCCGTCGACATCGGCCAGACGTTGACGAATGTCGATTCGTTAATTAGAGCATGTGCCCCAATTAATGTCTAGTTCCGATACGCCCGTTATCGGCGGTGTTCACTCGATCGGGTGGTCGCGGTGGGGCAAAGGTTGCGAAACCGTGCGAATGGCGACGCCTGCGGCTGCGAGCCCGGTCTCACCGTCCCGGCCAGCGGTAAGCCCGGGCGGTTCGCGGTCGCCCCGGTCAGGCCCGCCACGTAGAATTCCGGCCGTGAAGACCTTCGAGCAGCTCTACGCCGAACTCGCCGACAAAGCCGCCACCCGACCCGAGGGATCGGGCACCGTCGCCCAGCTCGACGCCGGCGTCCATGCCATCGGCAAGAAGATCGTCGAAGAGGCGGCCGAGGTCTGGATGGCCGCCGAATACGAGTCGGACGAGGCCGCGGCCGAGGAGATCTCCCAGCTCCTCTACCACCTCCAGGTGATGATGGTCGCCCGCGGCATCAGCCTCGACGACGTGTACCGGTACCTCTAACCAGCTTCCGAAAGGCCCATCCGCATGCTCCGCATCGCCGTGCCCAACAAGGGATCGCTCTCCCAGGGCGCCACCGACATGCTCACCGAGGCGGGTTACCGCCAGCGCGGCTCCAGCCGCGACCTCCAATCCCTCGACGCCGTCAACGACGTCGAGTTCTTCTACCTGCGCCCCAGCGACATCGCCACCTACGTCGCCTCCGGCGACCTCGACCTCGGCATCACCGGCCAGGACCTCGCCGTCAACTCCGGCGAGGAGGTCGAAGAGGTCCTCGCGCTCGGCTTCGGCCGCTCCACGTTCCGCTACGCCGCCCGCCCGGGCACCGTCGACACCGTCGCCGGGCTCGACGGCAAGCGCATCGCGACCTCGTTCCCCGGGGTCGTGCGCACCGACCTCGAGAAGCACGGGGTCAAGGCCGAGATCGTCAAGCTCGCGGGCGCGGTCGAGAACGCCATCGCCCTCGGCGTCGCCGACGCCATCGCCGACGTGGTCGAGACCGGCACGACCCTCAAGCAGGCCGGGCTCGCCGTGTTCGGCGACCCGATCATGCGCTCCGAGGCCGTCTTGGTCCGCAAGGCCGGCAACGGCCAGGCCCCGGCCGTCGAGCAGCTGCTGCGCCGCCTGCGCGGCGTGCTCGTGGCCCGCTCGTACGTGATGCTCGCCTACGACGTGCGCGCCGAACTCCTCGAGGCCGCCGTCGAGCTGACGCCCGGCATCGAGTCGCCGACGGTCTCCCCGCTGCATCGGGAAGGGTGGGTCGCGGTCCAGTCGATGACCGAGCGCGCCGACCTGCACCGCGTCATGGACGCCCTCTACGAGATCGGCGCCCGCGGCATCCTGGCCTCGAACATCGACGCCTGCCGGCTCTAGTCAGAGCGCAGGCGCCTGCCGGCGCTGGTCCGCTACGACAGCCGCGGCGCTTCGAGCGCCGCGGCCGCATCGGCCCGCTTCCGCAGCTCGGCGGCCATCGCGACGGCTTCACGGACGTCGCGGTGCGCCGCCTTCGCCGTGTGCCCGACGCTCCCGGCCGTCATCGCGTGCACCGTCGCGAGCCCCTGCATCCGCTGGATCGGCCCCTGCACGACCCGCACCGACTGGATGCGCGCGTACGGCACGGCCACATGCGTGTTGACCCACCAGCCGTGCCGCGCCACGAACACCTTCTCGTCCAGGAGCGTGCCGGTCCGCTTCCACCGCAACGGCATCCGCCACCGCGCCCGGCGCGGCGGCCGTTCCACCTCGAACACCGACGGCAGCTCCGGCACCGCCTCGGCCGCGACGGCCGCGACTTCCGCGGGGGCGCCGACAGGCAGCGCAGTCGTCGACTTGAGGACGTTGATCTGCTGCGACACCGCCGCCGTCCACACCTCGACGCGTCGCCAGTCCTTGCGTCGCCACAGGATCGGCTCGTCGAAGCACACGGCCGTCACCCGGTCCACCGGCACCGTCTCGTGGCTCGTGTCCGTCAGGCCCCGCTCGATGAGCAGGTTCCCACCGTCGCGGGTGATCCGGAACCGGCTGTTGCGCAGGAACCGGTTGACGGTCGAGACCGTGCTCTGGAGGTAGCCGAACAGCGCCGGGGCGAAGACGCCGAACCACAGCGCCGTCGCCACCTTCGAGAAGCCGAAGATCGACCCGGTCACCGCGAACGCGGTCCCGAACACCAGCAGCGCCGTCAGCTGCACCGGCAGCGCCTCCAGCAGCGACGCCAGGGCGAGCTTGCGCACCGTCACCATCGGCGCCAGCGGCGCCGGTCCCTCCGGTACCTCCTCAGTGGACTCCTCAGTGGACTCGGTCCGCGGCGCGGCCCCGGGCCTTCCCGCGATCGAGAGCAGCTCCGAACGCAGCTCCAGGGCCCGGTCGTGCTTGAGGTATGCGAGCTTCGCGTCCGTCCCATCGCCTCCCGCGACCTCGATGTTCAACTGCGCCAATCTGAACAGCCGCGCCTGCAGCGGCCGCACCAGGTCCACCGACTGGAGCCGGTCGAGCGGCACCGTGCGGTGGCTGCGCGTGAACACACCCCCGTAGATGTGCAGCTCCCGGCCCCAGATCACGAAGCCCCGGTACTGGAGCGCGATCAGGCTCGCGATGCCGCCCACGACCGCCGCCGCCACCGCCGCGTACACCGCGAACAGGAAGTTCCGGGACGTGAACATCTGGACGCCCACCGCCGCCGCGACCGCCGTGAGGAACCGCACGCTCTCCAGCAGCGGCGTGAGCGGGTGCAGGCGCTGACGCTGCACGCCCTCGGGCGGCGCGCCCGGCGTGTACGGCGCGGGCCCGTACGGCTCGGGAGCCAGCGGGGGAGCGGGCTCGTCGTCGTGGACCGGTCCGGCCTCCGCGCTCACAGTCCCTCCCGGACCTCGGCGGCGCGCACGGCGAGCCGGTCGCGGAGCGCGGCGGCGATCTGCGGGTCGAGCCCGGGCACCTCGGTGGTCGAGGCCAGCGCCGCGGTGCGCACCTGCACCGTGGTGAGGCCGAACATCCGCTCGACCGGCCCGGCCGAGAGGTCGATGAGCTGGATGCGGCCGTAGGGGACGATGCTCAGCCGGCGCGTCAGCAGCCCGTGGCGCACCAGCAGGTCCTGGTCGCGTTCGGCGTACCCCCAGGTCCGGACCGTGCGCACCACGGTGAGCGCGCGCAGGCCCGCGAGCAGCACGTACCCGGCGATCGTCCACAGGAGGCCGTCCCAGCCGAGCCAGATCGTCAGCGGGACCGCGGCGATGACGGCCAGGACGAGGACGTTGAGGAGGCTCCGCAGCACCCAGACCGTGCGCAGCTTCGGCGACATGGGCTGCCAGGAGATCCCCTCCGGCCACAGGTCCCACACCGGGACGGCTCTCGCGTTCATCGCTCGATCATTCCACGCTCGGTCATGCCAACCTCTGAGTCTCGCAAGGGAATCCGCGCGCCGTGAGGAACTCGCGCAGCACCGGCTCGTGCTCGTCGCAAGCGGCCCAGCGCTTCACCCGGTCGCTGCCGTGGATGCGCGGATTGCGCCACAGCAGCATCCAGGTCGCCGTCTCGCGGCAGCCGCGCGACGAGCAGACGGGTCCTTCGGCCGGCGCTGCTGGATCTGAAGTCACAGCGCGATTGTCCGCCAAGTCCCGCCCCGGCGGCACTCGCGAGCCGTAAATGTGGACCGCCTCATCCGGTGCGGGGCCACACCGCCGTGTCGATGAACGCCTCCACGGCCTCGATCACGTCCGCCATCGCGTGCGCCGACTCCACGAGCGGCCGGCCGCGGATGAACATGCCGTGGTCGGCCCCGCGGATCTCGCAGACCTCGCCGGGCAGCTCGCGGGCGAGCGCGGTGTTCCACGCCGGGTCGGCGGTGCCGCCCACCAGCAGGTACGGGGCGGTCGAGCGGCGCAGGGCCTGCACGATCGGGTAGTGCTGGAGAAACGGCGTGAACCAGATCGCCGGCAGCCCGTGGTGCGCCGCGAGGATCGCGGCGGACGTGCCGAGCGACTTGCCGACCAGCAGCGGCGGGTCGTCGTTGTGGACCCGGTCGAGCACGGCCTCGGTCTGCTCGCACACGCCCTCGATCATGCCCTGCGGGTCGGCCGCGAGCTGGTCGACGCCCTTCCACACCAGCGGGTACGTATGGGCGCCACGGGACTGCAAGGCCACGTGGGTGTACATCAGCAGCGGCCCTTGAACGCTGTAGTTGCGTCCGGGGAGCAGCAGGGCCTGGCGGCGGCGGGGCATGAGGGAATTCTAGAGCCGCCGAGGCGGCCGCGCCTCCCACGCAAACCCGGTGTGCGCCGCGGCGCGGCGCGCGGTGCCGCATGGTCTTGCGGCATGGCCGGGAGGCTTGTTCCGGGCAGCAAAAGACCCGCGCGACCACGGGGGAAGTCGCGCGGGTTGGTGAAAGCATAGCGCTCCGACATTTCGCAGCAACGGATTGAATCCGCGCGGCGTGTCACGCTTCTGGGCAAATACCACGTCACCGTTTGCCGAGCCGAGGTCGTGGCAGTCTAGACCCCCTGCGCCACAAGGGGATCGGAGAGAACTGTCGGGTTCCCGACAAATCGCGGTGCGGCCGTGCTCAGCGCCGACTCGCAAGTTTCACGGCCGCGCTCAGCGCCGACTGGCAAGCTTCACAGCGTCGCCCAGTGCCGGGCTCGCAAGCTTCACCGGCCGCGCCGAACCGGTCCGCGCAGCCCCCTGCCATCCTCGAACGGGCGAATTAGTATCGACAGCACCAGACCGACCGCTCGTGAAGGAACCGACATGGGATCAGCCGACGCCGACCGTTCCGACCGCAAGTCCGGGTCCTCCACCCCGGCGGAGAACGCCGCCTTGCTCGAGAAGGCGCTGTTCGAGATCAAGAAGGTCATCGTCGGCCAGGACGCCCTCGTCGAGCGCATGTTCGCCGCGCTGCTGGCCCGGGGCCACTGCCTCATCGAAGGCGTGCCCGGCGTCGCCAAGACCCTCGCCGTAGAGACCATGGCCCGGGTCGTGGGTGCGGACTTCCAGCGCATCCAGTTCACGCCCGACCTGGTCCCGGCCGACATCGTCGGCACCCGCATCTACCGCCAGTCCTCGGAGTCCTTCGACGTCGAATGGGGCCCGGTCAACACCAACTTCGTCCTCGCCGACGAGATCAACCGCGCCCCCGCCAAAGTCCAGTCCGCGATGCTCGAGGTCATGGCCGAAGGCCGCATCTCCATCGGCGGCCAGACCCGCGTCCTGCCCAAGCCGTTCCTGGTCATGGCCACCCAGAACCCCATCGAGCAGGAAGGCGTCTACCCCCTCCCCGAGGCCCAGCGCGACCGCTTCCTCTTCAAGATCAACGTCGGCTACCCCACCGACGCCGAAGAACGCGAGATCGTCTTCCGCATGGGCGTCGACACGCCCGTGCCCGAACGCATCCTCGATACCGACGACCTCCTGCGCCTCCAGCAGGCCGCCGACGGCGTGTTCATCCACAACGCCCTGGTCGACTACGCCGTGCGCATCGTCATGGCCACCCGCAACCCCGCCCAGGCCGGACTCGGCGCCATCGCGCACCACATCCAGTACGGGGCCAGCCCCCGCGCCTCCCTCGGCCTCATCCGCGCCACCCGCGCCATCGCGCTCCTGCGCGGCCGCGACTACGCCCTGCCGCAGGACCTCGACGACATCGCCCCCGACGTCCTGCGCCACCGCCTCGTCCTCTCCTACGACGCCATGGCCGACGGCGTGGTCACCGACCAGCTCGTGGGCCAACTCCTCGCCGCCGTCCCCGCTCCGACGGTGAGCCCCCGCCAGGACGCCGCGCCGCGGCCCGAATCCCCGCCCCCCTACCAGCCCCAGCAGCCGGGCGCCTGGTGAGGACCGCGACACCCGTGGAACACGACCTGCGCGCCCTCGACCGCCTGCAGCTCAACGTCACCCGCCGCCTCGACGGGCTCCTGCACGGCGACTACCTAGGCCTGCTGCCCGGGCCCGGCTCCGAGCCCGGCGAGGCCCGCGAATACCGCGCCGGCGACGACGTGCGCCGCATGGACTGGCCCGTCACCGCCCGCACCACGGTGCCGCACGTGCGCACCACCATCGCCGACCGCGAACTCGAGACCTGGCTCGCCGTCGACCTCTCCCCGAGCCTCGACTTCGGCACCGTCGGCATGCTCAAGCGCGAACTCGCCGAAGGCGCCGTCGCCGCCTTCGCCTACCTCGCCGGACGCGGCGGCAACCGCATCGGCGCCGTCGTCACCGAAGGCGGCCCGGCCAGAGCAATCCCGCCGCGCCCCGGCCGCGGCGGCGCCCGCTCCCTCCTGCGCACCGTCACCACGCTCCCGCGCGGCCAAGGCGCCGGCGACCTGGCCGAACTCATCGACAAGACCCGCCGCCACGCCCGCCGCCGCGGCCTCGCCATCGTCATCTCCGACTTCTTGGAGGACGAAGGCCAGAGAGAACATGAGCGCAGTCCCGAAGGCGAAGCCCGCTGGGTGAGAGAACTCCGCCGCCTCGCCGTCCGCCAGCAGGTCCTCTGCGTCGAGATCCTTGACCCCGCCGAACTCGCCCTCCCCGATGTCGGCGTCCTCGACCTCATCGACCCCGAGACCGGCGCCACCGTCGAAGTCCAGACCGGCAACGCGCGCTTCCGCGCCCGCTACGCCGCGGCCGCCGCCGAGCAGCGCGACCGCATCGCCGCGGGCATCCGCGCCGGCGGCGCGGCCCACCTTCGCCTCTCGACCGGCTCCGACTGGCTGCGCGACATCGCCGCGTTCATCGCGCAGCGCCGCCACCTCGCCGCCTACCGCTAGCGCCGCCTACCGACCAAGGAGAAGTGTTGATCCGCCTGCTCGAACCGATGTGGCTTCTGGCGCTCATCGCCGTCGCCGCGCTCGCCGCGGTCTACGTCTGGGCCCAGTTCGCCCGCCAGCGGATCGCCGTCAGGTTCGCCAACGCCTCGCTCCTGGCGAAGCTCGTGCCGAAGGTCCCCGGCTGGCGCCGCCACCTCCCGGCCGGGCTCCTCGTCATCGCGCTGGCGGTGCTCGTGGGCGGCATGGCCCGCCCGGCCGTGGACGTCGACGAGCCGCAGGAGCGGGCCACGATCATCCTCGCCATCGACGTCTCACTGTCCATGATGTCCGAAGACGTGTCGCCGACCCGCATCGAGGCCGCGAAGGAGGCCGCCGCGGGGTTCGTCAGCGACCTGCCCGAGCAGTACAACGTCGGCCTCGTCTCCTTCGCCGGGTTCGCCTCGGTGAACGTGCCGCCCACCAAGGACCACGCCAGCGTCGCCTCCGCGATCCTCGGCCTCAACCTTGCCGAGGCCACCGCCACCGGCGAAGCGGTCTTCGCCTCCCTGCAGGCCGTGCAGCAGGTCCCCGCCGACGAGTCCGGGACGCTCCCGCCCGCGCGCATCCTGCTCATGTCCGACGGCTACCGCACGGCCGGGCGCACCGTCGAGGAGGCCACCGAGGCCGCCTCCGCCGCGAACATCCCCGTCTCCACCGTCGCCTTCGGCACCGACGAGGGCGTGATCGAGCTCGACCAGGAGCTCGTCTCAGTGCCCGTCGACCGCGACGCCCTCGCCGCGCTCGCCGACGGTTCCGGCGGGAACTTCTACGAGGCCGCCACCGCCGAGGAGCTGCGCTCGGTCTACGAGGACATGGAGTCCTCGCTCGCGCACCAGACCATCGCCCGCGACGTCTCCCAGTGGTTCATCGGGACCGCGATGATCCTGCTGTTCGCGGCCGCCGGACTCAGCCTCGCCTGGACCTCCCGCCTCACCTAGGGCCCGGCCCGACCTGAGGCCCGAACCACACGGCGCGTGAAGGCCCCTTCGCCGCGGAAGGGGCCCGTCGCTACGATCGTCGGTGGCTTCATACAAATAAACTTGAGGAGTTCGAACAATGGCGCGCACGGTCCTCGTCACCGGAGGCAATCGCGGGATCGGTCTCGCTATCGCCAAAGCCTTCGCGGCCCAGGGCGACAACGTCGCCGTCACCCACCGCGGCACCGGCGCCCCCGACGGCCTCTACGGCGTGCAGTGCGACATCACCGACACCGCCTCGGTCGACGCCGCGTTCACCGAGGTCGAGGACAAGTTCGGCCCCGTCGAGATCCTCGTCGCCAACGCCGGCATCACCGACGACACCCTCCTGCTCCGCATGAGCGACGAGCAGTTCGAGCGCGTGGTCGACACGAACCTCAAGGGCGCGTGGCGGGTCGCCAAGCGCGCCTCCTCGAAGATGCTGCGCGCCAAGTTCGGCCGGATGATCTTCATCTCCTCGGTCGTCGGCCTCTACGGCAACGCCGGGCAGACGAACTACGCCGCGTCCAAGGCCGGCCTGGTCGGCCTCAGCCGCTCCATCACCCGCGAACTCGGCTCGCGCAACATCACCGCGAACGTCGTCGCCCCCGGCTTCGTCCAGACCGACATGACCGACGCGCTCCCCGAGGCCCAGCGCAAGGCCTACCTCGACTCGATCCCCGCCAAGCGGTTCGCGACGGCCGAGGAGATCGCCGGGGCCGTCACCTGGCTCGCGGGCGACGACGCCGGCTATGTCAACGGCGCGGTCATCCCCGTCGACGGCGGCCTCGGCATGGGCCACTAGCCCCCTCGCGGGCCACAGTATTTGCAAGCACGAATAACGACGGAGGAACAGATGACTGGATTCTTGGACGGCAAGCGGCTGCTGATCACCGGGGTGATCACCGAGCAGTCCCTCGGCTTCGGCGTGGCCAAGTACGCGCAGGAGCAGGGCGCCGAAGTGGTCCTCACCGGATTCGGGCGCATGTCCCTGGTCGAGCGGATCGCCAAGAAGCTCCCCACGCCCGCCCCCGTCATCGAGCTCGACGCCACCGACCCCGAGCAGCTCGCCGGGCTCGAGGCGAAGGTCCGCGAGCACGTCGACGGCATCGACGGGGTCCTGCACGCCATCGCCTACGCCCCGCCGTCGGCACTCGGCGGGAACTTCCTCAACACCCCGTGGGAGGACGTCGCGACCGCGCTGCAGGTCTCGACCTTCTCCTACAAGGCCCTCGCCATGGCCTGCCTGCCGCTGATGGGGAACGGAGGCTCCATCGTCGGCCTCACCTTCGACGCCAGCCAGGCCTGGCCCGTCTACGACTGGATGGGCGTCGCCAAGGCCGGCCTCGAGTCCGCCAACCGCTACCTCGCGCGCGACCTGGGCCCGAAGGGCATCCGCGTCAACCTCGTCTCAGCGGGGCCGCAGCGAACCATGGCCGCCAAGTCCATCCCCGGCTTCGAGGCCTTCGAGGAGGCGTGGACCACCCGCGCCCCGCTGGGCTGGTCCCTCACGGACTCCGAGCCGGTCGCCAAGGCCTGCGCGGCGCTCCTGTCCGACCTGTTCCCGGCCACGAGCGGCGAGATCCTCCACGTCGACGGCGGCTTCCACGCCGTCGGGGTCGAGCGCACCGAGCAGTAGCGGAGCCGCCATGACCATGAATGGCTACGACGCCGTCCTGCTCGTCTCGTTCGGCGGCCCGGAGGGCCCCGGCGACGTGCTCCCGTTCCTTCGCAACGTCACCCGCGGTCGCGGCATCCCCGACGAGCGCCTCGCCGAGGTCGCCGAGCACTACTACCACTTCGGCGGCATCTCGCCGATCAACCAGTGGTGCCGCGAAGTCCTCGAGGCCCTGCGCCAGGAGTTCCGCGCGAGCGGGATCGACCTGCCGATCTACTGGGGCAACCGCAACTGGCCGCCGATGCTCGTCGACGCCGTCACGCAGATGACCGGCGACGGCGTCAAGCGCGCCCTCGCCCTGTGCACCAGCGCCTACGGCTCGTACTCCTCGTGCCGCCAGTACGTGGAGGACATCAACGCCGCGCGCGCCGCCGTCGGCGACACCGCGCCGGTGATCGACAAGATCCGCCACTTCTTCGACCACCCGGGCTTCGTCGGCGGCTTCGCCGCGCAGCTCGAGCAGAGCCTGGGGGAGATCGAGGACCGGTCGAAGACCCGCGTGGTCTTCACCGCGCACTCGATCCCCGACGTCATGGAGGAGTGCTCGGGCCCCGAGGGCGCCCGCTACTCCGACCAGGTCGCCGAGGCCGCCGCGCTCGTCGCGTCGCACGCCGGCTGGACCGGGCCGTTCGACGTGGTCTGGCAGTCCCGCTCCGGCCCGCCGTCGATGCCGTGGCTCGAGCCCGACATCAACGACCACCTCAAGGTCCTCGCCTCCGAAGGCGTCGACACCGTCGTGGTCAGCCCGGTCGGGTTCCTCTCCGACCACATCGAGGTGCTGTGGGACCTCGACAACGAGGCCAAGGACACCGCCGCCGAACTCGGCCTGCGCTACCTGCGGGCGGGCACGCCCGAAGTCGGCGCGGACATCGTCGGCATGTTCCGCGACCTCATCGCCGAACGCGTCCAGGGCGCGCCCCTGCAGCGCCTCGGCAAGCTCCCGGTCTGGGACCCGATGGTCGAGGGCTGCTGCCCCGCCCGCCGGCCCCCGGCCCCCGAGAAGCACCGCAGCCGCTAAGCGCGGATCGACCGGGCCCGCGTCCGCACGGACGCGGGCCCGGCCCGTAATCACCGCAGGTCGCTTCCGCATGACATGCTTGTGGTGTGGAACCCGTCTTCTATTGGATCATCGCCGCTGTGATCCTCGGCGCCATCGAGCTCTTCACCGGCACCCTGGTCCTCGCCATGGTCGGCGTCGGCGCCGTCCTCGCCGGCATCGGCGCCTCCCTCGGCGCCCCCTTCTGGCTCCAGGCCGTGCTCTTCGGCGCCGGCTCGGTCGTGTCCCTGTTCGGCCTGCGCCCCTTCCTGAAGCAGGCCCTCGAAAACGACTCCCGCGGCGACAGCACCCCCCGCGCCTTCGGCTCCCGCGCCATCGAGGGCGCCCAGGCCCGCGTCGTCAAGAAGGTCGACGCCGACGGCGGCCTCGTCGAGATCGAGGGCGCCAACTGGACCGCATTCCCCCTCGAGCCCGACCAGTCGCTGGAACCCGGGATGAGCGTGACAGTGGTAGAAATCAAGGGAGCCAGCGTCATCGTCTGGAAGCAGGGCTGACTGGTAGCCCCCGTATAGCCTTGCCGCACGAAGACCCGAAGCCAAGTGAAGAGCCCGCCGATCCCAGACACTGGAGGCTGAGAACAATATGGACGCCGTAGGCATACTGCTGCTGATAGTCGCGATCTTCTTCATCATCGTGCTGTTCCGCTCGATCAAGATCGTTCCCCAGCAGTGGAACTACATCATCGAACGCCTCGGCAAGTACCGCCGCACCCTGGAGCCCGGGCCCCGGCTCCTGGTGCCGTTCGTCGACAACGTCCGCGCCAAAGTGGACCTTCGCGAGCGCGTCGTCAACTTCCCGCCCCAGCCGGTGATCACCGCCGACAACCTCGGCGTGCAGATCGACACCGTCCTGTACTACATCATCACGCAGCCCACCGCGGCCGTGTACAACATCGACGACTACCTCGCCGGCGTCGAGCAGCTGACCACCACCACCCTCCGCAACGTCGTCGGCTCCATGGACCTGGAGAAGACCCTCACCAGCCGCGAGGAGATCAACGCCCGCCTCGCCGCCGAGCTCGACAAGGCCACCGACAAGTGGGGCCTCAAGGTCACCCGAGTCGAACTGCGCTCCATCGAGCCGCCGCTGAGCATCCGCGACGCCATGGAGAAGCAGATGCGCGCCGAGCGCGACCGCCGCGCCGCCATCCTCAACGCCGAGGGCACCAAGCGCTCCTCGATCCTCATGGCCGAGGGCGAGCAGCAGTCCGCGGTCCTGCGGGCCAAGGGCGAGCGCGACGCCGCCGTCCTGCGCGCCGACGGTGAGGCCAAGGCGATCCAGACGGTCTTCGCGGCCATCCACAACGCCAAGCCCACCGACCGGCTCCTGACCTACCAGTACCTCCAGACGCTGCCCACGATCGCCCAGGGCGACGCCAACAAGGTGTGGGTCATCCCCGCCGAGCTCACCAAGGCCCTCGGCGGCATCGGCAACGCCTTCGGCGGCGCAGACTCCTCCGGCCCCTCCCAGGAGGAGGAGGTCGAGGTCGACACCAGCGCCCTCGAACTCGACGACTCCGCCGCCCAGGCCCTCGAGGCGGCCCAGCAGGCCGCCCGCGAGGTCCAGGACCTCGGCGAAGGCAAGACCCGGGACGAGCTCCCGCCCGCGCCCGCCTAGCAGTACCCGACGCCCGGGGAGCCGCTCTCGAGAGCAGGCACCCCGGGCGTTCGCGCACCCGTAGGGCAGAATCACCGGGTGCCCGACGTCATCACCATCGAAGACCCCGAGGACGACCGCCTCGGCGACTACCGCGCCCTCACCGACCTGGCCCTGCGGACCCGCTTCGAGCAGCCCCACGGCCTCTTCATCGCCGAGGGCCACCAGGTCATCGGCCGGGCGCTGCGCGCCGGCTACCGGATGCGCTCGATGCTCATCGACGCCAAGCGCGCCGACCAGCTCGCGCACCTCGCCGAGGACGCGCCCTGCTACACCGCGGGGCCGGACGTCCTCGAGTCCGTGACCGGCTTCCACGTGCACCGCGGCGCGCTGGCCTCGTTCCACCGCAAGGAACTCCCCGCGCCGGCCGAACTCCTCAAGAGCGTCAAGCGCCTGGTCGTCCTCGAAGGCTTGAACAACCACACCAACATCGGCGCCGTTTTCAGGGTCGCGGCAGGACTCGGCTTCGACGGCGTCCTCCTGGCTCCCGACTGCGCGGACCCGCTGTACCGCCGGAGCGTGCGCGTGAGCATGGGGGAGGTGTTCGCGGTCCCGTACGCCTACCTGGAACCGTGGCCGAGCGGCCTCGCCCAGGTCCGCGAGGCCGGCTTCACCCTCCACGGCCTCAGCCCCTCGCGCGGCGCGATCGACATCGGCCAGGTGACCGCCGAGGAGCGCGTGCGCCCCGCCCTGATGTTCGGCGCCGAAGGCCCCGGCCTGACCGCGGCCGCACTGGAGGCGTGCGACCGCACCGTGGTGATCCCCATGCACGCGGGCGTCGACTCGCTCAACGTCGCCGCAGCGACCGCAGTGGCCTGCTGGGAGCTGTCCCAGCCGACGCCCCGCTAGAGGCTCACCGTCGCGAACTCGGACTCGCAGGGCGGGCCCCACGTGTACGAGAACCGCTTGGCGTCGAGCTCCAGGTGCGCGGCGAACGCCGTGTGCGTCTGCAGCTCAACGGGATCGGTCTCGACCGGGTGACGGCAGAGCGCGAGCGGCCCGCCCTCGTGGTCGCGCATGGCGGCGTACAGCCGCTCGCGGGACACCGGCGACTCCTTGGCGAGCAGGGTCTCCATCCGGTCGCAGCGGTGGTAGGTCGACACCCGCCCAGTCTCGAGCCAGCTCTCGTAGACCCCGAGCGCAGCGGGATCCCGGAAGTGGTTGGCGTGCACCAGGGGAGCAGCTCCGTCCTCGTAGATCACCCGTGAACCCAGGGGAGAGGTCTCAACGGTCAGGACCCCGTCCGCCGCACTCCCCATGAAGAAGTTGGCCGAGCAGGCAGGCCGAGGCGCGAGGGCATGCCCGACGGCCTCCCCAAGCGTCTTCGACTCCAGGACCCGCCGCGCCCGCAGGTGGAACGGCACGGTGTCGAGCCGCCAGTCGTCGGCCGACGCTCCGAGTCCGTTGATGCACAGGCCGATCCCGGCGCTGTTGAGCCCGATCTTGGCCCCGGCGACACCGGCCTCGGTGAACCCGATCACCGCCACATCATCGTGCTCCCACCGCAGCAAGGCCCCTTCGACACCGGTGAACCAGTCCCAGTTCTGCCCGATCTGGGTGCCGCCGGAGGTGAACACGCCGTCAGAGCCGCCGAACGAGGTGCACTCGGACCGGATGCTGTCGACCGTGGGCCGCCCGAACTCGCTCCAGGCGCTGTACAGCAGCTCGTACCGGGCGTTGAGCAGCACGATGTCGAGCATGTCCTGCCCCGACCCTTCGGCGATGCCGTCCATGGTCGCCCGGTAGTCCGCGTCATACCGCGTGAACTGCTCCAGGAACCGCTGCGAACGCTCCGCCAGCTCGTCCTTCGGCACGCCCGAGGTGAGCATCCGGGACCGGTACACCGCGACGTTGGTGCGGATCGCCTCCCGCAGGGCCTCGCCGTGCTGCCGCCCGCGCTCGAGCGGGCCGCCTTCTAGGTGCAAGAGCGGAAGAGAAGTCATGGATCCGATTGTGACAAAAGCAATACGGATAATCCAGCGACTTCCTCAGCGCCCCATCAAGGCCTGCTCCACCTGCGAGTAGTGGATCGTCCACCACTTCACGAGGCCCGTCTGCCCCGGCAGCAGGTGGTCGCACGCCGAGTTGTGCCGCACATAGTGCCACTCGATGACCCAGTTGTCGGTCAGCCGGTCCCACCACAGCTGGTGCGTGGCCAACCCGATCTCGGGCTCCCCGACGTCGAAGACTGACCGATAACCTCCGGCGAACGCCCGGATCCGATCACAATCCAGCCCGCGCTCATCGCCATACGTGAAGTAGAACACCGCCGCCCGCGCCATCTCCCTGGCGTACGAGGACACCACCAGCCGGTCCCAGTCCAGGATCGCCGAGATCCGGTCGTCCGGCCCGTGCAAGACATTGTGCGGGTGCAGGTCCCCGTGCGTGTACCCCGTGTATTGCGGCAACAGATCCGGCGGTCGCCGGTCCCCGAGCCTCACCAGCAGCCCCCGCTTCAACCGCAGCGTCTGCTCGGCAATCGCCTCGAACCCGGTCTTGTCACCCCGCCCGGCCGCGACCAGCTCCAACAACCGGTCGACCTTCTGCAACGCAGCCTCAGTCGTCGGTGGGTTCTCAGCCTTAGGAGCCCGGTCAGCAGGAATGGCGGAGTGCAAGGTCCGATGCAACCTGCCGATGACCGACCCGAGATCCCGGCAAGCCTCCCTCGACATGGACAAACCGGACCGGTGCCGTCCCCCCACCCACGGGAAGACGCCGAACTCCTCGCCCTCCAAGAAGATGGTGGTCCGCCCGTCCCGGCTGAGCACCGGCAGCACCACCGGCACGCCCGAAGCCCCCAGGGTCTGCAGCACATGGAACTGAAACTGCAGCTCAGGGCCGGTGACGTCCCGGAACAACTTCAGCAGATAAGACCCGGACGACGTATCGACCCGCCACGACCGGTTCATCAGCCCGGTCTGGACCCGCTGCATCTGGTAGATCTGCCCGAGATCCCAATGTGTCAACGCCGCGTCGGGGAGTCGAGGCGCGGTCACGGTCATGCCCCCCAGCCTAGCCGCCGCCGGCACCCCCGCCCGACCGCGAACCCCCCTTGGCGAACCCCCGAAAGCATCGTGTAAAGTTTCATCTCGTTGCCGGGGCGATCGAAAAGAACAAACTGGCAGCTCAACACAATCGCATATAAACTCACTGTGCACGCGCGGGTGGCGGAATGGCAGACGCGCTAGCTTGAGGTGCTAGTGTCCTTTAACGGACGTGGGGGTTCAAGTCCCCCCTCGCGCACAGATTCGAAGGTCTCGGGAAACCGGGGCCTTCTTTTTCATAGTCCTACCTTCTGTGTCGATGTGCTTAAGGCCGAGTAATGATCGGTGGGCAAATGGTGTGGTCATGAGGGGCGGGCGGCTCCGGCCGCCCGCCCCTGTGGAGAGATCCGTTCTGCCGCAGTCTGAGCCGAGGGTGGGAGACCCTGGCGAACGCTTCACTCTTGGAGCTTGTTGCGCCGCAGGGTTTTGCGAGGATCGGTGCCGGGCATGCGGCAGCGATCCAGAGGTTGCGCACTTCGGAGTTCAAAATGTCCTGGTCGCCGAGGCATTCGACGGCCAGGGTCGCCAGGTGCGCCCGAAGCGCCTGCTCGTCCCAGGCCGCGCGTTCGACCAGGCAGCGCCACTGGTCCGGGCTGGCGTGCCCGGCCCACTCGGCGATGGAGGCGCAGTTCTTCCGCACCAGCGGTGCCAGCAGCCCGCGCATGTAGTTCCCGGGCGTTGAGGCGAGCTGGCCTCCCCGTGCACAGGTCGGCCATCGCATCGACCACCGCCTCGGGTCCCCGAGCCGAACGCCTCCTGCAGTGGGCCAGCTTCCGCAGCCGCTCTTGTGTTTTCTTGTACAACAACGGAAATCACGCGAGAGGCTGCTTCCGGATGTAGCCGGAACCTAAGCGCCGCAACGGAGCCGAGCCATCATCGTCCGCGAAGGTCAACTTTCAAGGATGGACCACTGAGTAATGCAGTCATCACGAAATAGACATTCGTCTATCTAATCGTGTAAGGTATGACGTCTGATGTAATGCTGCTGGCCGCTCGGGGCAGACGGAGGCGCTTGTGTTCGGTTCTTCGCCTGAACTTCGGCGCCCGCAAACCGTCGGGCTTCGAGGGCCGTTGTCTGCGTCGATTCACTGGCAGTGGCCCTCGCCCATGCCGATCACAGGCGGCACGAAGACAAATGAGTCGGCCGCCGGAGTCCTCGTGCCAGAGGCTCCGGCCGCCCACAAGCCCGGCCCCACCCCCACCGGACCTGAACGAAGGAGCCCCCCATGGCCTCTCAACCCGACCAACCCAACCTCTCCCGTCGCCGCCTCCTCCAGACCGCGGCCGTCCTCCCGGCCGCCGCGATCTACGCGTCGATGCCGGATGGAGCCGGTGCCGCCGTCGGGGCGGCCGCGACCGATGGCGTGTCGGCCGGCAATGCCGCGCTCACTTCCATCGATCTCGCCGGAACGTGGAGCTTCACCCCGGCGGGCCGGGCGCCGACGTCGATCAGCGTGCCCGGCGGCGGCTGGTACAAACAAGGATTCACCGACGTGAACGAGGCGGTGTACTCGCGCAGCATCACCGTGCCGGACTCAGGGCAGCCGCAGTCGACCTGGATCGAGTTCGGCGCCGTCAATCACCAGGCGACACTGTCGGTCGACGGCCGCGTGGCCGCCACCCAGACGACGGCGTTCACCCCGTCGAACTTCGACATCAGCGCATACGCGGCGCCCGGCACCACCCACACGATCACGGTGAACGTGAAGGGCCGCGGCGCGCTGAAGGCATCCAACGGCCGGTACCTGGTGCCCGACGCCGCCGACTGGTGCGAGGCGATACCGCAAGGGATCTTCCGGTCCGCGTTCCTGCGGGTGTACCCGGCGGTGTACGTCAGCGACACATTCGTGCGTACGTCGGTGGCGAACAAGACGTTGAGCTACGACGTGTCGGTGCGGAACACGTCGGGCAGTTCCCGGTCGGTGACGCTGACCGGGTCGCTGTCGTCCCACAACGGAACGGCTTTCACCTACCCTGAACTGCCCAGCCGTACGGTCACCGTGGCGGCCCGCTCGACCGCGACCGTGACCGTCGGGCCGGTCGCGTGGAACCTCGACAGCACCTCGTACTGGCGGCCCAACGTGCCGTACCGGTCGGGGTACCGGGCGCAGCTGCACCGGCTGACGGTGCATGCCGTCACCGATGACGGGCACCCCAGCGACGCCACGTACCGGTTCGGGTTCCGGGAGGCCACCCAGAACGGTGACTACTACTACCTCAACGGCGTGCGCGTGAACTTCCGCGGCGACAACCTCCAGGGCGCCGACTACGACCGGATCAACAACGGCGGCAAGGGCGACGCCTACGACACCCTGCCCGGCTTCCTGCCCCCGTCGCCCGGCAACGGCGGCTGGCCGCAGGCAGTGGAGAACTACCAGCGGCTGAACTTCAACGTGGTGCGCATCCACCAGGAGCCCGCGAGCCCGTACATGTTGGATGTCGCCGACGAGATGGGCCTGATGATCATCGGCGAGACCGCGATTCGCGGCTCCTCTGGCAAGCAGGATTGGATCGCCGGGCACGACAATATGGTCAACCACGCCCGTGCACTGGTCCTGCGCGATCGCAACCACCCCGCGATCATCCGCTGGAGTCAGTCCAACGAGCCGAACCAGAGCGGCCAGGATTCCGAGCAGTTCGAGAAGGACCTGTACGCGGCGATGAACGGCAACGACGGCACCCGGCCGGTCATCGTCGAGGTGGGCGTCGACGGGAATCTCAACGGGTATCCCGGGATGACGTACGCCAACTTCGCGGTGATCCCGCACTACGTCGACGGCTTCGGCAGGTACGGGGAGGGCCTGAAGACCGTGAACGGGCGGCCCGACGGCGAGGGCGAGTACATCTGGCCGGCATGCAACACCAAGCAGGGCTTCGAGTGGTTCGCCACGGCAACCCTGGCCAAGCGCGGCAAGAACGCCAGCGACCTGCGTCCGTATACGCTGCTGTCCGCCTGGGCCAGCGTCGTGCCCGGAGTGCGGACCACCGACTTCATCCCGGAGGAGGGCGGTCGCCCTGTCTACGGCGTGGACAACCTCCCGGACCCCTGGAGCAACCCGCAGATCCAGCGCGTGCAGGCGGCGTTCAACCCGGTAGCCGCAGTCGACCTCCCGTACTGGTCGGCCTCCGGCGTCTCGGACGCGAACGGCACCTTCCCGCTGCCGCAGGCCGTGCCCAACTACGCCCGGAACGCCACGGTCACCCGCACCATCACCGTGTTCAACGACGGCTTCGCCGGCACCTCGGTGGACTTCACCTGGATCGCCCGGCTCGACAGCCCGACCGGCACGGTCGTCGCGTCGGACAGCACCAACCTGACCATCCCGCTCGGCTCGCGGGTCACCCAGTCGGTGTCCTTCACCGCGCCCGCCACCGGTAGCCGCGTGTACCTGGAGCTGTCGACGGCGAAGTCCGGCAGCACCCTCTTCACCGACGCGGTCGAGTACTTCACCATCGGCGGAACCGAAACCGGACCCGCACCCGGGACCTACCGCATCGTCAACCGCAACAGCGGCAAGCCCCTCGCCATCGCCGGCAACTCCACCGCCGACGGCGCCAAGGCGATCCAGCAGAGCGGCACTCCCACGTGGACGATCAGCACCACGCAAGACGCCTACATCTTGCGCTACACCGCCTCCGGAAGGGTGCTCGACGTTAACGCCGGCAGCAGCACGGAGGGCCTGCAGCTGCAGCAGTGGTCCGCCAACGGCGGCACCAACCAGATGTGGTACCTGCGCCCCACTGGTGACGGCTACTACACGATCGCCGCCCGTAACAGCGGACTGGTGGCCGACGTCTACGGCCGGGCGACCACCGATGGGGCGCAGGTAGTGCAATGGACCGCCAACGGCGGGGCCAACCAACAGTGGCAGTTCGTACCCGCCTAGGGTGTTTCGGAAGTGTCTCGGCGGTGGCTCAGCGAGGCCAGGGCCTCCGTCGGGGCGAGTCGATCGGCGCGGACCGCCGGAGGCCGGCGACCGCGCCGATCGCCAGGGTGGCGGCGAATCCGCCGGGGGATGCCCATGCCGCCACGGTCACCTGCACACTCGGTGTGGCGGATCGGTGGCTACTCGCGAGCCTCCTCGAAAGGATTGGCGAGTGGCGACTCCGGAATGGGATGAGGCCGCTGATCGACGGAGGGCGGCTTCTCGGCGAGCACCTCGCCACGCCGAGCCCTAGTTGATCGGACCGATTACGTCATAACCAAAAACGGATCACTTGGTATGAGATGAAAACGTCTGAGTGTCCCGGTTGTTAGGTTAGTGGACCTTAGGACCGCTTACTACAACTCATCACCGCAGGTCACGGCATTGTTGGCACGCGTACGGGACGTCATTTCGGCCGCCGCGGCCCCGGAACGGCACCAGTCGGGCCGGGAGTCTCCAAGCTGGCCGCTACCTCCCGCAACGGCCAGCCGTGCGCGATCCGCGACCGCCTGGAGCCCGACGACTACCAGCGACTCCTGGCCGCCGGTTCGCCCTGTCTTGTCGGCGGTGCGCCCGTCGCAACAAATGTGAATAATATTCGTAAATACTAATGTATTGTCGGCCTTGATCCCGCTTACTACGACTCATCACCCAGGTCGCGGCCTTGTTGTGGCACGTAGGGGGACGTCATTTCGGCCGTCGCGGCTCCGGGACGGCACCAGTCGGGCCCGCGGGTTTCTGCGCTGGCGGCGTCTTCAACGCTCGCAACCGACTCTGCCTGGATGCCTTCGGAGGCGGCACCCACAACGGAACCAGGCTCATCCTTTGGACCTGCACCGGTGGTTCGAACCAGCAGTGGACCATCCGCCAACCGATCGCGATGAACGGGCGGAGCGCCGAGCCACCGGCTCGGCGCTCCGCCCGGTAATTGGACCGTCCACCACGACTATGTCGCGGCCCGATGAAGCGCAGATTTCCGCAGTGCGGGTCCGTTGACGCCACGCCGTTCCCGATGAAACCTCCTCATCATGTTGCGGGGCTTCACTGTTCGCATGACCCGGCGGTCGGGGCCCGTGCTCGCCGCCCCGGCGGTGCAGAGAGGACACGCGATGGAACGAACGCTCGAAGGGCTCCACCGGACGGTGGTCGTCGTGGGCGGCGGGCAGGCCGGCCTGTCGATGAGCTTCCACCTGGTGCAGCGGGGGATCGACCATATCGTATTGGAGCGCGAGCGCGTCGGCCACGAGTGGCGCACCCGGCGCTGGGACTCCTTCAGCTTGGTGACGCCGAACTGGCAGTGCCTGCTGCCCGGCTTCCCCTACAAGGGCGACGATCCGCACGGGTTCATGGTCAAGGACCAGATCACGGACTACATCGAGGCCTACGCGAAGTCCTTCGACGTGCCGCTGGCCGAAGGCGTCGAAGTCCGGCGGCTGCGGCGCACGTCCTCGGGCAGGTTCGCCGTCGAGACGTCGGCGGGGACGCTCACCGCCGACCAGGTTGTGGCCGCGACCGGGCCGTACCAGGTTTCGCTGGTCCCGCGGATGGGCGAGCGGCTGCCCGAGCGCATCCGGCAGATCCACGCGGCCGACTACCGCAATCCCGGCGCCCTGCCCGAAGGCGCGGTCCTGGTCGTGGGCAGCGGCCAGTCCGGGGCGCAGATCGCTGAGGACCTGCACCTGGCCGGACGGCGGGTGCACCTGGCGACCGGGAACGCGCCGCGGGTGGCGCGGTTCTACCGGGGCCGGGACGTCGTCGACTGGCTCGACGACATGGGACACTACCGGCGCTCGGTCGAGGACTTCGACGACCCGGACTCGGTCCGGTTGCGCACCAACCACTACGTGACCGGCCGCGACGGCGGCCGGGACATCGACCTGCGGGCCTTCGCCGCCGCCGGCATGCGACTGCACGGCCGCATGGAGTCCGTCAGCGGCGAGACCGTCCGCTTCGACGGCGACCTCAAGGCCAACCTCGACAGCGCCGACCGCGTCTCGGAGTCCATCAAGGACGCCATCGACGCCTACATCGGGGCCGCCGGGCTCGCGGCCCCGACCGAAGCGCGCTACACGCCGGTGTGGGAGCCCGCGAATGAGGACCCGACCGTGATCGACCTGGCCGCCGAGGAGATCGCGGCCGTGGTGTGGTGCACCGGCTTCGGGCAGGACCTGCGCTGGATCGAGGCGCCGGTCTTCAACGGCCGCGGCTACCCGGTTCACCGCCGCGGTGTCACCCCCGTACCGGGCCTGTACTTCCTGGGGCTGCCGTGGCAGTGGACGTGGGGATCGGGCCGCTTTTCCGGGGTCGGCGCCGACGCCGGCTTCCTCGCCGAGCGGATCGCCGCCCACGCCGCCGCCCCGGCGCTGGACGTGCCCTGGATCGCCGGCCCGCCGCCGGCCGCACCGGATCGAAGCGCCGAATGGACGGCGCCGCGAACGATCGCCTAATACTCCAATACCGCGAGGCCGTGCCCCTTATAGAGATGACTCTTTCAGGGGCACGGTCTTTTTCGCATGTCCGCTTGAAAAGTTATCAAGTCGCCGTGGAGAAGTTTCCGAAACAGTTCTGCAATTGACGGCAATCGCTATTTGTTCCCGATGCAATCGCTCGGTCATCAACGGCCGCTTGAATATCGGTCATGAGCGAACGATGGATCCGAGACGCGCACCGGCATCTCGGTGCGATGCCCGGATATGGATTCTACGGCGGGCCTGCAATCAGGCCCGACGTCACTGCCCGTTCCTCTATTCAGGATCTTATCGCGGACCTCGACGCCGAAGGCGTGGAGCGGGCGCTGGTGCTCCCGAACTACGGCGTCCCCGACCCCGACCTCGCGTTCGGGTTCAACGAGCTCGTGGTCGAGGCGGCCGCCTCGGACGACCGGATCACCGCTGGGCTCTGGGTGTCCCCGAAACCGGGCGATGCCGAACGGACGGTGAAAGCCCTGCAACTGGCCGCCGAGCCGGGCGTGAAGGCACTCAAGACGAGCTTCCTGCTCGGCGGAGGGCCGACAGCCGAGGACTGCCGGCCCCAACTGGACGCGATCTTCGCCGCCGCGGCCGCGCACGACCTCGTCGTCCACGTCCACACCTCGCCCGGGGCCGCCTCCGACATCGACGAAGTGGGCACCCTGGTCGACCGCTACGGCGACACTGTCGCCATTCACCTCGTCCATTTCGGGGGAGGGATGAGCGGACATCTGAAACTGGCCGGATCCCGTTTCTTCGACTGGATCGCATCGGGAAAGCGGGTCTACACCGACCTGTCCTGGTCGATCGGGTTCGCGCCGCGATTCCTGTTCGAGCAGATCGAACGGCACGGCATCGGTGCCGACCGGGTGCTCTTCGCCAGTGACCTTCCCTGGGGCGACTTCGCCGGGGAATACCACAAGATCGCCGCCGCTGCAGGCGACGGCGAATTGTCACGACAGCTCTTCAACGACAATTTCGACCGACTCTACGGAATGGACTGAATCATGACCGACCTGACCGAACTCGAGCAGCAGAGCCTCGCGGAGATCCCGCACCCGTCGCTGCCGGAGGGATCGAACCTCTACGGCGGCACCAAGGTCTTCCCCGACTACCAGGCCGAGGAGGGGCAGGCGTACTTCACGCTCGTCCACGGCATCGCCCACGAGTCCTCGGTGAGCTTCGTGGCGATCCTCCAGGCCACCAGGGCCCAGCGCAAGGGCTTCGAATCGGCCATCTACTTCTACGGGCCCGGTGCGATGAACTGCATGGCCACGCGCGGCTTCCCCACCACCGGAAACTCCGCGTTCCCCGGCGAGCACAACATCAACGACTCGCTCAAGACCTTCATCAAGGAAGGCGGCAAGGTCTACTGCTGCCGCTTCGGACTCTCGCTGCACGGCCTGCGCGAGGAAGACCTCATCGAAGGCGTCATCCCGACCCACCCGCTCGACGTGCAGGACGCCCTCATCCACTACGCCCACAAGGGCGCGATCATCAACTCCACCTACATGTGGTGAACCGCCGGCACGTCGCGGACCGACAGGACTGAGGAGGCAGCAATGAGCAAGCAGGCGACCGGCACGGCCGATCCCGCATTGGACATCCGCGCGGACATGGCCGTCCGCGGACTGCGGATGGAGGCACCCGTTTCCCGCCGCAAGGGAGCCGGGCCGAGCGACGACGGCCATCTGGTCGTCGACGGACGGAACGCCGCCATCCCGCTCAACCCCGACAGTCCCTACACGGTCCGCGACGGCCGCGCCTACAAGGGCCGCCGCGACCTCGGCATCGCCGTCGAACCGGTGCGCCGCCCCGCGTTCTACGACCTGACGACCGCCGACGGCGTGCCCTACCGGCACATCGCGCTGCTCCACGGCCGCGATGTCCTGGCCACCACCGTGGTCCAGACCTGCATCCGCTACGTCGAAGACCAGCGATGCCGCTTCTGCACCATCGAGGAATCGCTCAACGCCGGGGCGACCGTGGCCGCGAAAACCCCGGCCCAGCTCGCCGAGGTCGCCGAGGCCGCAGTCCGCCTCGACGGCGTCAAGCAGATGGTCATGACCACCGGCACCACCAAAGGCCCCGACCGGGGCGCGCGCAACCTTGTGCGCAGCGTCGCCGCGGTCCTGGGGGCCGTACCCGGCCTGCCGATCCAAGTCCAGATCGAACCGCCCGCCGACCTCGGCGTCCTGACCGAACTGAAGGAGGCGGGCGCGACCAGCATCGGCATCCACGTCGAAACACTGGACGACGACGTCCGCCGCAAATGGATGCCCGGCAAGTCGACCGTGCCGCTGAGCGAGTACGAGGCGGCATGGGACCAGGCCGTCCGGGTCTTCGGGTGGAACCGAGTCTCCACCTATCTCCTCGTGGGTCTGGGGGAAGACCCGGACGAGCTGGTCGAAGGCGCGCGGGGACTCATCGAACGCGGGGTCTACCCGTTCGTTGTCCCCATGCGCCCCATGCTCGGCACCCTCGCCCGCCGCGACGGCGCCACCGCGCCCCCGCCGCGCCTCGTGGCCGACATCACCGGCCGCGTCGCCGCTCACCTGCGCGCGGCGGGCATGACCGGCACCGGGCAAGAGGCCGGCTGCGCCGCCTGCGGCGCCTGCGGCGTCCTCAGCACCGTGGGAGGCTGACATGAAAGCGACCATCGGCGACATCCTCGCCGGCTCCACCACCGCCCCACCCACCCCGCCGTTCACCATCGAAACCGCCGGCGACGCAACGGACCTGGCCGCCTACAAAGCACTGCGCCACAGCGCCTTCGTCGAGGAGCAAGGCCTGTTCGACCAGTCCGATGCGGACTGGCGCGACGAGGACCCCCGCACCACCGTGCTCATCGCCCGCGGCCGCGACGGGACCGTCCTTGGCGGCGTCCGGCTCGGCCCCGCCGGACCCGGCCCCGACCTCGCCTGGTGGCAAGGCGGCAGACTCGTCGTCCGCCCCGGCGACCGCCGCGCCTACGGCACGGGCAAAGCCCTCGTCCGCGCCGCCTGCGCCTACGCCGAACAAGCCGGGGTCCTCCGCTTCGAGGCCACGGTCCAACGCGCCAACGTCCGCCTCTTCACCCGCCTGGGCTGGAACGAGATCCGCACCGTCGACGTCGCCGGGGCCGACCACGCGCTCATGCGCTGGCCGATCGACCGCATCGCACGCCTCGCCGCCGTCACCAAGAGCGACCTCGCGCCACTCCTGTCCGGCTGGGCCGGCGGCGGTGCCGGATTCCTTGGCGACGACGGCGCCCCCCTGCCCGGCTCCGACCTCGTCGCCTGCACCGACGCGATCATCCCGGCCATGGTCGAACGCGACCCCGAATGGGCCGGATGGTGCGCGGTTCTGGTCAACGCCAACGACCTCGCCGCCATGGGCGCCGACCCGATCGGCCTGCTCGACGCCGTCGCCGGGCGGGACCGGTCCTTTGTTCACCGCGTCCTCACCGGCCTGCGCCGCGCCGCCGAGGCCTACGGCATCCCCGTCCTCGGCGGCCACACCCAGCTTGGCACCCCCGCCGCACTCTCGGTCACCGCGATCGGCCGCACCGCGAACCCGGTTCCCGGAGGCGGCGGCAGACCTGGGCAGCGCATCAGCCTCACCGCCGACCTCGGCGGCGACTGGCGGCCCGGATACACCGGCCGTCAATGGGACTCGACCTCCAGCCGCACCCCAGGGGAGCTGCGGACCATGATCGGCGCGGTCGGACTCGCCCGGCCCGCCGCCGCCAAGGACGTCTCCATGGCCGGCATCACAGGCACCCTCGGCATGATGGCCGAAGCCGCCGGATGCGCCGCCGAACTCGACATCGCCGCCGTCCCCCGGCCCCCGGGCGCGACCATGGGGGACTGGCTCACCTGCTTCCCCGGATTCGCCATGCTCACCGCCGACGACCCCGGAGCCGCACCCCTCCCGGCCGGACCCGCCACCGGCGCCGAATGCGGCCGCCTCACCGCCGGCAGCGGCGTGCGACTGCGCTGGCCCGACGGCGAGACCACCGAAGCCCTCCAAGGACCAGTGACAGGATTGGGAACCGCATGAGCGCCTTGCGCATCGCCGCGGTCGCGGACACGTTCGACCGCGACCTCGAAGCCGACTTCACCCGCATCGAGGCGACCGTCGCCGAAGCCCGCGAACGCGGCGTCCGCCTCCTCGCCTTCCCCGAAGCCGCGCTTGGCGGATACCTCCTCAGCCTCGACGGCACCGCCGACTCCCCGCCCCCGCTGCGCGTCGACGGCCCCGAGATCGCCCGGCTCGCCGACCTCGCCGGCGACCTCGTCGTCACCGCCGGATACTGCGAGGACGGCGGCGACGGCCTCCTCTACAACAGCGTCGTCTGCGTCTCCGGCGGCGACGTCCTCGGCAACCACCGCAAAGTCCACCAGCCCCTCCACGAGGACCGCAACTACGGCGCCGGCGACGGCTTCCGCGCCTTCGACACCCCGGTCGGCCGGATCGGCATGATGATCTGCTACGACAAGGCCTTCCCCGAATCCGCCAGGGCCCTCGCCCTCGACGGCGCCGACATCATCGTGTGCGTCTCCGCCTGGCCCGGCAGCGCCACCAACCCCGCCCCCACGCTCGAAGCCGACCGCTGGAAGCGCCGCTTCGACCTCTTCGACCGCGCCCGCGCCCTCGAGAACCAGATCGTGTGGGTCTCCGCGAACCAATCCGGCACGTTTGGCAGACTGCGGTTCGTGGCAAGCGCGAAGATCGTGGACCCCGGCGGCGAGCTCCTCGCCGACACCGGCGTGGCGGCAGGACTGGCCGTGGCCGATGTGGACGTCGAGCAGGCACTCGCGACCGCCCGCCGCTCCATGGGGCACCTCAGGGACCGCAGGCCCGAGGCGTACGCGGCGACCATGGGACCGACCGCAGCGGCGACATGGGCCTGACGCGGATCGGCGCGGTCGCGGCCGCCTTCGGCCGTGACCTCGACTTCGACCTCCAGCGCATCGACGCCCTCATCGACCATGCCCGCCGCGACGGCGTGCACCTCCTCGTCCTGCCCGACGCCGCCCTCGGCGGCTACCTCTCCGACGTCCACACGGCCGAACCCGACTCGCTGCCCCCGGCGCTGGCGATCGACGATGCGCACATCGCGCGGATCGCCGCGTCCGCTGCGGCGATGACCGTCTGCTTCGGATTCCGGGAAGCAGACGGCGGCCGGTACTACAACACCGCCGTCTGCGTCAGCGGCGACGGCGTGCTCGGGGTCCACCGGAAAGTCCACCAGCCCGTCCACGAGCAGGGCGCCTACAGCCCCGGCGACCGCTTCGCCGCCTTCGACACCCCCGTCGGGCGCCTCGGCATGCTCATCGACTACGACAAGACCTTCCCCGAGTCGGCGAGGTCGCTCGCGCTCGACGGCGCCGAGATCCTCGCCTGTCTGAGCGCGTGGCCCACGAGCATCACCAACCGTGCCGCCCGAATGAGGGACGACCGCCAGTCGCGGCTGTTCGACCTCTACGACCAGGCCCGCGCTGCCGAGAACCAGGTCGTCCTCGCCTCCGCCAACCTCACCGGATCCCTCGGCGGCCTGCGCTTCCTCGGACAGGCCAAAGTGGTCGGACCAGGCGGCGACATCCGCGCCCGCACCTGGTCCAAAGCCGGGCTCGTCACCACCGAACTCGACGTCGCCGCCGAGATCGACACCGCCCGCAAGGTCCTCGACCACCTCGCCGAACGCAGACCGGAGCTGTACCGATGAGGATCGCGCTGCTCACTTACTCCTCCAAGCCGCGCGGTGGCGTCGTCCATACGCTCGCGCTCGCCGAAGCCCTCGCCGCGCTCGGGCAGGACGTCACCGTGTGGACGCTCGGCAGAGGCGGCGACGCCGGGTTCTTCCGCGCCGTCGACCCCCGGGTGTGCCAACGGATCGTCCCTTTCCCTGATGTCGAGGGCGAGGCGGTCGGCCCGCGCATCCTCCGCTCCATCGAGGCCCTGCGCGACGCCTTCGACCCGACCGGGTACGACATCGTTCACGCTCAGGACTGCATCAGCGCCAACGCCGTCGAAGACTGCATCCGCACCGTCCACCACATCGACCACTTCACCACTCCCGAGCTCGCGGCCTGCCACGAACGCGCGATCGTCAGGCCGCGCGCGCACGTGTGCGTCTCCGCGGCCGTCGCCGCCGAACTGCGCGAGGGCTGGGGCATCGAGGCCGCCGTCATCCCCAACGGCGTCGACGCCGCCCGCTTCGCTCTCGCCGCAGGCGACGCGCCCGCAGCCGCGGCCGCCCGCCGCGGCTGGAAGGACCGGCTCGGCCGGTACGTGCTTACCGTCGGCGGTATCGAACCCCGCAAAGGCTCCCTCGAACTCCTCGAAGCCTATGCGCTGCTGCGCAAACGCCGCCCGGATCTCGCCCTGGCGATCGCCGGGGGCGAGACCCTGTTCGACTACCGCGACTACCGGCACCGCTGGGACGAACGCGCCCGTGAACTGGAGGTGGAGCCGGTCGTTCTCGGCCCGGTCCCCGACGACGACCTCCCCGGCCTGGTCGCCGCGGCCGACGCCTTCGCGTTCCCCTCGATCAAGGAAGGTTTCGGCCTCGCCGCCATGGAAGCACTCGCAGCCGGAGTCCCCACCGTCGTCGGTGACCTCCCCGTCCTCCGCGAGGTGTTCGGTGCTGCCGTCGACTACGCAGACGACCCGCACGCCCTCGCCGACCGGCTCGACGACGCCTTGTCCGGACGCGATCGAATCGAAGCCGGGCGCGCCCTCTCCGCGGCCTACACCTGGGAAGCCGCGGCGCAGTCGCACCTGGACCTCTACCGCGGACTGTGCTTAGCCTGGCTAGATGTGATTGAAGATCGAACACGCCGCTCCGGAACGGCGCGAAGGGTTGTCCCGTAAGCAGTTCGAGAGGGTGCTCGGTGCAATGGCTTCGGGAGCTTGCCGTACTGGGTTTCAGCGCTGCCAGAGGAACGCGGCCTCGGAGCAGCCTTGGCACGTGAAGACGTATCCGCGGCCGCCGCCACCGAAGTTCGAGGCTGTGACGTGGTGGAGTCCCTCTTCGAGCGAGACCATGAACTTCATGGGATCAGCGCAACTCGGGCAGGTGGGGGTCTCATCGTTCTGGATCCACTCCGGCTCCCCGCTGAGCTGCCCGAGTACTCCATTGCCATTGGGCGCGACCGTATCGTCTGGGAGCAGTGATGTGACCGCGCCGAGGAGCGTCTCGCCTTCGGTCGGGGCGGCGGCCGCATGCAGTTCCCCGGCGAACAGGAACGCCTGGTTGCCGCCGGAAGTGGCGTCCCAGTCGTCGCACATGCCGGGGTCGTTCTGGCAGTAGAACACCGCGACCGCGCCGCCGTCAATGGGCACGTGCGCGAGGAACTGCATGGCCCCCTCGCACTCGGCGCAGGTGGGCCAGATGAACCCGCGCGGTACGAGCGGCACGCCTCCCGTGCGCAGGACAGGGGCGTTCGGGGCGGGTACTCCGCCGGAGATCAGCATCATGGCGAATACCCTAATGGCTCTCAAGGATGTTGTTGGGGCGCAGGGGATCATGCCTGAGTGCCAGGTGTGATCAATGCGTGGACGAGACCATGGTCGAGCTCTTCAGCGGACTGTCGGCGAGGCAGTTCGCCCGACTTATCCGTCAGCTGCGCGCAGAGGGGGCCGACCCCGCATGCAAGGGCCGCCCCTGGAAGCTCGGCTTCGCTGACCGGGTCTTGCTGGTCGCCGCATACTGGCGCACGAACCTGACCATGCGCCAGATCGCGGCGCTGTTCGGAACGTCGAAGTCGGCCGCCGACCGCGTCATCGACGACCTCGCCCCAAGCTCGCGTTGCGCCCGAGGCAGCGGTACGCGCCTGAAACGGTGCTGATCGTTGACGGCACCCCGGTCCCGACCAGAGACCACACAGTGGCGGCGAAGTCGAAGAACTACCGGTACTCCACCAACCACCAGGTCGTCATCCACGCCGACACGCAGCTGGTGGTCGCGGTCGGCACCCCGCTGCCGGGAAACCGCAACGACTCGGTCGCCATCACCGCCTCCGGCGTCGACCACGCCACTCGCACAGCGACCGTCATCGCCGACGGCGGTTACCGCGGCACCAGAGCCCATGTCCCGCACCGGCGCAAGCAGAAGGACGAACCCCTCGTCGACTGGAAGGAAGCGCACAACGCCTCCCCCCGGAAGATCCGCGCCCGCATCGAGCACGCCTCCGCGAGGATGAAGACCTGGAAAGTCCTGCGCGACTGCCGCCTGCGCGGCACCGGCTCCGCCGAAGCCATGGCCGGCGACCTCGCTGCGGCCAGTTGGGTGAAGGCGGCGATGATCAGCCAGGTCCAGCGGTCGGCGGCCTCAGGATCACGGACCTGGGGAACGGTCCATCCCAGGGTTTGTTTGAGGAACCGGAAGGTGTGCTCGATGTCGAAGCGGCGCAGCCATGCCGACCACAGACTGTCGAGCAGCTCGTCGTCGAAGTCGTGCGCGGAGGTCCAGAGCCAGACCGGCTCGGGCGTGCCCGTCTGAGGCAGGCGCTCGGACTGGATGCGGATCACGGCGCCCTCGATGACCGGCAGTGTTTCGTGGTGGTCGATCCAGGCGGACCGCTGTTTGAGCCAGGGATGCAGACCCTCCCACGCCCGCGCCTCGAACTTCCCGTATCGGGCGGTGTCAGTGACGGTCTGGGCCTCGGGTGCTTCCCAGGTGGAGGGATCGGTCAGGCGGAACGGTGCCCCGTGCCGCTGGGGCCGACCGATTCCGGCATAGGCCGGGGCGGCCCGGTAGAGGACCCGGTCCGAGCGGAGCCGGCCGATCACGACCACCGGCAGGTCACGCAACTGGAATGCCAGGCGGGGGACGTCGTAGCCGGCGTCGACCACGATCGCGATCGGCGCTTCGCCGCTTCGGTGCTGCCCGGCCGGTACGAGTCGCTCGACAGTGCAGCGCACTTGAACGGCCGTGACCTCGGCGGCGTCGTCATCGGGTCCCAGCCGCTGCGCGTCCAGGATCTGGGTCCATGAAGTCCGCCCGGGTTCGAGTGCGGCGATGAAGGAGTAGGCCCATCCGGGCACCATCTGGTCCTGGCCGCGGCCGTGTCCGGTCACATGGCAGTACAAGCGGCCCGGCGAGCAGTTCGCATCCGGGAGCAGCCATCCGGTGACATCGACCGCAAGCACGATCCGCCCGCGCACCTTCGTGATCGGCCGCTCCGCCAGCAGGCGCCGCAGCCGATCAGCGTCAACGTGCCCGGAGTTGAGCGCGTCGTAGAGTCCACCGTGGCCTCGACGGAACGTTCCGGCCAGCGACAACACCGGTAGTGAAGTCACCGGGCTGCCCTGGCACAACACAGCGTCGGTCAGCTCGAACAGCGCATCAGATCGAGTGGTCAAGCAGCCGTGGAAGCCGACGCGAAGCGCCTGCAACGACCCCGTGCCATCGCCGAGGCCATCATCAGGAAGAATAGACAACCGAAGCCCTTGCTGTATGTGATTCCTTGTGTCGCAACAAGAATCATCAAGCAAGGGCTTCGCTCATGCTCACGCGGGGCCACCTCACCAGCGCACAAGCTTAAAAATCAAGTTAGGGAGCCACTAAGGGAGCCCAATAGATCTCGAAGATGATGCCCACGGCGGCCGTGCCGGTCGCGAGTCGTTCCATTGCGGTTTCACGGCCGCATCGCGGACCGCTGAGAGCAACATGCCGATCGACGATTACAGCCGACTTACACCGGCTCGGGCCCCGCCGCGGGCGTACCGTGCCGACTGCGGTTTTGCACTATTCTGGGCTCGACACGTACTTTCTCTGCGAGGTCGGTGAACGAGTGCAGGCAGGCCTGGACGCGCTGCGGTTCCGAGTGTTTGATCCGATGGAAGTGTTGCCCGAGGGCGGCGGGCCCCTCAAACTCCGCGCGCCGCTCCAGCGAAGGCCGCTCGCGGCCCTGTTGGCCGGGGCAGGACGGGCCGTCTCGGTCGATACCCTCACCGACGCGATCTGGACTGAACTCCCGCCGGACCAAGCCCGGAAGGCATTGCTGGAATGCCTGCACCGCTTGCGGCGCAACCTCGGAGAACCGTACCGGATCAACCTCGAGCACGCGGGCTACCGCACCGGCATTCGGTCCACATCGAACCAGCCCGCCGTCGGCCGGGCGAACCTGCCGTGGCGTCATGGCTGATCGGGCGCCCGGACCCGCTGGCGGTCTCCGGCCGCTCCGGTTGCGCGCGATGATGACGCAGGAAGAGCTCGCTTTCAAAGCGGGCGTGGGCATCCGCACGATCCGCGACATCGAGTCGGGAAAGGTCCGCCCTCAGCCGCGGACTCAGCGCCTCCTCATCGAGGCGCTGCGGCTGGACGAGGGGGACCGGCCACTGCTCGACGCGTCCTCGATCCGGACCGCGGCGGTGCCCCGCGAGCTCCCGCACACGCTCCCCGGTTTCGCGGGCCGGGACGCGCACCTGGACGCGATCCTGACCGCGGCAAGCGAAGCGGCCGTCGTCGCAGTTCACGGCATGGCGGGCGTAGGGAAGACCTCACTCGCGGTACAGGCCGCCCACGCACTCTCCCCCCGGTACACCGACGGACAGTTGTTCGTCGACCTCCACGGGTTCACCCACGCCGTAGGATCCCGTCCGGGCCTGGCGTCGATGCTGACGAGCCTGCTGCGCCGCCTCGGCGCGGACGAGCGGGACCTCCCCGAGGAGATCGACGAACTCACAGCCCGGTACCGCAGCGCCGTCGCCGACCGCCGAATGCTCCTAGTGCTCGACAACGCCGCGAGCGCGGAGCAGGTGGAGGCGATGCTGCCGGGGACGCAGGGAAGCCTCGTCCTGGCGACGAGCCGCCGTGGCCTGTCCACTCTGGCGGGCGCGTACTCGGTGCCGCTCGAACCGCCACCCATGGGCGAGGCCGTGGCGATGCTCAGCGCCGGCGTCGACCGGATCACCGAGGATGAGGCCGTCGCGATCGCGGAGCGCTGCGGGCGACTGCCGCTGGCCATGGGGCTGGCGGCGGCGCGCCTGCGCAGCCGGCCCCTCTGGCGGGCCGAGGACCTGCTGGCGCGGCTCGACCACGAGGACCGGTTGCTCAGCGAACTCGACATGGGACACCGCGGTGTCGCCGCGGCGCTGCGCGCCTCGTACCTCGAACTCGACCCGGACCACCAGTGCATGCTGCGGCGGCTCGGCCTCCTCCCGGGCGACGACCTCGACGCCCATACTGCGGGCGCGCTGTGCGGGGTCGGCGAGGCGCAAGCGGCCGCGATACTGGAGTCGCTTGTGGACGTGCATCTGGTGCAGTCTCGGTCGCCCGGTCGCTACCGGCTGCACGACTTGGTGAGGCTCTTCGCGATCCAGCTCGCGAAACTGGAAGAGGCCGAGAGCGAACTGGACGAGGCCTTCCTCCGGATGCTCGGCGTCTACGTGCACTTCGCGTACCAGGCGGCGGCGCGGGTGCACCCGAACAAGCGCCGGTTCACCGAAGGCGCGGCGGCGCACGACGCCGGTCTCCCCGGCTTCGCGGACCAGGCCGGCGCGCTGTCGTGGTTCCACGCAGAGCGCGGCAATCTGGAGGCGGCCGTGACAGCGGCGGCCCGCATGGGGCGAAGCGAACAGGCCTGGCACCTGGCCGCTGCGTTCAACGCGTTCTTCGTGCACGACACCGACATCGGCTCGCACGCCACGGTCAACCGGATCGCTCTGGACATCGCCCGTCGCACCGGAGACGGCCTCAAGGAGGCGTTCACGCTCGGGGACGCCGGGCGGCGGCTGCTGGCGGCCGGCAGGCACCGGGAGGCGATCGGCTGCCTCGAGCGGTCCGTCGCGCTCAAACGCGACCTGGGCGAGTTCGGCGACGCGGCCCTGACATTGGCCAACATCGGCATCCTCCACCGGCGCACCGGGCGGTTCGCCGAATCGCTGGCGGCGCACGAAACCGCGCTGGCCGAAGCGGAAGCGGCAGCGGACACCGCGGCCGCGGCGCTCATCAGGACGAACATGGTCGTCCCGCTGCTGCGACTCGGGCGGTTCGCGGAAGCCGAGCGTCGGCTGGCGGAAGCGGAGTGCCGGCTGGACGCCGGGGATGACCACTACCGCACCCGCATCGAGGTCTTCCGCGGCGTGCTCATCCGCGAGCGCGGCGCCCCGGCGGAAGCCGCGGCCGTGCACGCCCGGTGCCTTGCAGCCTACCGAGGCGAGGACACCACGGTTGACGTCGCCGCGACGCTGATCGAACTGGCCGAGGACCTCCTGCGCGCCGGCCGCGTTCCCGACGCCACCGCCCACCTGGACAGAGCCGTCGAGTACGCGGTGAAACTGGCCGACCCGTCGCTGGAGCGGTCCGCCCGGAACGGCCTCGGCCGCGCACTCACGGCCGCGGGCCGCCCCGAGACCGCGATCGGGCAGCACGAGCGCGCTGCCGCCCTCGCCGAGTCTCATGAGGACGCTTACGAACTCGCACGGGCGCATCACGGCCTCGCCGAGGCCCAGCGGCGCCGAGGGGACCAAGCGGCGAGTCTGCGGCATCTGATCCTCGCCACCCGGGGATACGCGTACTGCGGCGTGCCGGAGGCGGCGGTCGCCGAACAGCTGAACCTCGTCCCCCTGGGGTGAGCGGGCCGATCCTGCCAGCTTCCCGTCGATCGCCTCGTCGACCGGGGACGCTGCAGCAGCGTGGAATCGACACGTTCGCGGCAGACCGGCATTGCGTCGGGCAAGGCGCGATGTCGACGCGGCCTACTCCCAGGTCTAAGACGAGCACCTGGCCGCACTCATCGAGAATCGAGATGGGGCGACCTTGCCACCGCCCCTTGCGCAAGCCGCTGGGGGTGAGCGGGTCTCAGAGGTCAGGGCGTGGGCGAAAGCTCGTCGTGTCGGGAATGATGTGATTCCAATGAATGGCAGTGATCTGTAGAGGTTTCGGGCGTTGTGTCTGGTGGCTTTGGCGAGGTTGTCGACTCCGGACAACCGGAGGGTGCCGATAGCGAGGTTGCGGAGGTGGCCATGGCGCGGGGCGCGTTCTTGGTGCGCAGACGGGAGGCGTCCTCACGGAAAGTGGTGCCCCTGACCAGGTGCGACCGGATCCCAGCTTCGCGAAGCTGCCGACGATGGGAGAGGATACGGGAACAGGCACGGTTCTCCTTGGTGTTCAACAGGATTCAGCACCCGTATGATCACCCAGGCCCGTGCCTGCACTGCTATTGCACCCCAACCACTCTCACCCCACAGAACACCGGCATTCACCCACGCCCTGATATATACCCCTCATTCCCGCAGGGAAGTTCGCCTCAGGCACGACGAAATCCGCCGGAAGGACTCTCCTGCATAGCCGAATTCTGAACCCAGGTCAATGGCCAGGTTCCGTCCTCGGCGTCGCGGTGAACCCACCCGGGCGGCCACTTGTGGCTGGACCCTGGTCCGGGGCTTTCGAACTTGATCCGCGAGGTCACCGCACCGTCCATCTCTGCGTTGACGCCCGGTTCGAGCTCAATGCCGATGAACTCGGCGCGACCATCGAAGCGTGCCCCGAGAAACCATGCATCGTCGCCGAAGTGTGCGTTCTTGAACCACGCGCTGTCAGCGAATCCAGCTTGGGTAAACCTGGCATTCCTTGCGAAGTGGGCCTGATCGAACTGGGCCGAGCTTCCAAACTTGGACGCACCGAACGCTGCGAGGCCTTCGAATCGGGCGCTGCTGAAGGTCGCGCCGTCCGCAAAGCAGGTGCTTTCGAAACCGCCGTTGCGGACGAACACCGCTCTCATAAAGAGGGCCTCACCCTCGAAGTGCGCCTTGTCAAAATCGACGTTGACTTCGAAGCGGGCATCGAAGAACGCGGCATCGTCATCGAAACGCGCCTCTGCGAACCGGGTAAAGTCGGCGAACTGTGCCTCCGGGAACCAGGCGATATCGGCGAAGTGCGCCCGATCGAACCGAGCGTCACCGGCGAAGCGCGTGATCGAGAACCAGGCTTCGCCGCGGAATCGAGCATCGTCGAACCGCGCGTCGCTGGTGAAGTGTGTGAACTCGAAGCTGGTCCGATTGATGAACAGCGCTCGGTAGGCGTCGACCGGTGGCAGTGTACAGCCGCTGAAGTCAGCGTTGATCAGCGTCGCTCCGTTGAGGTCGAGCCGGTCCAGACGCCAATACTGCCGGCACTCCGCCGGCAGGCCCCCATCTCGTTGATCGTGAGGACGTGGATCTTTGAGGTGGCTTGCGAGCAAACGTTGCGCGGTCATGCGGACCTCGGCCTCGTCATAGGCGTCCTGGTCCGAAGTCGATGGTTCCTGCACCCCGATATCTCGCGGTGACACCTCTCCGACAGTCGCGTCGACCAGGTCCGATGGAGGAAGATACCGCCGACGCAGGTACGCGCACCAAACCTCGGCAATTGCTTGTCGATGTTCGGGATGGTCTCGACCGAGCCTATCGAGCGCGTACAACCCTCCGAGCCGAACCGGCGTCTTCTCATGGCCAAGCTGCTCAATGGCCTTGATGTACTGCTCGGTGATTCGACGCTCCCGAGCATCGAACCGGTCGTGCTCATGAATGCGCTCTTGGAGGCGATGCGCGCGTTCCTGATGCCATTGTCGCCGAGCTATCAACGCCAGACCCACAAGACCGCCGAGACCAAACGCGATAGTAAAGGTCGCCTGGACCGCATTGACTTGAGCGTCCGGATTGCTACCAGCCATCGGGAGAACCAGGAGCCACGCCAGAAGCCAACCGCCCATAATCGCAACCAAGGCGACGACAATCCAGGGCCACCAACGTGTCCGGGCGTCATTGTCCTTGTCGACCATGTGACTCATTCTCGCGCATCACCCCACGGCTTTCACGAGAAGGTGTCGGGTTGATATTGTGCTGGTGGGGCCGCAGGGCACGGGCCGGGGCATGGGCGAAAGCCGTCGATGTCGGTTACGTCGTGATCCGGTTTGAAGATGTGTCCCTGCGCCCGCGCTGTGGGATGTCTTCCTCGATGCATCACGCCTCGGTGTCCAGTCTTGCAGCGATCCGTCCTCCTGGCACTTCAACGAGGTGGGCACTGCCGACCCGGGCCATGATCGGAAGCTCAAAGCCTGCCGCGATCTCGAGCGCCTTCGCTTTCTCGGCGACTCTCATTGCGAGAGTGCAGTGCGGCAGGAGAGCGTCAGGCCGGTAGCAGGGACAGATGCCGTCCACGATCGAGTCGATCGCCTCATTAACCTCGCTGTGTAGCTTGAGGAATCGGGCTGATGGGGCGACACCGAGGAAGACTGGGGCCGCCTCTGCAGGGGGGAAGAACCCCAGCGACACCAACGGTAGCGGCAGGCCGATGCTCCGGCTGAGGATCGGCTGGAGGGTCTGCGCCACTTCGGCCGGATCGCCCTGCTCGAACACGGACAACGAGACATGCGGCCGGTACATTGACTCGGGGTCCCCGCCCAACGATCGAATGCCTTCCCGGTCGAGAGCGGCCCAGACTTGACGGACCTGATGATCGGCTTGCTCGCCGGGAAACAGCTCAATCGCGAAGTGCATGGTGCTCTCCTACAACAGCAGTGGTGGCGAAAGACCTACACGGTCCCGGTATTCGCTTCGGGCTCGGGCGAAGGACAGCGATGTCGGGTTCGCTGGCGTGAGACGGTCTGGGGCGCAATGAGAGTGCAGGCACGGCTCAGGTAATCATTCGGGTGCTGAATCCTGTTGAACACCAAGGAGAACCGTGCCTTCTCCGCTATCCTCCCCCATCGCCGACACCCTCTGAAGTTGGGCGAGATCAACTTGACGAGGTCCCTGACCTGCTCCGGTATCTCTCCTGGGTGCCTGACCCGCGCGGGCGGTGCGGCCGCTGGTACTCGTTGACGAGTCTGCTGGCGCTGTGCGCGGCGGCCGTGTGCGCCGGGTCGGTCACGGTCGAGGCGGTCTGCGAGTGGGCCGCTGACACCCCGACCGAGATATTGGCCGCGCTCGGCATCCGCCGTCACCCTTTGGGCCGCAGGAGAGTACCCTCGCGCCGGTGCTTGACCGGCGTGCTGGCCCGCATCGACGGCGACGCGCTCGACCGGGCCGTCGGCGCCTGGCTATTCGCCCGTCGCGCCGGATCGACCAGGGAGGAGCCCTCGGGTCTGCGGGCGGTCGTGGTTGACGGCAAGACCTTGCGCGGTTCCAAGAACGATGAAGGGAAACGCGTGCATCTGCTCTCGGTAGTCGACCACGACCGATCGGTGACGCTCGCGCAGCGCAACGTCGGGGCCAAGACCAACGAGACTGGCGAGTTCGTCCCGCTGCTGGCCTGGATGGACCTGGAAGGCGCCGTGATCACTTGGATCCAGTTTGCTCAGTGAATCGGTTGCAGGCCCGATCACTCTGGGGCACAGAGGGATTGCTTGGCCGAGAGTGCGAACGTGGCCGCTGACCCGATCAGCGCCAGGGCATCGACCCGGGCGCCGACGGGCGCCGGGGCGGGACCGAACGGTCCCACCCCGGCGCTGTCTTCAGGTCGGGGTGTCAGGACCTGTGGCAGGTCCAGACGACCGCGTTGTAGTTCGCCAAGCCCGCTTCGTCGTCGCCGATGTAGATGTCGCCGGCGATCACCGTGCCGTCGGCGCTGATCTCCTGCGCGTACTCCTGCATTTCGCGCTTCTCAGGGGGGATGACGCCGTGGAGTTCGACGACCGTGTCGCCGTCCTGGAAGGCCGCGATGTCGGGGGTGCCGGGCAGGTAGCCGGCGACGATGCCGGTGGCGCTGACGGCCACGTCGCGGTCGAGGAGGGTCCGCTCGGCGGTGCCCTCGGCGAGGTTCCAGCGGACGCCTAGGGCCTGCGTGCCCGCGCCGGGTGCGAAGAACTGGCCAGAGGCCCAGTCGCCGTTGATGTCCACGGCGATGGAGAACGCCTTGGTCGGGTCGGCCCCTGCGGGGACCGGCAGCGGCTCGTTGACGCCGTCGGCGCCCCACCGGTAGGCCGTGGCGGTGCCGTTCTCGTTGTAGACGGCCCCGATGATTGTGCCGTCGTCGCCGATGTCATGGGCGTAGCCCGAAGTCGCGCCGGCGGGCAGCGGCAGCCGGACACGAGCCGAGCCGTCGGCGGGCCACAGGAGCGGGACGCCGCCGTTGACGGTGTGGACGTTGCCGACGATGTCGCCGTGCTCGTTGATCCCCTCGGCCCGTCCGCCTGCCGAGGCGATCGGGAGCTTTTCGAGGACGCCGTCGCTCCAGACGTAGGGGACGTCGCGTCCCTGGGCATTCGTCGAATACCCGGTGCCGTTCCCGAGGGAGTTCACGTCTCGGATCCGCGGGTGGTTGCCGGGCATGGGCACGTCGGTGACCTCGCCGTCGGCGTACAGGCGCGGGTAGGCCCCGAGCCCGTCGGGCCAGCTCTGGTCGAGCGGCAGGGCGTAATAGGCGATGACTGAGCCGTCGTCGCTCATCGCGCTGACGCGGGTCGAGACGAGCCCGTCGGGAATCGGGAGCGCCTCCCTGACGCACGTCTGCGCGGCCGATGGGTTCTCGGCGGCTGCCGAGAACTGCACCGCGAACACCCCGGTCCCGGCCGCCGCCACGGCAGCGAACCCTGCTGCGAACGCCTTGCGCGCGCGTCGTTTCACATTGAGCTGCATGTGTACCCGTTCTGTAGGAGACTGGCCGGCGAACGCGACTGCGGCTCCGCCGGCACCCCGTCCAATGTGCGCCGGGATACGCCGGTATTCAAGGCGGCATACCGGCGGGAAACCGGCAGGACGGCGCCCCCGAAGTCGATATTGTCGGTTCCACCGGCGACACCGCCCGGCCTGAGGTCCGGTGCCAGCGATCACCCGCTGCCGATGAAGGCGGGAGGATCGATGCAGGCGGTGCTGGAGGTCCGCCATCGTCAAGTCCAGGTCGGCGGCAGCTGGATTCTCCGTCCGTCGTGCTGAATCGCCCGCCGGCAACGTTGGTCACCGCTGCGTGATGCGGTCGAGTTCCTTGGCGACGAGCGCCGCCTCCGGCGTTCCGCAGTCCTCGAACCCTCGGGCCGCATGGCGCAGATGCCGCTCCGCCGCGGACGACGCTCCTAGGTCGCGGTGGGCGACGGCGAGGCCGTGGTGGGCTCGCGCGAGTTCGTAGGCGTCCTCATGGGACTCGGCGAGGGACGCTGCCCGCTGGTGGTGTCCGAGCGCCGCGTCGGGATCGCCCGTGGCGGTGAGGGCACGGCCGAGGCTGTTGCGGGCCATGCGTTCGAGAGCCGGGTACGCCAGTTCTTCCGCGTACTCGACCGCCTGCTGCAGGTGCGCGACGGCCTCGGCACCGCGCCCCAGGTGCAGCAGGTCCTCGCCGAGCTCGACGAGCACCGGAGTGAGCCCTTCCCGGATGCCCCTCTGCCGGCACCGCTCCAGGCAGGCGGAGTGCAGGACCAGGGCGGCGGCCGGATCGCCGTGCTCGCGGACGAAGACGCCGCGGAAGTTCTCGATGCGGCTGCGGTTGTAGACGTCGTCGACGTCCATGAGCCGCTCGGCCTCCACAATGCATTGCTCGGCTTCAGCGAGCCGTCCGAGATGCAGCAGCGGGACGACCATGTTCAGGTTGATGTGCACGATTGCGGTCGCGTCCGAGATGGCTTCCGCCAGGATGAGCGCCTCGTGGTAGACCCCGAGGGCGTCCGTGAACCGTCCGGACTGCCGGTGCATCAGACCGACGTTCCTGAGCGCCCATGTGGCGGCGCCGGTGTCGCCGAGTCGCCTTGTGACGACGGCGGACCGTTCGAGGCAGTCGATCGCCTCGTCGCGCCTGCCCGCGAATGCGAGCTGCCGGCCGCGGTCGCCCAGCGAGCGGGCTTCCTTCCGCTCGTCGCCCAGATCGCGGGCGAGGTTCAGGGCCGTCTGGTTGATCGCGAGGTGCAACTCGGAGTCCCTGTCGTGCATCCGGAAGGCGCTGAACGCGGTGGCGAGATGCCATGCCGGTCCGGCGCTCGCTGCACGCACCGCCGCGGCCAGATTGCCGCGCTCGGCTTCGAACCAGGCGACGGCGCCTTCGTGATCGACGAATCCGGGCAGCCCGGCGTCATGCGCTGCCGCCTCCTCGGTGAAGTGCTCCTGGAACGGCGAGGTGATGTGACTCGCGGCCTGGTAAGCGAAGTGGAGGTAGACCTCGAGCATTCTGGCTAGGGCGGCGTTCCGGTCGTCCTCGGTCTCTTCCAGTTCCGCGAGTCTGGTCGCGAAGAGTCGCACCAGGTCGTGCATCCGGTACCGCCCCGGTGCCCGTGTCTCTACGAGGTGAACTTCTACAAGGGATTCCAGCATCGCCGATGCCCGCTCCTCGTCGACCGCGCACAGCGCCGCGGCGGCGTGGGCGTCAACGTCGTCACCGGGGACCAGGCTGAGCCGTCGCAGCAGGCGGCGGTGAGCAGCGTCGAGCTCGAGGTACGAGGTGCGGAGGGCCGCGGCGACGCCCCGGTGCCCCATGTCGAGTTCGTCGAGCAGCCGATCCTCGTGGTCGAGTCGCGCCAGTAGGTCCTCTACTCGCCACTGGGGACGACTGCGCAGGCGGGCTGCCGCCAGGCCCAAGGCCAGAGGGAGTCGCCCGCAGCGCTCGGCGACCGATACGGCCCCGTCTGCGGTGATCCGGCCGGCCGCCGCTCCGAGCATGGCCACGGCTTCGGGCATCGGCGGCGGTTCGAGCGGGACGGAGAACGCACCGGCCAGTCGCGACAGGTCGCGTCGGCTGGTCGTCAGGACGAGGCTGCTCGCCGTTCCGGGAAGGAGCGCTTCGACCTGTTCGGCGTCGGAGGCGTTGTCGAATACCAGGAGCACACTCCGGTCGGCGATCGTGCTGCGGTAGTAGGCGGCGAGCTCGCTGGGGTCTGCCGGGACGTCCCGCTCGTCGACATTGAGGGACCCGAGCGCCCGCGTCAGTACGGACACGAGGTCCGGGCGCGACCCGGCG
Source organism: Glycomyces sp. NPDC049804 (assembly GCF_040674615.1). Lineage (NCBI taxonomy): Bacteria > Bacillati > Actinomycetota > Actinomycetes > Glycomycetales > Glycomycetaceae > Glycomyces > Glycomyces sp. NPDC049804. The sequence goes on from NZ_JBFAMQ010000006.1 coordinate 276,844, forward strand.
GGATCGGTGTACCCGCGAAGGTCCACGAACAACTGCCCGTCGGGATATCGGGGCGCGAGTTCGTGCGCGATGCGCACGGCCAATGCGGTCTTGCCGACGCCGGCCATGCCGTGCACGGCGACCACCGCGGCTCCTTCGTCGACGGCGGTGAGGACCGAGCCCAGGTGCTCTTCCCGGCCGGCGAAACCGGGCAGCGCCCTGGGCAGCTCGCGGGGCACCGTTCCCGCGTTGCCGGCACTCCCGATGAGCAGCGCCCGGCCGCGCTCGTCCAGGTTCAAGGCCTTGCAGAGCAGCCGCAGCGTCCTCGGCTGGGGCCGCACCCTGCCGGATTCGATGTCACGGATCGTGCGGACGCCCACGCCGGCTTTGAGCGCGAGTTCCTCCTGCGTCAGCATCGCCCGCAGTCGAAACGCCCGAAGGTTGACTTCAGGCGTTGCACCGGACATGCCGCAATCATAGCGATTCGACCAGCGCTCAGCGCTGATGCGGATCCCGCTGAACGCCGACAGCGCGATGCGAACCTCCGCGATCTGGGACGCCTCAAAGGCTCACGCAGGTCTCGGATTCCATATGGCTTTGCATTCTGCTGCCGGTTTCCGGTCATGGTCTGCGGCAAACCCCACGGGAGCACGTCGGCATCCTGCCGCTATCCCGCCTCCGTTCCGCCTCGACCGGGGGGTCGGATCCACGAAGGATGGAAGTCACGCCGACCGGACTTCCCGACCGGCCATCTGTCAGAGGAGAACTCCATGACCGAACGACCGCTGCTCTCGCGGCGCGGCCTGATTCAGGCCGCCGCCGTGGCTTCCGCCGCCGCGATCCCCGTGCTCGCCGTCGGCAGCCCGGCGAACGCGGCGTACCGGGGCATCGTCACCCGCGACGAAGTGATGAACCGGGCTCGCAACTGGTTCCTCCGCGATATCCCGTACGACGGCGGCAGCCGGGCCAGCGACATCGAAGGCGACCACACGTACCGGCAGGATTGCTCGGGCTTCGTCTCGATGGCCTGGCACACCTCCACCCCGGGCCACAGCACCAGGAGCATCCCCGACATCGCGGCCCAGATAGCGTGGAGCGAGCTCAAGCCCGGCGACGTCCTCAACGCCTACAACGACCATTGCATGCTGTACCACATGCGAGGCGACAACGGGAACATCTGGATCTACGATCTGGCGACGCCCGCGTCCGACATGCGGCACATCCAGGTGTCCCCCGCCTCACTGCGGGAACAGGATTACATCCCGCGGCGGTACCGAAACATCCGCGACAACTGATGACCTACGCGTGACGAGCTCGCCGGCGCCTTTGAACCCCGCCGGTGCTCCCCTCGACCATCCAGATCTGTACCGCGTCACTGAATTCTCGATGGACATTCGGCGGGTTTCGCGCGACTCGCGCGAAACCGACGAGACCACCTCCCGAAGCGCGAGTCCCTCTCCTGAACGGAGCCATAAGCAATGCCACAACGAAATGTTTCGCGACGGTCCGCACTGATCGCAGGGACTATCGGACTCGCAGCGCTGCCTTTCGCGGGCAACGCTGCGCAAGCCCAGGAAGTCAGCCCCAACGCGAACCGCAAGATCTACCTCGATCCCGGCCACGGAGGCACCGACCCCGGCGCAGTCGCGAACCGCCTCGAGGAGAAGGACCTCACTCTCGATATCGCCAAACGCACGAAAGCCATTTTGGACGACCACGGGTACCAGACACGGATGTCCCGCAGTTCGGATATCACCCGAAGCCTCGAGTACCGGGTGACCGACGCGAACAGCTGGGGGGCTGACGTGTTCCTGAGCATCCACATCAACTCCGGAGGCGGGAGCGGTTTCGAGAGTTACCGCGAACCAGACGCAACGGACCACACCCGGACGTTCCATTCCAACGTGCACCGCAGAACCATCGCCTGGATGCGCGAAACCGCCTCGATCACCGATCGGGGGACGAAGACTGCGGGCTTCTATGTGCTCGTCAACACGAAGATGTCTGCGGTTCTCACCGAGAATCTCTTCATTGACAACGAAGCCAACGCCAACCTCCTCAGGTCACAAAACTTTAGGCAGGACGTTGCGATCGGGCACTTCTACGGCATCGAGAACTTCTACAACTAGCACGGATGCGGCTCTCATCCGGGCCAACGCACCGAGTCTCCTCGCTGTGAATGGGGTACGACCGACGCCAGGGATGGCAAAGCCGCCGCGCTCAAGCGGAGTGCGGCGGCTACCGGACCCCTAGCAGGGCTTTCTCAAATTCCTGAGCGGGTCCGGCCCTCGCCTTGTCACTTTGAAAGGGCTGACGGCTACTGCCGCTGAGCGGCTCCGTCATCCCTCGCGGAGGCCGATCCGGTCGTGCAGGCGTCGCAGCAGGGCCGGCGCCCACCAGTTGGCGCGGCCGGTCAGGCGCATGACCGCGGGCAGGAGAATGCCGCGGATGACGGTGGCGTCCACGACGACCGCGAGGGCCATGCCGATGCCGAGCATCTTGAGGAACGTGACGTCCCCGGTCGCATAGACCGCGAACGAAAACGCCAGGACCACGGCCGCGGCGGTCACCAGGGGAGCGGACCTTTGGAGGCCGGCGGCGATCGAGCCGGTCCGGTCGCCGGTGCGGTCGTACTCCTCTTTGATGCGGGCGAGCATGAACACCTCGTAGTCCATCGAGAGCCCATAGGCGATGCAGAACATCAAGATCGGCACGGACGGCTCGAACGAGCCCTGCGGGGTGAATCCGAGGAGCCCGGAGAGGTGCCCCTCCTGGAAGACCCACACCATGGCCCCGAACATCGCCGCCATCGACAGTCCGTTGAGGACGGTGGCTTTGAGCGGGGCGATGACGCTGCCGGTCATGAGGAACAGAATCGCGACGGTGATCAGAACGATGAGGCCGAGGAGGGCGGGGAGCCTGTCGAGCAGCGCGTCCCGGAAGTCGGCGAGGTCCGCGGGATAGCCGCCGACCGTGGCAGTGAACGGTGCTTCGACGGCGCGGACCTCGCCGACCATGGCGTATGGGTCGTCGCGCATGGCCTCGGCGGTGGGGACGGCCGAGAGCCACGTGTCGCCGTCGCGCCATTCGAACCGCGCCGCGTCGGCGGGACCGACGAGGCTGCCGTCGGCGAACCTGCCTGCGGCCGTATCGACCTGCGCGATGCCGTCGACTGCTGATAGGGCGGCGGCGTAGGCGGCGAGCGCCGCTTCGTCGGCGTCCTCCGCGTGGACCAGCAGGGCATCGGTCTCCTCCGCGGTGAAGTTCGCCGTGACCTGGTCGGACACCACCCGAATCGGCGCGTCGGCCGGGAGCGCCCTCTCGTCGGGGACGCCGAAGCGGATGCCGAGCAGCGGCGACGCCAGCGTCAGCACCAGCACGAGTGCCGCTGCGCCCCAGAGGAACGGACGGCGCATGACCGCGTTCGCGAGTTTGTACCACCGGCCCTCGCCGATAGGGCGCGGCGCCCTCCGGCGCTCGACCCGATGGCCCCAGACCGCAAGGGCCGCAGGGAGTGCCACGACCGCGCCGATCACGGCCGCGAGCGGCACGATGATGCCCGCGTAAGCGAACGACCGCAGGAACGGGAACGGCATCAGCAGCAGCATCGACAGGCTCGCTGCGACCGTGACGGCGCTGAAGACGACCGTGCGCCCAGCGCTAGCGACAGTACGCGCCACCGCCTCAACCCGATCGTGCAGCAGAATCTCCTCGCGGAAGCGATTGACGATGAACAGGCAGTAGTCCACGGCCAGGCCCATCGCCATGACCAGGATCAGGTTTGCCGCGAACGTCGAGACCTCCACCTGAGCGGCGACGAACCGTATGGCCGCCAAGGACACCGCCAGCGCGAACAGCCCCACGCCAACGGTGAGGAACGCGGCGGCCGGGCGGCGGTAGATCGCGATCAGGAGCACCAGGAGCCCGGGGATGACGATCGCCTCGGCGAGTAGGAAGTCCTGGCGTGCGATCTGCGCGGCCTCGCGGAACAGCTCGTCCGAACCGCCGACCGCAACCGTGATCGGCCCGTCCTCATGTTCGAACTCAGCCTTGAGCCGTGGCAGGACCTCTTCCCGGATGAACGTCACTTCACCTGGGACGTAAGCGGTCACGAGCGCCTGCGATCCGTCCTCGCTGCGCAGCGTCGGCGATGCGCCGTCCCAGTACGAATGCACCCGCTCCACCTGATCGGCGTCCGCGAAAGCCGCGGCCAGCGCGGCCCCGGCTTCGGCGCTGGCGGGCGAGTCGACGTCGCCGTCGGCTGCGGTGACCAGCAGCAGGACGTTCGCCGAGCCGGTGGAGAAGTCCCGATCCAGGCGCTCGCCAGTAGTGATCGATTCAGACCCGGGGACTTGGAATCGGGAGAGAACGAGCGTGTTCATCGTCCCGGAGGCGATGAACGCGGCGGCGAGCAGGACGAGGAGCGAGGCGGTGAGGATCGCACGGCGGCGGTGGAAGGTGAAGCGGCCCAAGCGGTGCATGAGGGAGGCTGGGCGGGGTGGCGCGTGCGGGGTCATGGGGTCTCCTGACCGGCGTAGACTGAAAATACGAGTGAGCGCTCGTAAATAAAAATACGAGCGAAGACTCGTAATATCAAGTCTGAGAGGTGCCTATGGCCGACGACACAACCAAACCCGCCCGCAAACGTCAGGCCCGGGGCGAGAGACGCATGGCCGAGCTCCTCGACGCCGCCGCCGAGGTCTTCGCGACCCACGGCTACGCGAAGACGAGCACGAACGCGATTGCCGCCGCCGCGGGAGCCTCACCGGGCACGCTCTACCAGTTCTTTCACAGCAAGCAGGAGATCGCCGAAGCCCTCATGACCCGCTACGTCGAACGCCTCGGCATCGCCCACGGGTCCGCGTTCGCCATCGATGGCGCCTCCCTGCCGCTCGCCGAACTGCTCGACCGGGTTCTCGATCCGATCATCGCCTTCGACCGCGCCAACCCCGGCTTTCACACCCTCCTCGCGGACCCGGGCATCACTCCCGAACTCGCCCAGGCCAAACGACCCGCTCAGAAGCTGATCTTCCAGCACCTCGACCGCATCTTCGCCGACCGCGCCCCGCACCTACCGCCCGACGAGCGCCGCCTCATCGTCGCCGTCGCCGTCCACATGTTCCGCGGCGTGCTCCCGATGCTCATGGCCGCCGGCGACAACGAGCTCCCGAACGTCACCCACGAAATCAAGCAGGCCCTCCACGCCTACCTCAGCGCCGCTCTCGAACGCGCCGCGTAGCCGTCCAAGGCAGGGAAGGCCGGGATGAGGGCGGAAGCAGCAGCTTCGGCGGCGATTCAGGGGCGGGCGCTCGAGAGCGAGCTGCAGCGGGCGACCCGGGCGCAATGCACAACCTCGGCGCCATCCTTTGTACGCGACACCGAGCAGGACCCAAACGAGCATCACGGCCGCGACGGTGATCCCGAGCATGTGCTCGGGTAAGGGCAAGAGGGGGTACGGGCGGCGCTGGGTAGGTCACCTCGTGGGATTCCAACGAGTCAGGCACTTGTCGATTGCGGCTGCGGGTTCGGGCTGCCGGGTCGTGGGGCTGCCCGGCAGCGCATGGTCTCCTAACGGTTCAACGGTGTCTCATCCACCACGGCTTCGAAGTTGAAGCTGCCGGCTTCGACGTCGATGCTGGTGACAGTGATGGTGATGGCGTACTCCGCGTCTGTTGAGACGTCGATCAGCACGCAGGAGTGGATCGCTCCCTCATACAGGGTCCTCGTGGCGGCGTCGCCACAGTCGATGTCGTTGCCCGCCCCCCATTCGGCCGCCACCGCGTCCGCGACCGCCGCGGCGAATTCTGGGGCGGGAACCACGATGCTGTTCGCGTCGGCGGCCGGTGCTGAGGTGTCGGCCTCGGCGGGATCGGAGGTCGGGGCCTCGCTGGGGGCGTTGTTGGGCTCGGAGGCCACTTCCACGCTGATCTCGTAGTCCCTGCCTTCGACGCTGGTGAAGGTGATGGTGGCGTCGTATTCGGCGCCGGTCTCGGTGGAGGTCGCCACGCAGTCGACCTCCTTGCCTTCACTGACGATGATCGAGTCGTCGTCGCAGTCGAGGTCGGGACGTGATCCGGTCTGCTTCTCCAGGGCGTCCGCGGCCAGGTCGGCGAGTTCTCCGCCGGATACCGTGGGTCCGGCTTCGGCAGTGCACGCCGCGAGTCCGAGGAGGGCGAGGGCAAAGGGCAGGGCCGCTGGTTTTCGGCTGGGCACAACGGGGCCTTTCATTCGCTGGGTGAGGATTGCAGTCTCCTGGCGTGCGTGACGCCGCCCGGAGGAACGGCGAGCCCGGCGAGCGCTCTGCCTGGGGCGTTGTCTCGCCTCGGCCTGCTGCTGCCGTGGACGATGCCGACTTGATCCGACAATTAGGCAATTTTTCCAGCAGTATGAGTGCCGTACAAGGCGGAACACCGGCGGGACTCCGGCAGGAAAAGGATGCCGCTGGCGACAGCATCGCGCGTCAGCGCCCAGTTCAGGCCACTGCCAGCGCGAGGCGAGGGACGCCGTGACATGCGGCTGGACGCTAACGTTCTGGATGCAGTTCCTCAACGCCCCGCGGCACGAACGGAAGGACGAACCCTCATGGAGCAGACGCAGTACCGCGGCTTCGACCCCGTTCTCGGGTGCGTACGCATCTGTGACATGACCCGGGCGGGTCTCGTACCCCCATGGCCACGGCCCGTCAAACTTCGTCGATTATGGACGGGTTTGCGGAGCCAATTTACGAGCCATTCGCTGTCGAGAACGATGCTCAATGTTGCCGCACAATGACCATCGATAACTAACGCGGGGAAGGATCTACCTGCGAACGTCCGCGGCTGCTTAGCGCCGTCCAAACGCAGCGCGGGGTCGGCATGCCCGAGCGCGGCGGTAAGCAATGGGGCGCGCAGTTCCGTGGGTCCTGCCAGACCATCGTGGATACCTTGAGCAATCCGAACACCACCGTCTCTTTGAACGCGGCCCGGTCCATCTCGGCGAACACCGCGCGAATCTCCGGCGGCACGTCACCGGTCAGCGGCTTCGGCGCTGCAGGCTGACGCAGGACCGCGACGGGGAACTCGTTGAGGAGTCCTACCGCCGCCGCCAAATGCGCAGCCGCGGCGTTCTCGGGGCGCATTGGACGCTGTACGCGAGCGCGCCGAACCGAACCTCGGGAATCAAACGGGCATCCTCAGCGATGGCTTCCAGCCAAATAGCCGCAGCCGGCGCCGTCTCCGGCCGGCTCCGCGGCCCTGGCGAACGCATGTTCGCCCAGCTCAAAACCTGGGCAATCTTCGACCAGGTGCGCTGCGACCCGAACCAGGTCACCCAGCTCGCCAAAGCCGCCCAAGCCCTCAACGGCTACGAACACCGATGTCGGTAGCAGCAGTTTCACGGCCTGTGGCAACCCTCCTCGGCCGCGGCGATACGAATGAGCCGGGTTCACGCACGCGAGCTGCATCGACCGTTCGAAGCGATCCGCGCTGGTGATGTCACGTTCGCGAACCGGATGCTGTGCACAGCAGGTTGGGCGCGGGCAATGGTTACTGAACTTGCATCGACTGGTGAACGGCCGCGGGACGTGAGCTGGACCAGTCCAGTCGAGGATCAGCATTGGCCGAGCTACGGACCGCGAAACACCAGTCGGAATTGACCGATCATCTTGAGGATGCGGCGGGATTTGTGCCGCACTGGAAATTGTGTCACGATTTCCCGGCCGCGTTCCGATCGATGTCGAGCGGCCGGGAAAAGCGACCGCTCCTCGACACCTGGGAGGTCGTGGACAGGCCCCGACGGCCCGATCACGACCATCACCGCCCCGAAACCCGAGGTCGAGGACCAAGCCTTCGAAATCGTCACGACCCACCGCTTTCGGGCCATGGATGCCTGGCACATCGCCACCGCCACCCTCCTCCTCCCCGAACTCGCGGCAGGGGAGCCCTATGACTTCGCCAGCCCACACAAAGAACAGGCGGCAGTCTCCGAACTCCGAGGCTTCATCCTCGTCTGACGGCGAGGTGCAGGCGAAACACGGCTGTCACCGACCGCCGACGCGTCCGAGCAAACCCGTGTCCACAGCTCGGGCCCGTGCCAGAATCCTTCGGTATGGAACCGGATCCTGACGTTCAGGCGAAACGCGATCTCACCTACGGCCAATTCGACCTCGGTTCGCTGTCCATCTTCTCGGGGTCGTTCATCAACTTCGGATACTGGGGCGACCTCGAACCCGATCGCGAGATCACCGTCGAAGAGCGCCTCGAGAGCCACGCCGAGCTGTACCGCCAGGTCGCCAGGACCCTCGAACTCGAGCCCGGCAACCGACTCGTGGAACTCGGCTGCGGCATGGGGGTCGGCGCCGCCCAGGTCGTCACCGAGTTCGACGTCCTCGTGACCGGCATCGACCGCTCCGCAGCCCAGCTCGAACGGGCGCGCACCGTCAACGCCGGCGCGATCAAGGCCTTGGACGGCGCGCTCGCATTCGTCCAAGGCTCGGTCACCGACCTCCCCTGGGGCGACCGCTCCGTGGACGCCGTCTTTTCCGTAGAAGTGCTCCAGCACGTCGACGACCTCGCCGCCGTCGCACGCGAGGCACACCGAGTCCTGGTACCCGGCGGACGCATCGCGATCGCGACATTCTTCGCGCCCGATGGCGCCGACACGGCCCAGATCGCCGACCTCCTGGAGCCCGTCGCCACCGGCGTCGACATCATCCGCCCAGTGGGAGACCTGGCCGCGGACCTGACCGCCGCCGGGTTCACCGACGTCGCCGTCGAGTCGATCGGCGACCACGTGTGGCGCCAGCTCGACCGCTGGATCGCCCAGACCGAGTTCCGCATCTCCTGGGCCCGGAACTACCTGCGCTGCTACGAGAACGGCATGCTCGACTACTACGTTGTCACCGCCCGGCGCGAAGGACTGTCCCTCGACTCAGAACGGTCGTTATCCGGTCCGTTCGCCGCGTTGGTTCGGTGTCGCTGCCGAGATCGCAATTCGCACGAACGCAGGCATCCATGGATGCATCGCTTCGCGGTGGGGGCGAGGCCGGGCCGCCTGAGCGGCCCGGCCGAGTGGACGCGTCGATTGTAAGTGCCGCTCATGGGCGCTCCGATTCAACGAGTTCGGTTGCCTACCAACGAGTTCAGTCGGGAGATCGCAGTATTCCCCTGGTGAGAGCGGGTTGTAGAGACCTTGAAGCCGTGTTGTGGTCGTTGGGGGTGGGGTCGACCTGCGTCGTGAAGATGAGTTTGTATCGGCCACTGTGGCTTACGAGAGGCCGTTGCCGCGCTGGCTTTATCGCCAGGACAAGGTCGCGAGGTAGCTGCCGCTGGAACCGGAGGTCACGGAGTAGCCGCTCCCTGAACCACCGCCGGAACTCGTCGTCTCCTGCCACTCGGTGCGCCGGAACGTCCACATGCCGTAGCCCGCCTCGACGGCTGCCCCAGAACGGGAAATCGACGTATACCAAGTGCCGCCACTCCACCCCGTCATATGGGTGATTTCTCTGGCGTGCTCACCGTGGTACGGCGGGACGTCGGCCGTCTCTCGGCGTCGCGCACCCTGGGCGCGCAAACGGTCGTCGACGCGTCCGGTAAGGGCGTTTACGCGAAGGTACCGCTGGCCCGGGTACATCGCCGGCAGGTCACCGATGAAGCGAGCGAGGACGATCGCCGGAAGCCGCGCGACCGTGACGAGCGCGGCCGCTGCGAGTAGCGCCCCGATATCGTCGAAGCGCAGCGGGATCGGTAGCACGTTCGGGGCGAACCAGGTCGTGAGCCACAGCAGGAACGCCCCACCGACGAACGACGCCGCGAGGCCGTACCACGTGCCGAAGATCGTGATGCCTGAAGCCCAATACCGGTACCCGTTGACTGCCATCGTCTTCGCCCATTCGACGTCGCCGCCGAGTCGGACCACAGCGGCTTTCGGTAGCGCGAAGAACACGACCGCGGCGATGCCTGCCGTCAGCAGTGTCTCCTGCAGATCGGCCGTGCCGAGGTGCGCGCCGTCGACGAGTTTCGACGCGGCGACGAGGCCCGCCCACGCCAGAGCGGCACTGAACAGGCCGAGCAGGATCGCTCGGCGCCCGTCCGTGTTGGAGAGCTGGTAGGTGAGCTTCGCCAGGAGTGCGACGATGAGGCCGGCGATACTGGTCGCGACCGGCCCGCCTGACGTAGTGGGCCAGCCAGCGCGGTCGGCGATCTGCGAAGCGGCGTACATGGCGAGCGGAACAGGGCCGAGGATCCACAGGGCAGTGAGAGTCCAGCTCATCGCGACGCACCTCCACAGCACCGACACGTGCGGTGACGACCAGGAACGTTCGGCAGCTGCCATGACGCGCTGCCAGTCGGTGCGGTATTTCGCTGCCACCCACCGTCGCTGCAAGGCAAGGAACGGCCATGCGCTGAGGAGCACCAATCCGGTCGCGACCGGGACCACGGTGACGAGCGCTTCAGGTTCCGTGGGGAGCGTGAACCCTGGTATCACATAGTTCGCGGACAGGAGCCCGGCCGCGACGACGAACGGGGCCCGCAGGAGCTGGAGCAGACGGGTGACTTTGGGGCGCATATCGCTCATGCTCCCACGGTCCCTGCATTTTGGAAGCTCCTGCGACATGCCGTACCGCTCAGCCGGTGCCCGATGGGCTTCACCGGTTTCAGCGAGGCTGGTGAAAGCAGGGGGTCGGGCCGCCATCGCTCGGAGGCGGCGGCCCGCCCCGGAGGCGAAGCTAAGGCCCGGCCGCGAGCGCGACAACGCGGCCCAGGAACGCGTTCAGAGCGGCATTGAGCAAGCGAAACCGGGCCCGAGAGGGCACGCGCTCAACCTCGCGCACTGTGCGCTTGTCATGTACGCCGCAGACCGTCCCGGACAAGCCGCCCGTTACGCTGTGCAGGCACTGCAAGAAGGCCCGAATATGCGTTCAGCCCGGCTCGACCATTACCGGTCGCAGATCGCCGCGGCGGCACTCTCCTTTGCCACGGTCGACGAGCCGAACTGGCATCGGCGCTGGCCCGACACTGAGGAGAGCATGGTGCGAATCGGCATCACGGGGCACATGAACCTGTCACCGGATACGGCAAACCTCATCAAGGACGCATTCGCGACCGCTTTGAGCGAAGAGGAGCGCACCGGGCAGGAACTCGTCGGCGTCTCCTGCCTCGCTGAAGGCGCCGATGCGATCTTCGCGCAAACCATCTTGGACACCGGCGGTCTCCTTGAAGCGCTCCTGCCCGGCCCCGACTACCGCGACACCCGCGTCAGCGAAACACACCTGCCGACGTTCGACGTGCTCGTCCGGCAGGCACACACGGTCCGCTATGCCGCGGACGCGTCCTCGATGGACGCGTACGAAGCCGCGAACGCGGCCATGCTCGACTCCGTCGACGTCCTGTGGGCCGTGTGGGACGGCGAGCCGTCCCCGGCGGGGAAGTACGGCGGCACCGCGGACGCCGTCGCTGGCGCCGAAGCGCGCGGGGTACCCGTCCGCCGGTTCTGGCCGGCGGGCGCCACACGCTCCTGACCGTTCAAGGCCATCGCCGTGATCGAAGCCGAACGCGAAGCCCGCGTTGACCACCCCGACCAGATTCGCCCCGCCCTCGCGTGCTCGCCGAACCCGAGCACGCGACCTACCGCGGCACCTACTTCGACTGGCCCGACACCCGGCTCGACGCCGAAGGCACCGTGGTTCGCCTGCGAACTTCGAGACGGCGGCCGGGGCCCGGCACGTCCTCACATACAAGCAGCCCGCCGTCAACGAATCCGGATCCAAACCCGAACAAGAGATGACAGTCGCCGACCCCGCCCCGGTCGCGGCCACGCTCACGGGTTTGGGCGTGGTCACCTTGGTGGCGTTGACGAAAGCGTGCGGCGAACGCATCATGACCCGGTGCAAGGTTTCGAGGCTTGAGTATCTGTCGCACCGCAGAGCTGACGGGCAAGAGTGCGAGCGCCTGGAGCCGGATCGAGCACGGCCTCCGCGGCGCCGACAACCTCTAGATCCTCGCTTCCGTGCCAGCGTGGTACGCCTCGCTTGGCACTTCCCGGTCATCGACCTCTCCAACGCCAGCCGTGCTGTGCTATTGCGGCTCAACGACTTCGCCAGGCTTTCTTCTACGAAGCCCCTCCGAGCGCATCCGCCGAGGCCTACAAGCCCGCGCCTGAGGTCTACCTCCCGGCCTCGACGCCGCCGACTGCGAGCCTGAGCGGGTGTTGACGGATGCGGCCCGCTCGTGGGATCTGCTTGCAAGCGGTCAGCATGGGAACCGCTTACGTGGCACGGGCCGTCTGCGAGCCGCCCTGGGAGACCGACACCTTCTTCGCGGGCCTCGATTTCCTGACCGCGGCCTTGCGGGCGCTCTGACCCGGGGCCGAGCGCCTCGCCCGGGACCGGTCCCTGACCGCTCGTGGTGTTCTGGGATGCCATCGACCGAGGAGCGCCCGTGTACCCCGAGGATCCGCATTCGTCGTCGCCGCTGCCGCCTCGATTGGAGCGGCGGGCACGGCCCCCGTTCGTCCCCAGACCGGTCGACCCGATCGCCGCCGTCGCCGCGAACGCCACCGCGCTCGGGTTCGGCTACCTGCTCATGCGCCGCCGCCGCCTGGCGGCCACCGCGATCACCGGCACCGCGTTCCTGCTCTTCGCTCTCGCCGCCGAGCCCGACAGCCTGCCATGGCGACTCCTGTTCGGACTTTGGTGGCTCCTGGTGTGCCTGCACGCCTGGTACCTCACCCGCGGCACCGACCCCGCGCTGCTCGGTGACCGCCGACGCGCACGCCTGCTCGCGATCGGCGCGGCCGGGCTCGCCCTGCTCGTGCTCGCCGGGTTCCGGACCGACGCCTGGCTGGCGGTGCGCAGCGCCGAGGACGCCCACGCCGCAGGTGACTGCGAAGCGGCCGTCGAGACCCTCGATCGGCTCGGGCCGTGGCATCGGATCGCCTTCGGCGCCAAGGTCCTCGAAGGGGAAGAGCAGTCGGCGGCGTGCCGCCTGCTCAACGAGGCCCGCGCCGAGGGCGCTGAACTCGGTGCCGACACGATGCTGACCTACATGGACCACCCCGAGGCGCGCTGGGACGGCGCCGGAGTGGAGCGCGCCGGGATGCTCTTCGACGCCGCCCGGGGAGGCGGTGCCGCCACCTACTCCGAACTCGAGTCCGGTTTCCAACAGCTCATCGATACCCTCGAGGACTCCCCGGGCCAGACCGATCGCGTCCGCGAAACGGTCGAGCAGTTCATGGCCGACCTCGACCAGGACACCGATGCCTGCGACGCTCTTGCCATCGACGACTGGATCGGCGAGCAGATCTGGGAGGCGCCTGCACTCACCGAACCGATCGCCGCGGCCGCCGAAGCCGTACCGCTCCGCCTCCTCGCCTGCGCCCGCTACCGTTCAGCTGACGATCTCACCGGGTCGCAGGCGGTATATCAGCGGTTCCTCACCGAGTATCCCGACCATGCCGAACATCAGGCCGCCGTCGACGAGCTGTACGCCGTCGACTCCCGCATCGAGTACGCGAGGGTGACCGCCCTGCTCGAAGCCGACGAGTACTGCGGGCCCCCCGCGCCCTGGCGTGACGCCCCGGCGCACGAGGGCGGGAGTCCGCATCCGATGTGGGTGATCGGGCTGAGTCCGGGGCAGTACGACTTCCCCGCTGAATGGACCTCTGACACCGTCGACGCCACCCAGTTGGTCGTCTGCGTCGAGGGTCCCGAGAAGGGCGAGCACCTCGAATCCTGCTTCTACGAGAGCGACGCCGCCGTCGGGGGCTACCGGGAAGTCGACTTCTATGCGACCCGCATCAAGGTCGAGGTCTACGAGCTCAGGACCGGCGAGCGGATCGATTCCTACACCGTGCAGTTCGACGGCGACCCCTGCCCGGAGGTCCTGGAGTACTCGTACTACTACGCCGACCTCGGCCCGCCCGGAAGCGTCGAAGCCGAGGTCAGCGACGGCCAGGTCCGCAGCGCCTTCGAACGCCTGCAGGACTGACCCTGGCGTCCGGGATCAGCCCGGGTTGGGGCCCTGCTCAGCAGGCTGCTTCAAGTTCGCGCATGACGTTCAACGCGACTGGAGGCAGCAGTAGGACTTCACCACGACGTTCGACGAGCAGTGGTGCGGGCAGCTGTGGTCGACGATCACGGAAGGCTCCCCAGTCTCACCGGCTTCACCGGCCGGGGTTCCGGGCGGGACCGGTCCCGGGGACCTCCTGCCAGACTTGGGGATGCCTCTCATGCGCTATCCGTGGCTGTCGGCCGAGCGGCGTCGTCGGCTGCGCGGTTTTCCCCAGGACCTTCCTCAGGGGCTCGAGGGCGTCGGTGCGGGGATCGACGCCGTTCGTGAGTCGTTCGAGGCGCCCGAGGCGCGTGTGCTGCGGGGGCAGTGGCCCGGCGGCTCCGATTGGTACTTCCGTGCCCGTCAACCTCTCGCGCAAGTCGTCTATTTCCCCGCCCGAGTCAATTGGCTTTGCGAGGATCTCCGGGAAGAGGCACGCAAGGTGGCGCCCGTCGCGGTGCCGCTGTCGCCACCGGTCGAGCCGACTCACCCCCTCCACATCGAGCCTCCTGACGCTCTGCAGGTGCTGTCCGGGTGGGGGTACTCCACTCTGCAGCGGTCGGAATGGCGTGCGCAGCCGCCGAAGCGGATTCGGCGGTGGCTCGAAGCGGCGCGAGCGTACGTGGCCCGTCAGGCCGAGATCATCGCCGGCCTGAGCGATTGGGCGGGCTCGGCGGCGGAGCTCAAGTCGAGGGACCCGCGGAACGCCAGACGTCTTGTGGAGGCGTTCGGACCGCAGCGCGAAGCACTGGATGGGTTGCTGGAGGCGAGCGCGGGGTACGAGGCGGAGCTGCAGTCGATTCGGAAGTTCGCCCCTGGGCACGATCGGCCCTGGTACGAGGACCCGCATGACCCGGTCAATCAGCTGTGGGAGTGGGGGAGGAGCAGAAGGTGGGCCGTGGTCCCCAGTGGGCGGCGTGGTGTGCGCATCCTGAACAGCGAGGCAGACGGGGTGCGGCTCAAGTGGGTCGAAGGGAAGCCTGTCCTGAAGGTTGACGGGCTTGCATTCTGGGCCGTGTCGCTGGAGTCGATCGCTGGCAGGCTGAAGAGTGATGACGTCCCTGCGGCGGTGCCGGTCTGGGACGAGCCGTCCCTCGGATTCGCCGATGCGGCGGTCGCCAAGCGCTGGAAGCGCGTGCGCCATGAGCACAACCTGCCCGGGGACTTCGCGTCGGCTTGGCTCGCGCTTTTCGGCACCGACCATCGGACCGGGCGCATCAGCGAACCTTGGGGCGATCGCGTACGTCCCCGCACCGCCCGCTCGGCCTACGGCAACTGGGGTGGTGGAGGCGGCGGCTTCGACGGGTCGGCGATCGCCGGAGCCGACTCCGGAGGGAGCGACGGTGGCGGCGGCGGTGAATGAGCGCCCGACCAGTGCAGGTATCCGTATCGAACGGGGACAGGCGACTACGGAGCGACCCTGGTGTGTTTGAGCATCCCGGGCGGCCGTTATCAGGCCCGTTCGCCCGCTCGCTGCGGCAGTGCCGTTTGGGTAGATCGGACTCTTGGTATGCGACGGTGGCCCGGCCTTGGGCCGGGCCACCGGTATGTCAGATGGCCACCAGGAATGTCAGGGCACTCAGGCCCGGCCCTCTCGCGTCCGGCTTCGCTTGAGTGCCAACATGCCTGCGCCGAGAAGCGCCACAGCGACGGCGACGAACGCGGCGAGGGGCAGGCCCGTTGTCGGCAGCGTCGGCGCGGTCGAATCGCGGTCTGAGTCGGCACTTGCGTCCGTGGCCGAGTCCGGCGAGTTCGCGACCGGGTCGGCTGACGGGGTCGGATCCGTGCTCGGCGCGGCGTCGATCGCGGGCAGTTCGACTTCGAGCAGGAGTGTCGGCGGCGCGCTGTCTTCGACGGTGAGCTCAAGGAAGACGTCCTCGGGTACGGTGATGTCACCGACGGCCGCGATACGGACCGTCGAGTCCCCTACACCCATCTGGCCGGTCTGCACTTCGGGGTTGCCGCTGGTCCCGGTTCCGGTACCGCCGCCCAGGCTCGTGACCACGGCGATCTCGTACTGCGTCGAGGGGTCCGCGACCCCGGGCGGGACGCCGATGTCGACGATCCACTCCGCATCGACGTCCTCAGCTTCCGGCTCGGGCGCCACGCCGTCGTTGACGACGATGCCGACGCCGTAGTCGACCTCGGGGATCGCTTCGGGTTCGGGCGGCAGCGGCGCGGTGCAGTCGCCCAGCTCGACCGCGTGCTGGAGTGCGTTCTTCAACCCTCGGCCCTCGTTGCGTTTGCCGTCGGCGGTGACGGTGCGGTCGGATTGGGCTTTGAGCTTGACTCGTTCGGTGTCGCCGGGGACGGTTTGCACGGCGGTGAGCGAACCTTCGCCGGTCCGGGGCAGGACGGCGCCGACTTGCAGGGAGCCGTCCAGTGCGGCGTCCTCCCAGGGGCCGAAGTCGTCGGCGCCGATCTGGGTGAGGACTTCGGCGACGGTGTAGGTGTAGTCGTCTGGTGCATTGACGGTGTCGGTGGTGTCGGTGAGCGACCACTCGAGTTCCCACTCGAAGTCGGCGTTGCAAGTGGCCGAGGCGAGTTCGAGGGCCGGCGGTGTCCACTGCTCTTGCGCCTGGGCCGGGACCGCGAGTGCGGCAGCGCCGGCCAAGCCGAGAGCAGCGGTGGTGGATATTTTGGACAGTGCGTGTCGCATCATGACAGAGTGCCCCACTGCGGCGCCTGCGGTGGTGAAAACCGTCGGAGTCGCTGTGTCGCCTGCGCAGTCGGAGATGCTCAGGTGTGCTAGGCCTGAGCGTCTGCTCTTCCGCGCGGTCCTTGAGGTCGTCAGGCCACTCGGACCGGTAGAGCCGGTGCCATTACGTGGCACCGGATTCGACTGCGCATCCGAGGGCTTGCTGAGGATCGGGGCGGATGCGCCGCAGCCAGCGCCCCAGGCGAGCACTTTCAGTTTCGACGAGTTAGCAGCGAGCTGCACTTGACCCGCGTGGGTGGGTTTTCGCTTCCGTGAAGCGGTCATGATCGCCCAGGTCTCGTCCTTTGCGGCACCAGTGAAGGCGGGTCGCGACCGCAAGGTCGCGACCCGCATCATTTGGCGTTACTTGAGCAAGGGATGCCGTTTGACGACGGGAAGGTCGCCCCAGCTCTTGCCGAGGCCGAGGGTGTCCTCGGCGCGGGCGAGGGCGAGGCCGATCAGGAGTCCGGCGTAGATGAGGTGGTCGTCCATGAACGGGTTGTTCTCGGGCCACAGCGCCGCGGTCCACATCAGGATCAACAGGAGGGCGCCGGTGGCGGCGGCGACGCGCATGCCGATGCCCAGGAGGAGGGCGAGGCCGATGCCGAGGAGTCCGAGCATGAAGAGCCAGTCGGCGAAGGCGTTGCCGGCCATGCCCTGGTAGAACTCGGCGAAGGGGCCCTTGGTGCCGTGGGTGAGGAACCCGGCGGTCGGGCTGCCGCCCTCGAGCCAGGCGGCCTCCTTCTCGGTGGCGAACCCGAGGCCGAAGGTCTTGTCCAGGAAGGCCCACAGGAAGACCCAGCCCAAAGCGATGCGCAGGCCGGCCCAGACGTAGGCGGCAGGGGTGGTCGTGGTGGCGGTTCGCTCGGTGGCGTTGACGGTGGCCATCGGAGTTCCTTTCGATTCGGGCACCGCGTTCCGGTGACATTTCAATGAAACCGCAGTTCAGGACGGTCATGGAGAGGGCGGAGGGCGGGTCTTGCAGGGACGAAGGTCCCACCGCGGGAGCGGGAAAGGCGGCCGTCCCCTCCCGGGACGGCCGCCTGGAACGATCGGCGCGGAAGGCCGGGGTCAGCTCTCCTCCACCGGCTCCGACATGGCCTTCGACAAGCCCCTCAAGCCGAGGCTCACCGCGTCCTGTCGGAGACCGCCGTGGACGGGATGTCCCGCCCGGAACCGCTGAGGCAGGTAGGCGCCGAGCGTCTTCTTGCCCAGGTGCCAGATGGGGGAGACGCCCACGCGTCGCCCCTCGCCGGACCGGTCGGGCTCGCCGGTCATCGCCAGGGGCGTCCGCGCGAACACCGCCTCGTCGAGCATTTCGAGGACGAACAGCCCGACAGGGTCGAACCGGCGGGGCTCCGCCACCGAGGCGGGGTCGATGCGCGCGGCGATGTCGTCGGCGACCGCGTCGGCCTGGAGCAGCGAGAGGTAGCCGAGCTTGACGGGGAAGTCACCGGCGTCGCCGGGGGCGTAGACGGCGTCGGTGCGCCGCACCCGCCGGGTTTCGGCGTCGGTCAGCAGGAACCCGTTGCGGTCCTTGGGCAAACCCTCGTAGTCGACGGCGGCGGCGTGGGGCGCGGTGGAGACGAGCACGTCGAAGGTGTGCGCGGTGCCGTCGGCGAAGCGGACCCGGTGCGGCTCGACCTCCGTGACGACCGATCTGGCGTGGCTGATGATGCCGCGCGAGGCGAACTTCTCGCCGATCACGGGGTGCAGGCCGGCGCCGAGCGCCTCCATGTAGCGGTCTTCGAACGTGGCGAACGTCAGGCAGACCCGGTCGCGGACGCGGGAGCGGCGCAGCCAGGTCTCCAGCATGAACGCGAGCTCGTACACCGGACCGGGCCAGCAGTTGCCCGGCGGGACCAGGAACAGCGCGTGCTGCGGCGAACCGTCGACGGCCGCGTCGCGCAAGCGCCGCAGTGTCCGGCCGAGCTCGCGCATCTGGTGCAGGGAACCGACGAGGTGGGCGTGCTCGGCGAGGCCCGGGACCCGCTCGGGCCGCATCGCCGCGCCTGTGGCCAGGACCAGGAAGTCGTAGTCGAGGGTGCGCCCGTCGGTGAGCACGAGCCGCTTCGGCTCGGTCTCGACCCACGCCACCGCGCCGTGCTCCACCGTGATTCCCTGCCGCTGTGCCGGCGACGCGACCGGGATCTGCAGGTCGTCTTCGGCGCCGCCGAAGGGCACGTAGACGGTGCCGGGCCGGAATTCGAAGTCGTCCCGGTCCGCCACCAGTGCCAGCTCGACCCGGTCGCCCAGGCGCCGGCGAAGGGTGAAGAGCGTTTCCATGCCGGCCAGGCCTGCGCCGACGGCGACCACTCGGGGCTTGGTGTCCATGGTTTCCTCCAGAAGTCGGTTCACCTGTCCATGCCACCACCCAGGGCGGATCCGCCACAGCGACCAAACGCCCCGAACGCAGGGACCTGGGTCCCTTCGGTCCGGCGCGGGGAGACGCCGACGGGCCGCGACCAGCGGTCGCGGCCCGTTCAGGTTCGGCCGGTGTTCAGTCGCGGACCACGACGACCGGGCAGCCGGCGTGGGTCACGCAGTGGAGGCTGACCGAGCCGAGCAGCGTCCCCGCCAGCGCCCCGCGGCCGCGGCTGCCGACGACCAGGAGGTCGGCGGTCTGCGAGCGTTCGACGAGGACCTTGGGCGGATACCCCTGCATCGTCACCGCTTCGAGGGGCGCATCGGTCCGGTCGACGAGGACTTCGTCGATCGACCCTTGCAGCGCGCGCTTGGCGGTGTCCTCGAAGGACTCTCCGGGCATGTCGGGGATCGGCACGCCGTACTCGTTGGGTATCTGCCAGACGTGCAGCGCCTCGACGACCGCACCGAGCCGATCGGCATGGTCTATCGCCCACCGCAGCGCGTCCAAGGACGCCCGCGAGCCGTCGATCGCCACCACGATGCGTTCAGGTTGCCGGTCCATCATTGATTGCTCCTTATGAGACTGAAGAGGTTCGCGCCGGAGGTCGCTCCAGCGGTCCTGCTGTGATGTTCGGTTCGCGGATCGCTCCTTGGTCGAGCGTCACCGGATGGAGACCGGCGCCGTCGCGTTCGAACGCCGTCAGGTTCGCGATCGTCGTGGCGGCGATCGCCTCGATGGCCTCGGCGGTGAAGAACGCCTGGTGCCCGGTGATGAGCACGTTCGGGAAGGCGTTGAGCCGGTCGAAGGCGTCGTCGCCGATGACCTGGTCGGACAGGTCCTCGAAGAACAGCCCGGCCTCCTCCTCGTACACGTCCAGTCCGAGGTGGCCGATCCGGCCGCTCTTGAGGCCCTCGATCACCGCGCCCGTTTCCACGAGCGCCCCGCGGCTGGTGTTCACCAGCATCGCCCCCGGGCGCATGAGCGCGATCCGCTCGCGGTCGACCAGATGGAACGTCTCGGGTGTGAGCGGGCAATGGAGGGACACGATGTCCGACGCCGCCAGGAGCTCCTCAAGGGACACGTACTCGGCGCCGGCCCCGCGAGCCGCATCGCTCGGGTACGGGTCGCAGGCGAGGACCCTGCAGCCGAACCCGGCCATGATCCTGATGAAGCACCGCCCGATCCTCCCGGTCCCGACGACACCGACGGTGCGGCCGTGCAGATCGAAGCCGAGGAGGCCCGTCAGTGCGAAGTTGTGCTCGCGGACGCGGTTGTAGGCGCGGTGCGTCTTGCGGTTGAGCGCAAGGACCAACGCCGCGCAGTGCTCGGCGACCGCGTACGGCGAGTAGTCCGGCACCCGCGCGACCGCGATCCCGGCCTCGGCGGCGGCCCGCAGGTCGACGTGGTTGAATCCGGCCGACCGCAGCGCGGCGAACCGCACCCCGCGCTCGGCCAGGACCCGCAGTGCCGCGGCGTCGAGGTCGTCGTTCACGAACGCGCACACCGCTTCGCAGCCCTCGGCCAGCGCGGCGGTGTCGCGGTTCAGGCGTGACTCCAGGAACACCAGGTCGTGGGCGCCGCTGCGGTCGGCGCCGCTCAAGGACGTCTTGTCGTACGGCTTGGTGCTGAACACGGCCACCCTCACGGCGGGCCTCCCTTCACTGCGGTGCGGAGCGGCGCACCCTCGCCGCTCCGCACCGGCCTCACTCGGTGCCGCGGAACACCAGGACCGGGCAGTGGGCGTGGGTGACGCAGTGCTGGCTCACCGAGCCGAGGATCGCTCCGACGAACCCGCCGTGGCCGCGCGAACCGACCACCAGCATCTGCGCGTGCTCGGCCTCCTTGAGGAGGATCTTCGCGGGGTGGCCTTCGACGACGCGCCGCTCCACGCGCACTTCGGGGTGGGCCGCCGCGGCCTCGTCGACCACCTGCTTGAGTTCGCGCTTGGCCTCGTCGGCGAATTCGGCCGCGGGCAGCACCATCGCAGCGGTCCCGTAGTTGGCCGGGATCTCCCAGGCCAGGACCGCCGTCACCGGCAGGCCCGCCGTGTCTGCGTAGCCGAGTGCCCATTGCAGGGCCTGCTTCGACGAGGCCGAGCCGTCGACGCCGACGACGATGCCCTGCTCTCCATTGCGGTTCGACATGGACCGCTCCTTCCTCTCGGTCTCCAGTCTCACCGCGGGCGCGGGGTCGGATCAGGGGCCGAAGGTCCCCCTTCCGAGGGCCGGTGGTCACGAGGAGCGGATGCGGGTTCAGTGCGCGATGGTCAGGCGCAGCCCGGTGACGTGGCGGGGGCGGATGGCGATGACCGTGTCGTGGGGCCGGTCGATCCACGACTGGATCGGCCTGCCCACCTGGAAGGGGCGGGGGTCGTCGGAGACGTCGGTCGCGGTGCCGGTGACCAGCACGCTCCATCCGATGTGGCCGTGGGCCTGGATCTCGTCGCATTGGTAGGACACCGGCAGGCCGGGCTGCGCTCGGACGGTTCGGGCGAACGCCGAGTCGTGATGGGTGTAGACGAAGATGTCGCCGTCGATCACCGTGTGGTTCAACGGCCTGATGACCGGCAGGTCGTCGGCGATGAACGCGACCCGCCCGAACTCGGCGTGGATCAGGTATCCCATTGCGACGTTCGGCTCCAGCTCAACCGGCTCCCGCTCGTTGCCCACATCAGCCTCCGGGTTGTCCACCGCCGGCCGGCTCGCCGCTGGCGGCTCGGTTTCATGGCAGGAAGCTCGCGCCTCCGGTTCGACCGTAGCAGCGCCTTGACGGTCGACCCACGCGGTTGCGGAACCAGGGTGCGCCGACGTCGCCGCTGTCCGCCGATCCGAGGAGAGGGGCCACCGGAGCCCGCTCATCGTCGGGAGCCGCGGCCACGGGTCGTTCGGTTGGCCGGGGCTGCGTCGGCCACGCCGACGGTGCGGTCCTGGCCGGTTCGGCACCGGCCAGGTCGTCACCGGGGCGGTGACGACCGGCACTCGTTGCTGCGCTCACGAAGCGGCGCTGTCCGCGCGTATCCGCAGCCCTTTCTCAACGGCCACTACGAGACTCGCCGCCGCGGCGATGGCGAGGATGCGCAGCCACACGTCGACGCCGATGGGGGCGGTGTCGAACACCGCGTTCATCGCCGGCGCATAGGTGACGGCGAGCTGCCCGACCGCTTGGACGGCGAGTCCGACGATGATCCACGGGTTGGAGAAGAGGCCGACGCGCCACGGCGGTTGCGTCAACGACCGGCAGCTGAACAGGTAGAACGCCTGGACGGTGACGAAGACGTTCACGGCAGCGGTGCGGGCTTGCGCGATGTCGGCCCCGTTCGCGAGCTCCCAGTTGAACAGCCCCCACGCTCCGGCCACGAGCAGGACCGAGACCAGCGCGGTCCGGAACATCAGCGCCCCGGTGAACAGCGGCTGGCCGGGTTCTCGCGGCGGCCGGGTCATGATCCCGGGCTCCTTGGGCTCGAAGGCGAGCATGAGGCCGAGGGCGACCGCGGTGGTCATGTTGATCCACAGGATCTGGCTCGGCAGGATCGGCAGCGCCGCCCCGAACATGATGGCTGCCAGGATCACCAGGCCCTCGCCGAGGTTCGTGGGGAGGGTCCAGGTGATGAACTTGGTCAGGTTGTCGAAGACGCCGCGCCCTTCCTCGACGGCGGCTTCGACGGTCGCGAAGTCGTCGTCGGTGAGGACCATGTCGGCGGCCTCTTTGGCGACGTCGGTGCCGCCGGCGCCCATGGCGACGCCGATGCCCGCCTGCCGGAGCGCGGGAGCGTCGTTGACGCCGTCGCCGGTCATGGCGACCACGTGCCCGCGCTCCTGGAGGGCGGCGACCAGGCGCAGCTTCTGCTCGGGGGAGACGCGCGCGAACACGCCGGTCCGGTGCGCCACCTCGGCGAGCTCGTCGTCGGGGACGTCGGCCAGCTCGGCGCCGGTCAGGACGGCGCGGGCGTCGTCGGCCTCCAGCAGCCCCACTTGGCGGGCGATAGCGGTGGCGGTGGCCGCGTGGTCGCCGGTGATCATCTTGACGGCGATGCCCGCGCTCCGGCAGGCCGTGACCGCCGTGGCCGCCGCGGCACGGGGCGGGTCGAGCATGGCCTGCAGCCCGGTGAAGACCAGACCGTCGCCGAGGGCGAGTTCATCGAGGTGCCCGATGCCGTGCGGATCCGGGCTGTTCGGGCGCATGGCGGTGGCGAGCACGCGGAGCCCGCATTCGGCCAGCTCAGCCGCGGCGCTGGTCACGGAATGGTGATCGAGCGGCCGGGTCGTCCCGTCGGCGCCCATCTGCAGCGAGCAGCGCTCGAGCAGCCGTTCGACTGCCCCCTTGACCAGGACGAGCGCGGTGCCGTCGAGGTCGAGATGCGCGGTGGCCATGAACTGTCGCTCGGCGCTGAAGGGGAGGGTCGCGACTCGGGCCCATCGCGTGCGGACGGTGTCCGTGTCGAGGCCCCCTTTCGCGGCGGACGTGAGCATCGCCCCTTCGGTCGGATCGCCGACCACGCTCCAGACGCCGTCGCGGGCGGCGAGGCTGGCGTCGTTGCAGAGAGCACCGGTGAGCAGCGTCCAGTGCAGGGCCCTGTCGCGATCGGCGGCCGCGACTGCGCCCGCGCCGTCGCGCACGGTCCCCTCGGGGGCGTAGCCGGTGCCGCTGACCGCGTACCGGGCGCTGGGCGTCCAGACCGCTTGCACCGTCATCTGGTTCTCGGTGAGTGTGCCGGTCTTGTCAGTGCAGATCACCGTGGTGCTGCCGAGCGTCTCGACGGTCGGCAGGTGTCTGATGACGGCGCGGCGGCGCGCCATTCTGGACACGCCGATGGCGAGCGTGACCGTGACCGCGGCGGGGAGTCCTTCGGGGATCGCGCCGACGGCGAGAGCGATCGCCGCGGTGAACATCGCGACCGCGTCGTGCCCTCGCAGCAGCCCGACCGCGAAGGTGACGGCGGCCAAGAACAGGATGCCGAAGGTCAGCAGTCGGCTGAACCCGGCGAGCTTCGCCGTCAGCGGCGTGGTCAGGGTGTGTGCGGCGCCGATGAGCCGGTGGATCTCGCCGAGCTGGGTGCCGGTGCCGGTCGCGCACACGACGCCGGTGCCGGATCCCGAGGTGACGAGCGTGCCGGAGTACGCCATGTTGCGCCTGTCTGAAACGGGGAGGACGGCGGGCAGCGAGTCGACGTGCTTCTCCACCGGTTCGGATTCCCCGGTCAGCGCCGACTCGTCGACCCGCAGCTCGACCGCGTGCGTCAAGCGCAGGTCCGCCGGGACCTTGTCGCCGGCCTCGAGCCTGACCAGGTCGCCGGGGACCAGCGTCTCGGAGGGCACGGTGCGCTCGGTCCCGTCGCGGACGACTCTCGCGTCGGTGCGGACCATCGAGCGGAGCCCGGCGAGTTCGGCCTCGGCCTTGGACTCCTGGACGAGCCCGATGGCCGCGTTGACGATCACCACGCCGAAGATCACGGACGAGTCGACGTACTCGCCGAGCACCGCGGTGATCGCTCCGGCGGCGAGCAGCACGTATATCAGTGGATTGTGGACCTGCCGCAGGATTCGCACCGGCAGGCTGGTGCGAACGGCGGCGGGCAGGCTGTTGGGGCCGGTCCGGGCGAGCAGCGCGCTGGCGTCTTCTGTGGACAGTCCGGTGCGGGGATCGCTCCCCAGCAGGAGGAGCACCTCGGCGGCGGCGATGCGATGGTATTCGGGGGGCGCGCTCATGTCGATCGCGGTGGTCACAGCAGTGCTCCACTCGTGCAAGGGTTTTCCATGAATCGGCGGGATTCCGTCCTTGTCGGCGCTTCGCCCGGGGCGGCTTGTCTGCGTTCGCTCATGTCGCCAGCTTGGCCGAGCGGAGGACGATCCGGCAGGGGACGATGGTCCCGAGCCGGACAGCGTACGTCCCCCGGTTCGCGGATCGCCGCGACGGCAGTGCGAGAGGGACGGACCGATCCGGTCCGCCCCTCTCGCCCTGCGCTACAAGGACAGCGGCCGGCCGGGCCGCCAGTCGGCGACGGCCGGGTGGTCGACACCGTGCTCGCGGGTGTACTCGCGGCAGGCCAGGCGGGCGTCGACCATCTCCTGACGCAGCCCTGCGGCGGCCTGGCCGAGTCCCGGCACCCGGTCGATCACGTCGGTGACGAGGGTGAAGCGGTCGAGGTCGTTGAGCATGACCATGTCGAACGGCGTGGTCGTGGTGCCCTCCTCCTTGTAGCCGCGAACGTGGAGGTGCTCGTGCCCGGCGCGGCGGTAGGTGAGCCGGTGGATGAGCCACGGGTAGCCGTGGAAGGCGAAGATAACCGGCTTGTCGGTGGTGAACAGGGCGTCGTACTGCCGGTCGGGCATGCCGTGCGGGTGCTCGGTGTCGGGCTGGAGCCGCATGAGGTCCACGACGTTGACGACGCGGACCTTCAAGTGCGGCAGGTGGCGGCGCAGCAGGTCGGCCGCGGCGACGGTCTCCAGTGTGGGCACGTCGCCGGCGCAGGCGAGCACCACGTCGGGTTCGCCGTCCGCGCAGTTGGAGGCCCACTCCCAGATGCCCAGGCCCCTCGTGCAGTGGCGCACGGCCTCGTCCATGGTGAGCCAGTTCGGGGCCGGCTGCTTCCCGGTGACGACCACGTTCACGTACTGGCGGCTCAGCAGGCAGTGGTCCATCGTGGACAAAAGGGTGTTGGCGTCCGGCGGCAGGTACACCCGGACGACCTCGGCCTTCTTGTTGACCACGTGGTCGATGAAGCCGGGGTCCTGGTGGGAGAAGCCGTTGTGGTCCTGGCGCCACACGTGGCTCGACAAGAGGTAGTTGAGCGAGGCGATCGGGCGCCGCCACGGGATGCCGTTGGTGGTCTTGAGCCACTTGGCGTGCTGGTTGAACATGGAGTCGACCAGGTGGATGAACGCCTCGTAGCTGGTGAACAGCCCGTGCCGGCCGGTGAGCAGGTAGCCCTCGAGCCAGCCCTGGCACAGGTGCTCCGAGAGCACCTCCATGACCCGGCCGTCAGGGCCGAGGTGGTCGTCGCCGGGTTCGATGCGGGCGTTGAAGGCGCGGTCGGTGACCTCGAAGGCGGCGCCGAGCCGGTTGGAGGCAACCTCGTCGGGGCCGAAGAGCCGGAACCGGTCGGGGTTGGCGGCGATGACGTCGCGGACCCATGCGCCGAGGACCCGCGTGGCTTCGGCGTCCGTCCCGCCGGGCCGGTCGACCGCCACGCCGTACGCGCGGAAGTCCGGGAGCACCAGGTCGCGCAGCAGGAGGCCGCCGTTGGCGTGCGGGCTGGCGCTCATGCGCCGGTCGCCTCGGGGCGCGGCGGACCGCAGTTCGGCGGCCGGGGCGCCGGTCGCGTCGAACAGCTCCTCGGGGTGGTAGGACCGCAGCCAGTCCTCCAGGGCCGCGAGCTGGGCCGGGTCCTCCCGGACCGCCCCCAGGGGGACCTGGTGCGAGCGCCAGGTGCCTTCGACCGGCTTGCCGTCGAGTTCGCGCGGTCCCGTCCAGCCCTTCGGGGTGCGAAGCACGACCATGGGCCAGCGCGGCCGTTCCACACGGCCGCCGGAGCGGGCCTCGTGCTGGATCGCGTTGATGCGGTCGAAGGCGGTGTCGAGCGCCGCGGCGAGCGCGCGGTGGATCGTCGCGGGGTCGTCCCCTTCCACCAGGTGCGGGTCGTAGCCGAAGCCGCGCATCATCGACATGAGGTCGTCGCGGGGGATGCGGTCGAGCACGGTGGGATTGGCGATCTTGTAGCCGTTGAGGTTGAGGATCGGCAGGACCGCGCCGTCACGAGCGGGGTTGAGGAACACGTTCGAGAGCCAGGAGGCGGCCAGCGGGCCGGTCTCGGCCTCGCCGTCGCCGATGACGCAGGCGACCGTGAGGTCGGGGTTGTCGAAAGCGGCCCCGTAGGCGTGCATGAGCGAGTAGCCCAGCTCGCCCCCCTCGTGGATGGAGCCGGGCACCTCGGGCGCGGCGTGGCTGGGGACGCCGCCGGGGAAGGAGAACTGGCGGAACAGGCGCGCCATGCCGGCCTCATCGCGGCTGACGGACGGGTGGTGCTCGGAGTAGGTGCCCTCGAGCCAGGTGTTGGCGAGCATGGCGGGGCCGCCGTGGCCGGGCCCGGCCATGTAGACCATGTCGAGCCCCTTCTCGGTGATGCACCGGTTGAGATGCGCGTAGACCAGGTTGAGGGCGGGGCTGGTGCCCCAGTGGCCGAGCAGGCGCGGCTTGATGTGCTCGGGACGCAGCGGCTCCCGTAGGAGCGGGTTGTCGAGCAGGTAGATCTGGCCGACGGTGAGGTAGTTGGCGGCGCGCCAGTAGGCGTCGATCTGGCGCAGGCGCGCCTCGGTCAATGCCGCGGGGAGGGTGGTGTCCATCGGTGGCTCCGTTGGGGTAGTCGTTCTTCGGTGCGTCTCCAGCCTCGCCGCCGCGGCCGCCGCGCGGCAGGGACGGAAGTCCCCACTGCGCAGGCCCAAAGCCGGGCATCCCTTGTGCTCCGACCGGAAGTCGATACGATCGGGGCATGAAGCCCGCGCCGCCGGACCCGCACGGCCAACCGCCTCTGCGTCAACTGCCGATCGACGACCTGCTGGGGGAGTTGTCGTCGCGGATCGATGAGATCGTGCTGGGCCGGGAGCGGTTGCGGGCGCTGCTGGACGCGGTCATCAGCATCGGGTCCGACCTCGAGCTCGCGGCGATCCTCGACCGGATCGTGGCCGCGGCCTGCACGCTGGTGGACGCCCGCTACGGGGCGCTCGGCGTCCTGGACGACTCAGGGGGCCTGGCCGACTTCCGCACCCACGGCCTCACCGCCGAGGAGATCGCCGCACTCGGGGCACCGCCTGCCGGCAGGGGCATTCTGGGGCACATCATCGAGGTTCCCGAGCCGCTGCGGCTCGAAGACCTCTCGCAGCACCCCGCCTCAGTCGGGTTCCCGCCCGGTCATCCTCCGATGCGGACGTTCCTCGGCGTTCCGGTGAAGGTGGGCGACAAAGCCTGGGGGAACCTGTATCTGACCGACAAGCGCGGCGGCGGCATGTTCACCGACGACGACGAGGACATCATCAAGGCCCTCGCGGCGGCGGCCGGCGTCGCCATCGACAACGCCCGGTTGTACGGCCAGCTCGCCGCCTCGCAGGCCGAGCGGGAGCGCCTGGTCGTCTTCCGCGATCGCGACCGCATCGGGCGCGACCTCCACGACCTGGTCATTCAGCGGCTCTTCGCGACCGGGCTGCAGCTGCAGTCGATCGTGCACCTGGTCGGCGAGCCGGTGGCGGCCGAACGGGTCCACGCGGCGGTCGACGAGATCGACGGCGCCATCTCCGATCTGCGCGCGGCGATCTTCAGCCTCCACACCGACACCGACCAGGCGTTCTCGCAGACCGTCAGGGGCCTGGCCGGAGTGGTGCGCCACCACCTCGGCTTCGCCCCGCAGGTGGAGTTCTCAGGGCCGGTCGACGACGAGGTGCCCGAGCGGGTGCGGATCGAGATGCTCGCCATGCTGCGCGAGGCCCTGTCCAACGCCGCCCGCCACGCGAAGGCACGGCGTGTGACCGTAGCGATCGCGGTCGAGGAGGCGGCACTGCGAATGCGGGTGTCCGACGACGGGGTCGGCATCCCTGCGCGGGCGCCGCGCCGGGGACTGGCGAACCTCGCTTCCCGGACCGAGTCGCTCGGCGGCGAGTTCGCGATATTCCCGGCCGAACCGTCCGGCACCGAGCTGCGCTGGTCGATCCCGCTCGATCCGCCAGAGTGAGGGCGGGGCCGCGGTCGGTCAGCTGAACAACCGCGACGCCAGGACCGCGGCCTGTGTGCGCCGCTCCAGGCCGAGCTTGCCGAGCACACGGGTCACATAGTTCTTCACGGTCTTCTCGGCCAGGTGCATCCGCTCGGCGATCTGCCGGTTGGTCAACCCGTCGCCGATGAGCTCGAGGATGCGCTGCTCCTGCTCGGAGAGCAGGTCCAGCTCGGGGGCCGTCGGCGGGCCGGTTCGCAGCCGCTCCAGCACCGCGCCGGTCATCCGGGCGTCCAGCAGCGACCCTCCGGCGGCGAGCGTGCGCACGCCCTCGACGAGGTCGTTGCCGCGCACCTGCTTGAGCAGGAATCCGGACGCCCCGGCCTCGATCGCGGCGAACAGCGTCGCGTCGTCCTCATACGAGGTCAGGATGACCACGGCGATGCCCGGGTCGGTTTCCTTGATCTTGCGGCACACGTCGACGCCGCTGCCGTCGGGCAGTTGCGCGTCCAGCACCGCCACGTCCGGCCGTGCCGCGGGGAAGCGCCGGACGGCTTCCGCCACGTCCGCGGCCTCGCCGACCACCTTGATGTCGCCGTCGCGCTCCAGTAGTTCGCACAGTCCCCGCCTGACCACCTCGTGGTCGTCGAGCAGGAACACCCTGATCGGTTCTCGGTCCATGCCCTCAAGTATCGGCGATCCGCGGCCGCGGACCATCCCCTGAGGTCCGCCATGCAAAGGACTAAAGGCCCTTCGGGGGCCACGGTTCCCACGGGACCGCCCGGACCCGCTCGCCCGACGCCTGCGCTGCGACCTTTCGGGGGCCGACTGCCGACGTTTCGGCCGTTAGCCCCCGGCGCGAGCGCCGATCGGCCCAAGCTGGACGGGCCGGTCTTGCATCGGATGAACCATGGGCACCACACCAAGGAGGACACCGCGATGGACACAACGACGCGCAGGTACGTGTACGCCTTCGCCGAAGGCGACAAAGACCAGCGGGACCTCCTCGGCGGCAAGGGCGCCGGGCTCGCCGAGATGACCAACCTCGGACTGCCGGTCCCTCCCGGATTCACCATCACCACCGATGCGTGCCGCCGCTACCTCGCCACCGGCGACGACCCCCCGGGCCTGCGCGAAGAGATCGACGAGCACCTGGCCCGCCTCGAGGCCGACCGCGGCAGACGCCTCGGCGACCCTGAAGACCCGCTGCTCGTCTCCGTCCGCTCAGGGGCGAAGTTCTCCATGCCCGGCATGATGGACACCGTCCTGGACATCGGCCTCAACGACGAGGCCGTGATCGGCCTGGCCGCCTCCGGCGGCGAACGCTTCGCCTGGGACTCCTACCGGCGCCTCATCCAGATGTTCGGCGCCACGGTCCTGGGCATCGAGTCCGAGGCGTTCACCAGCGCCCTGGACGACGCCAAGCGCCGAAGCGGAGCGCGGCGCGACATCGACCTGGACGCCGCGGCCCTGCGCGGCCTCGTGGACGACTACAAGCGGATCGTCAAAGCCGCCACCGGGGCCGACTTCCCGCAGGACCCGCGCGAGCAGCTGGACATGACCGTCCGCGCCGTCTTCGACTCCTGGAACACCGACCGCGCCCGCGTCTACCGCCGCAGCGAACGCATCCCCGAGGACCTCGGCACCGCCGTCAACGTCATGGCGATGGTCTACGGCAACCTCGGGCCCGACTCGGGGACCGGCGTCGCCTTCACCCGCGACCCCGCCACCGGCGCTCCCGGCGTCTACGGCGACTACCTCGCCAACGCCCAAGGCGAGGACGTCGTCGCCGGCGTGCGCAGCCCCGTGCCGCTCGCCCAGCTCGAGCACCTCGACCCCGCCGCCTACGCCGAACTGACGCGCATCATGGCCCTCCTCGAATCGCACTACCAAGACCTGTGCGACATCGAGTTCACCATCGAGCACGGCCGCTTGTGGATGCTGCAGACCCGCATCGGCAAGCGCACCGCCGCAGCCGCCTTCCGCATCGCCCTCCAACTGGTCGACGAAGGCCGCATCAGCGTCGAGGAAGCCCTCGGCCGCGTCTCCGGCGAGCAGCTGGCCAAACTGATGTTCTCCCAGTTCGACAGCGAGGCGAAGGCCGAGCCGATCGCCTCCGGCGTGCCCGCCTCGCCCGGAGCCGCGGTGGGCGCCGCCGTCTTCGACGCCGCCACCGCCGAACTGCACGAAGGCCCGACCATCCTGGTCAGGCGGGAGACGAGCCCGGACGACCTCCCCGGCATCATCGCCGCCGCCGGCGTCCTCACCAGCCGCGGCGGCAAGACCTCGCACGCCGCCGTCGTCGCCCGAGGCATGGGCAAGACCTGCGTCGTCGGCGCCGACGACCTCCAGATCGACTACGACCGCAAGCAGTTCACGACACCTGGCGGCGCCCTCGTGCGCGAAGGCGACATCCTCTCCATCGACGGCGCCACCGGAGCCGTGTTCGCCGGCGCGATCCCGGTCGTCCCGCCCCCGGTCGTGGAGTACTTCGAAGGCCGCCTCACCCCCGAGCAGCGTGACGCCGACCCCGTCGTCCAAGCCGTCGCCCGCATGATGGTCTACGCCGACGAACGCCGCCGCATGGGCGTCCACGCCAACGCCGACACGCCCGAAGACGCCTCCCGGGCCCGGCGCTTCGGCGCTGGCGGCATCGGCCTGTGCCGCACCGAGCACATGTTCCTCGGCGAGCGCCGCCGCCTGATCGAGCGGCTCGTCACGGCCGAGACCGAGGACGAACGCAGCAGCGCGCTCGCCGAACTCCTCCCGCTCCAGCTCGGGGACTTCACCGGCCTCCTCGCCGCCATGGACGGGCTGCCCGTCACGATCCGGCTCCTGGACCCGCCGCTGCACGAGTTTCTGCCCAACCTCACCGAGCTGTCGGTCAAGGTCGCGCTCGCCGAAGCGCGCGGCGAGCCCGACGAGGCCGACGTCCGGCTGCTGGCGGCCGTGCGCCGCCTCCACGAGCAGAACCCGATGCTCGGACTGCGCGGTGTGCGACTCGGCCTGGCCGTCCCTGGGCTGGTCGAGGTCCAGGTCCGCGCCATCGCGCTCGCGGCGACGGACCGCATCAGGGCCGGCGGTGACCCGCGGCCGGAGATCATGGTGCCGCTCGTCGGCGGAGTCGAAGAGTTCGATCTCATGCACGCCGGGATCCGGCGCGTTCTCGACGAGGTCGCCGAGGAGACCGGCATCGCCGTCGAGGCGGCGATCGGCACGATGATCGAGCTGCCCCGGGCCGCCCTGACGGCGGGGCGCATCGCCGAGAGTGCCGCGTTCTTCTCGTTCGGTACCAACGATCTCACGCAGACGACCTGGGGATTCTCCCGCGACGATGTCGAAGGCTCCTTCTTCCCGGTCTACTTCGCCAAGGGCGTCTTCGCCGACTCCCCGTTCGAGTCGCTCGACGAAGAGGGGGTCGGCCGCCTCGTCGAGCTCGCGGTCGCAGAGGGCAGGGCTGCCAACCGCGACCTCGCCATCGGCGTCTGCGGCGAGCACGGCGGCGACCCGTCCTCAGTCCGCTTCTTCGACCGCATCGGCCTCGACTACGTCTCCTGCTCGCCGTTCCGCGTCCCCATCGCCCGCCTCGAGGCCGGCCGGGCAGCCGTCGCCGCACAGCAGGAGGCCACCGACACGCGCTGATCCGCGCGGCACGGATCCCCGCTCGGGGATCCGGCCGGGCCCGGTTCCAGGTCCGGTCCCGGCCGAAGTTCATTCCTCGTCTTCAGAAAGGCGGTCGCATGCGAGCCGCGGTGATCTACGAATCGATGTTCGGCAACACGAGGGCCGTCGCCGAGACCCTCGCCGAGGAGCTCGCAAGGCACATGGAGGTCGAGCTCCACGAAGTCGGCGAGGCACCGGCGTCGATCGACGCCTCCATCGGCCTGGTGGTGCTCGGCGCCCCCACACACGGGTTCACGTTGAGCCGCCCGACTTCACGCCAAGAGGCTGCGGGCATGACGCCGGACCGACTGGTCTCCCCCGGTATCGGCATCCGGGAATGGCTCGAGGCGGCCGAAGCCGCGCCCGGCACGCGGGCGGTCGTCTTCGACACGCGGATCAGCCACGTGCCCGGGTGGGCCGCTCGAGCCGCAGCTCGCCGACTGCGCCGCAGCGGATTCACGATCTTCGCGCGCCCGGCGAGCTTCAAGGTCGAGAAGACCCTCGGTCCACTGGCACCGGGCGAACTCGACCGAGCCCGCTCCTGGGCGACCGAACTCGCATCGGCGGCGCTCTCGAATTGAATCGAGAGTGAAGCAGAGGAAGGACGCGCTCGCTGCCGGTGCGCGCTCGAACATTTGACGGCCTGCGGCCCGGAACCTTGGTACGGTCGACTCACGGAGCGGCGGACCCGCGGCGGCAGTGGAGACCGCATCCGCATTGGTCGTCTCGGAGGGGAAGCGGTGGAGAACGAGCGAGTCCCCGTCGAACTCGACCCGGAGGTCGCGCTCGGCCTGCTCGACCGTGCCGAGTTCGGCCGCGTCGCCTTTCTCGCCGACGACACCCCGACCATTAGGCCACTGAACCACGTCCTGCTCGACGGCCGGATCATCCTCTACACGCGACACACCTCAGCGCTCGGGAGGGCGGTGCGGCGCCGAGCAGGCCTGCAGGTGGCCTACCAGGTCGACGAAATCGAGCCGCGCACCCGGCTCGGATGGAGCGTGCTCGTCACAGGCACCGCCACCGACGTCTCCCGCGAACCGCATGCGACGCAGATCGGGCTGCAAGTCCAGTCCTGGATGAAACACCCACTGGACATGGTCATCGCCATCGAACCGCAGACGATCACGGGATTGCGGCTCACAGTGGGGAAGTGACCCGGCCGGCCGGCCGATGCGCGCACCGGTCGGCGCCGCACGAATGGCGACGCCCGTTGGAAGCCCGGTGGCGATCGGCGGTCACAGCCGCATGACGACCAGGGCGATGTCGTCGGGTGCGCCGCCCTCGACGCCGAGGTCGGCGAGTACCGCGTCGGCCAGGCGCTCGGGAGTGTTGGCGCTGTGGCGCGCCAACGACGCGACGAGGCGGTCGATGCCGACGTCGATGTCCTCGCCGTGACGTTCGATCAACCCGTCGCTGTAGAGCACGAGTGTGTCGCCGGAGGCGTAGGAATGCCCGGCTTGGGAGCGGGGGACGTGCAGGGGGAGCGCGCCCAGCGGCGGGTCGACGGCCTTGTTCAGCCGCTCGCAGTCGCCGTTCGGACGCACCAGGACCGGTGGCGGATGCCCGGCGTTGCTGTAGGTGATCAGGCTGCTGCGGGGATCGACCATCACCTTGACTGCGGTGGTGTTCAACGCCTCGTCGACCGAGCGGGAGTACAGGCTCACGACCTCCAGTGCCTGGGCGGGCCGCTCCACGGCGCGAATGGCGGCACTGAGCGCGCTCCGCAGCATGCCCATGACGGCGGCGGCCTCCAGACCGTGGCCCGCGACGTCGCCGACGGCCGCCGCGAAGCAGCCGTCGCTGAGGTCCACCAGGTCGTACCAATCCCCGCCCACGTTCAGCGACTCCGTGGCGGGCAGGTAGCGCACCGCGACGTTGGAGTGGTGGCGCAGGTCGGGGGAGCGCAGCATGGCTTCTTGGAGGGTCAGCGCGACCTGGCGCTCGCGTTTGTTGGCCAGCCGGAGCTCCTCGTTGACGCGCTGGAGCTCGAGTGCCCGAGCGTACAGCTCGGCCTCCAAGGCCTCCCGCTCGATTGAGGACCGACTGCCGGGGGCGTGGGCGCGGATGAACGCGGTGACATCCTCCACGCGGTGGATGATCCACCGAACCGTCCCGTCCGGGGCCAGGAGCGGCGTGTTGACGGGTGACCACCAGCGCTCCTCGAACTCGCCCGGCCGGTCCATGATGGGGATGTCGTACTTCTGGAGGGCCATCGTGTCGGGCTTGCGTGAGACGAGGACGCGATGGAGCGAGGCGTTCAGGTTCTGCACGCCGTCGGCCTCAGGGTCGTCCGGGTTCGGCGGGAAGGCGTCGAAGATGTGCTGTCCGATGAGGTCGTCGCGGGTGCGGCCGGTGGCCGCCAGATACGCCTGGTTGACCTCCACGATCACGAGGTCTGATCCCAGCACCAGGTAAGGGCTCGGCGTCGCCGCGAAAAGCGCCGCGTAGTCCATCTCGTCCAGCGCCGACTGCGGTGGCACCACATGCGTCCTATCCATGAGCCAGGACCTCTACCGCAACGGTACTCCGCCGGCGTGCGGAACGCTCAATCGCGTCCGGGGCCTCCAGCGAAGCGAGCCGATGGTCCGCACTCGGCCCTGTTGGGATGGCGGCGCTCGACTGGCCCGGGGACCGCGCGGCGCGGGCATTGCGGAGCCAGCGGTGCTGCTGCACCCGAGGGTCCAGCAGCACCGCGTCTGTTCGCTAGAACTGCTGGATCCGCAACGGGAACCTCACCAGCGAGGCGTCGCGGGCCGGGCTCCCCACCACCGAAAGGGCGGCCTTGCCCTTGAGCCCGTATCGCGCACGGTCGTCGGGGAAGCCGAACGGCTTTCCGGAGAGCTCGACCGGCAACTTCGACTTCAGCTTCAGCGGCTTGTCGGCATCCAGCCCGAATGCTCGCGGGTTGTCGATGGTGATGACGCACGCGAGCGTCAGCGTGTGCTGGAAGCGGGGCGACTGGGCGGACGCGCGCCGCAGCGCCGAGGATTCGCGCTCGGCCCCTTGGCGGGGCTCGACCGTGATGGCGATTTCGCCGCGGTCGTCGGCGGAAGAGAGCCGGAACTCCTTGATCTTCGTTCGCACGGCGGCCAGTTCGACCCCGTGCTCCTCGATCTCGAAGACGGCGCGGCCCTGGAGGGGGCCGGTGCGGAGCCGCTCGTTCGCGACGTTCAGTTCGATGCCCTTCGACATCAGTTCGGCCTCGATGGTCGCGCCGGGCGCCGGCAGTTTGGGCAGGACCCGCTCAGTGCGCTTGGCGGCCACGGCGACCCCCGCGACCGCCAGGCCCACGACCGCGCCCGCGGCCACACTTGCCGTCACATGGCGAACGGTCCTCGCCCGCTGCTGCTTCTTGGTGGTGATGATGGTCATCGGCTTGAAAGCCCCCTCCAGAGTTGGAAAATGACCTCCTGAGGCTAAGTCGCACCAACGCGGATATCCCGGAAAACTGGAAACCCGCAGAGGCCGCCCAGCAGGATCCCGACTGCAGAGGTCCGGCCGAGGCTGCGGCCCCCGCCTGGCCCGTCACCGCCTCCGCTCGCGACTCGTGGGCTCAGGGGTGCGCCGCAGTGAGTGGCATCTGTTTCCGCTGTTCCGTTCTCGCGAGCACTTCGATGACGGCCACGACCGCGGCGAGTGTCAGGGTGACCCACAGCGCCCCCGAGACGCCTCGGTGCGGCCACAGGATCAGCCAGACCAGCGCGAGTGCGACCGCTGCCCATTCCAAGGCCCGCCGGTTCCTGACCAGGAACGCCGGGACGGGGCCGAGCGGCAGACCGCTTCGGGCGAGGCCCGTGGCGGCGAGGTCGAGGAGCCCGGAGGCCGCCCGGCGGATCGCCGCGGCGCCGACGCCGGGGCCCGCGAGCCAGGCGGCAAGGGCGACGATGAGGGCCACGACGATGGCGGTCTGCGCTCCCGCGGTCAGGAAGCGGACCACGATGTCATAGACCGAAGCCACCGCTTCGGGCGAGCGGACCTCCTCAGGGAGGTTCGCGAGCGTGATCGTCCGCGCGACGGCCACCGCGATCAGCAGGACGAGCATGGCAGCGGCCAGCAGCACGGCCCCGATCAGGAGCGCCCGGCGCCGGTTCGGGGCGATGTAGACGCCTGCGAGCAGCAATGCGATCGCCGTCAGCGGCATCGCCCATGCGAGCACATCAAGCAGTTCGGCAGCGCCCTGCGCGTTCGCGAGACCGCGGACCTCGATGAGGGCGAACTGCACCGATACCGCGGGTATCCGTTCGGCGATCGTCAGGCCCCGGTCGACGAGCGCCGATTTGACCTGCTCGACGAGCGGTCCGAGGTCGATGTAGAGCGTGTCCCCCTGCACTTGGAGCGTCTCGGAGGTCTCCCCGCGCAAGATCGCGGCGACGGCCTCGTGGGCGGTGGTGTTGGCACTCGTCCACAGCTGCGCGAACCGGTCGCTGTAGACGACGGCGTGGACCTGGTCGGCCACGAACCCCTCGAGGGCCGAGGCGATCGGCGCGGCCAGCGCGTCCAGCCTTTCGGGGGCGCCGCGTGTCTGGATCGCGTCCATGGCCTGGTCGACGTAGGACTCGATGTCGAGCTTCTCGTTCACGGTGTCGGCGACACGGGCCGACACCGCCGCGCGGACGTCGTCGTCTTCCGCCAGCGGCGCCACCGTCGCCACGTAGCGGTCGGTGTCGAGCAGCTGGTCGCGCGCATAGACGACCACGATCGACAGCATCCCGATCAGCGCGGCCAGTACCAGCACCACCACGGCGCCGAGCCAGCGCGCGCCACGACGGCCGGATCTCGCATGCGGTTTGCGCGCCGCGACCTCGGCGCGCAGCCGCTCCAGCTCGGCACGCTCGCTCCGCGACAAAGGCTCATCGTCCACCGGCTCCCCCAACCGTTCGGGATTCGATGCCAACGTAGCGAACGCGAGGCCTGGTCGCAGCGACTTCGCGCGACGAATGCCGTATCGGAGTGAGAAAGCCGGCGCTGCGGGGGCGGAAGCGCGGTTTCTCGAAAGGCGCCTCGCGGTTTTGACATACCGGATTCTCGGGACAGGATGTCCCGCACCTGGAATGAGGGGGACGACATGTCGTTCTGGGATGTCTTCTGGCTGCTGCTGATCTGGCTGCCGCTGGTGATGATGTGGGTCTTCGCGCTGTTCGACGTCTTCCGCAGGGACGACCTCAAGGGCTGGCTCAAGGCCCTCTGGGTCGTGGTCGTGATCCTCCTGCCCTTCTTCGGCACGCTGATCTATCTCATCGCCCGCCCGGCCGGTGCGACCGCGGCCGAGCGGCAGGCGATCGATGAGGGCAGTCGCGCGTTCGTCGCGAAATACAGCCCGGACAACACCGCTGAGCAGCTGCGGGTGCTCGCCGATCTGCACGATCGCGGGAAACTCACCGAAGAGGAGTTTCAGACCGAGAAAGCGCGAGTGCTGCACCAGTCGGCGTAGTCACGCGGTTGCAGGACGCCCCGTACTAGTCGTCGTCGCGAATGACGAGGACCGGGCCGTGTCCGTGGGTGACGCAGTACTGGCTGACCGAGCCGATGGCCGTGCCTACCAGGCGGCCGTGTCCGCGGCTGCCGACCACGAGGAGGTCGGCGTGCTCGGACTGGTCGACCAGGACCCGGCCGGGGCGCCCTTCCGTGAGGAGGGCGGAGACGTGTACCCGGGGGTGTTCGAGTTCGGCTTCGTCGACCGCTTTCTCGAGGTCGCGTCGCATGGCTGCCACGTACTCGGTCGTCGTCATCACCGTCGAGTCGACTCCGGAGGAGAACGGGACCTGCCACGCGCGCACTGCGAGGACCGGCGCCCCCTTCAACTCGGCGTATGCCATCGCCCAGTCCAGCGCTCTGCGTGCCGGGGCCGATCCGTCGACGCCGACAACGATCGGGCGGCTCGAATGCAGGCGGTCTGACATTGCCCTCTCCTCAGGTTCCAGTCTTGTCGTCGCCGTGGCATGGACGGTCAGGTCATGGTGCGAACGCCGTGAAGAAGACCGGGAACGTCCCCAGCAACCCTAGTCCGATCAGGACCAGCGACACGGCCAGCGCCTTCCGCGATTCGACCTCCTGCTTCCGGTACGCCAGGTGCAGGACGCCCCAGACGACGAGCCACACGACGACGGTGACGGTGGTCTTGCCCGAGAGCGGGCCGACCGGACCGTAGAAGTCGAGGAAGTCCTTGACGGCCTCGTTGGCCTCGGCGCACGTGGTCAGGAGTCCGAGGGTGAAGGCGCCGATGCCGACCGCGAGGAGGGCGGCCTTGATGGGCCCCTCGGGCTTGTCGATGCGGCCCTCGAGCTCGGGGACCGGGGCGTCGGCGCCGTCCGGTTGCACGGTCATGGATCATTCTCCTAGACGACGGGCGCGCTCTTGGTGATGAGCGCGCCGAACAGCCCGGCGACCGCCGCGGCGGCGAACGCGAGCACGAACAGGACGAGCGTGGTCCGGCGCAGGCGGTCGTGGCGGATGAGGCCGGCGCCGTAGTAGAGGACGATGAACGCGACCGTCGTGGCCAGCAGCGGGCTCAGCCAGGCGATGTGCTCTTTCCACTCCATGCCGAACTCGTGCCAGTCCGCGGTCGCGGGGTCGGCCAGGAGCACCGACTTCGGGCTGTCGGGCGTCTCCTCCCGGTACCAGGGGTAGACGATCCAGGTCCCGGTGAGCACGGTGCCCCAGGCGGCGATCGCCATGGCGGTCGTTCCGATCTTGAGGCGCAGGGCCCGGGAGCGGATCCCGGCGGCGGTGAGCTGGTGCGGGCGCATCGCCCACAGGCCTTCGAGGCCTCCCGCGAACCCCAGCAGGAAGACCGCACCGAAGACCATGCCGTGGACCAGGGTCCAGAACTCATGGTTCGTGAAACTCAACGGTGGCTCCTATCGCCGTGCACCGCACGATTTCAGTACCGCGACCGTTCTGAAGGAACGACGGGGACGAATTTCCGCCTCCAATGAGGGCGAAGGTCCCGAATGGTCGTCTCAGCGGTGCAGTCCCGGCTTCGCACAGGCTGTTCGATAGTCCCGATCTCCAGAATATGCGCTCGGGATGGGTCAGTGTGGATTTGAGTCGAATAACAGCAATGGGGTGGGCACGATGATGAATTGGCAGGACGACCAGATGTCGGGCGGCGACTGGTGGTGGATGGGCTTCATGATGCTGTTCTGGGCCGCCGTCCTGGTGCTGTTCGTCTGGGCGGTGATCAGGATCAGCCGAGCGATCGAATCGCATCAGGAATCCGGTGCTCGAATGCCGACGTATCGGGAGACACCGCGCGAGACGCTCGACCGCCGCTACGCCGCGGGGGAGATCGACGCGGCGACCTACGACAAAGCGCGAGCCCGGCTCGAAGGCGGCAACCCGGACCTGCCTTGACCTCGCCGGGCCGGCAAGGCCCGCTGCAGGCGGGCCGGCCTTAGTCGTTCGCGCGCACCACCACGACTGGGCAGGCCGCATGCGCGACGCAGTGAAGACTGACCGAACCCAGGAACGTCCCGGCGAAGCCGCCGCGGCCCCTGCTGCCGACGACCAGGAGATCGGCCGTCTTGGAACGCTCGACCAGGACTTTCGGGGGATACCCCATCTCGGCTACGCGCTCCACGTCGAGGTTCTCCCGACCACTGAGTTCCCGGTCGACGGCCGCGTTCAGTGCTCGCTCGGCCGTCGCGGCGAAGTCCTCGCCGGGCAGCACCGCCACCGGCGCTCCATAGGAGGTCGGGATCTGCCACGCGTGGACCGCTTCGATCCTCGCGCCGGTTCGCTCGGCGTACCGCAGCGCCCAACGCAGCGCCCGAAGCGACGTCGGTGAGCCGTCGATACCGACCATGACGCGCTCGCGTTTTCCCTGTTCCATGCGGGCCTCCTTCTACAGGGCCTCTCCAGTCTCCTCCGGCCTTGCCGGCGGAGTAACGGTTTCGATCGGATCGAGTTCGGCGGTGCCGGGACTTCCCGGAGCTTCCCGCGGCGCGGGGCCGCACTGCGCCGGTCCGCGACCGGGCCTCCGGTCGCTACCTGGCGAGGTACCCGCCGTCGACGTACAGTTCGGAGCCGGTGATGAACGAGGCGTCGTCGCCGGCCAGGAACGCCACGCAAGCCGCGACTTCCTCGGGCCTGCCCAGGCGTCCGACCGGGGTGAGGTCGATCATCGCGGTCTCGTACTCGGTTCCTTTGGCGGCCTGCAGCATCGGGGTGTCGATGAAGCCGGGGTGCACCGAATTCACGCGCACCCCCTCCCTCGCCCAGTGCAGGGCCGCGTTCTTCGTCAGG
The DNA here is from genome assembly GCF_040674615.1 of Glycomyces sp. NPDC049804. Classification (NCBI taxonomy): domain Bacteria; kingdom Bacillati; phylum Actinomycetota; class Actinomycetes; order Glycomycetales; family Glycomycetaceae; genus Glycomyces; species Glycomyces sp. NPDC049804. The sequence continues at coordinate 317,523 of NZ_JBFAMQ010000006.1, forward strand.
ATCCGCACCGCGCCTTTGGCGGCGTGGTACGCCGGCGAGGTTCCGAACCCGCCTGAGGCGCCGAAGATGGAGCTGATGTTGACGATCGAGCCGTGCCCTGACTGCTTGAGCGCTTCGGCCGCGGTCTTCATGCCGAGGAAGACGCCGGTCTGGTCGACGGCGATCGTGCGCTCCCAGTCGTCGGCGGTGGTCTCCTCGATGGTGGCGATATCGCCGATGCCAGCGTTGTTGACCAGGATGTCGAGACCGCCGAATTCGGTGAGGGCCCGCTCGACGCAGGACCGCCAAGAGGTTTCGTCGGCCACGTCATGGTGCTGGAAGACGGCGCGTGCGCCTTGTTCACGCAGGTTCGCGGCGATCGTCTCCCCGGGGGCGTCCTGGATGTCGGCCGCGACCACCGAGGCGCCCTCGGCGCTCAGTCGTTCGACGGTCGCCCGTCCGATGCCGCTCGCAGCGCCGGTCACCAGCGCGACCCGCCCCCGCAGCCGTTCAGTATCACGTTTCGGTGCTGCTTCCATCTACCCAGGGTGGCCCGCCGCCGGATTCCCGTCTCGGGAATCGGCCGATCCCGAGACGGTGAGCCCGCATGGATCTTCACCGCTATCGGGGTGGCCGCCCGGACGGCCGGGTTAGAGTCCGAACGAGGGGGCGGAATGTCCGATCGCAAGGCCGCAGTGGGCACGATCGTCGTGGGCGTCGACGGGTCGGCGTCATCGCTGCGCGCGCTCCAGTGGTCCCTTGCGCAGGCCGAGAGGACCGGTTCGAATGTCGTGGCCGTCCTCGCCTGGAGGGCGCCGAGCGGGTACGGCACCGGCTCGCTGGTCCCGCGGGGCGCCCAATGGGCGGCAGATGCCAAGGCGGCGCTCGAATCGAGTGCCGCGCCCGCCTGCGAGGCGCGGCCGCGGGTGCCGGTCGAGCTGCGAGCCGTCGAGGGGCACCCGGCCGCGGTGCTGCTGCACGAGGCCGAGCACGCCGATCTGCTGGTCGTGGGCAGCCGCGGCCGGGGCGCGTTCGCCGGCGCGCTGCTCGGATCGGTGAGCCTCCACTGCATCCGATACGCGAACTGCCCCGTGGTCGTCGTCAACGACAACGCTTGAGGCCGGGTCAACCTGATCCCCCCTCGTTGCCCGAACCCGCCGGGCTGCGGCGTTGCACATCGAGGTGCAGTCGCGCCTGGCCGGCACCGGCAAAGAACCCGACCGACGGCAGGCGGGCGGACTTCAGTGCGACGGTCCCACCGGAGCGTCAGTGCCGCGGACGACCACGACCGGACAGCCGGCGCGGTGCAAGACGTGGTGACTCACCGAGCCGAGCAGTGTCCCGGTGAACCCGCCGTGACCCCGGCTGCCCACGACCAGCAAGTCGGCGTCCCGGGCCGCTTCCACCAGTGCCGCGGCCGGGTGCCCCTTGACGACCCGCTGCTCGATCTCCACCTGCGGCTGGTCGGCCGCGACATGGGAGACGAGGGACGCCAGCGATGCTTCCGCCTCGGTCGCCCATTCCTCCTCGGGGACCAGCAGTCCACCGGTGGCGTAGTCGGTGGGCGCCAGCCAGGCCTGTACTGCGACGACCTTCGCTCCGGTCACGCCGGCCTGCCGGACGGCCCACTCCAGCGCCTCGCGCGACGACGTCGATCCGTCCACGCCCACCACGATGATCCCGTGCGCTGTCTCACGATCGGACATAACGGCCCTCCTTCCCGGACCCTAACCCGAGTGCGAGCGCCGCGGTACCGGTAGCGGCAAAGCCCCCAGGAGCCCTTCCGCCTTGGTACCTGCTGCGAGCCGGCCTGGGGCAGGTGAACCCCCATACGGCACGACATCCGCCCACGGTGAGGACGCAACAACGTGGAGGCGGTCTGGCACGCCCCGGCCCGGCGATCCGCTCGAATTCGGACAACCGGCCGAAGCGGGCTTCCAGCGCACCGTCCAGGGTGAGAATCAAGACCAGCCACGTGAGCCGCCTCGCAGCGTGCGGGCTCGGCGGCACGGGCGCCGGAGGCGAATCGCGATGCTTCAGAACGTCGCAGTGGGCCGAAGCAGCCTGGACACCTACCGTGCCAGTGCGGGCGATGAGGCGGTGGACGAACTGCGCCGGTTGGCGCGGAGCCTCCAGGGGCTGCGCGTGCTGCACCTCAACGCCACCGCTTACGGCGGCGGCGTGGCAGAGATCCTGCGGTCGGAGATCCCGCTCCTGCGCGACCTGGGCATCGTCGCGAGGTGGAAGACCATCCCCGGCTCCAATGAGTTCTTCTCGGTGACCAAAGCGATCCACAACGCCCTCCAAGGCGGCACGCGCGGCGTCACCCGGGCGGAGTGGGAGATCTACGAGCGGACTTCGGCGAAGGCGGCCGCCCATGTCGCTGAGTCCTACGACATCGTCGTCGTGCACGACCCGCAACCGCTCATGCTGCGCAACCTCGTGGGTCGGCGCGACGCGGTGTGGGTCTGGCGCTGCCACATCGACAGCTCGGCACCCGACCCGGCGGTGCTCGAGAGGCTCAAGCCGCTGCTGAGCGAGTACGACGCCGCGGTGTACACCCTCGGCTCGTTCGCCCCGCCGGACGCGCCGCCCCGCCGCGTGGAGGTCATCCCTCCCGCCATCGACCCGATCAGCCCCAAGAACCTCAACCTCGACGACGCGCTCGCGACCGAGGTGCTCGACTGGATCGGCGTCGACGTCACCCGGCCCTTGCTGGTGCAGGTGTCCAGGTTCGACCACTGGAAGGACCCGCTCGGCGTGATCGCCGCCTACCGGATCGTCAAGCGCCGCATGCCGCACGTCCAACTGGCACTGGTCGGCTCGATGGCGCTCGACGACCCCCAGGGCTGGCAGGTCTACCGCGAGATCAGCACCGATGCGGCCGACGACCCCGACATCTACCTGTTCACCAACCTCACCGGTGTGGGCAACATCGAAGTCAACGCCTTCCAGCGCCATGCCGACGTGGTGATCCAGAAGTCGCTGCGCGAAGGGTTCGGACTGGTGGTGACCGAGGCGATCTGGAAGGGCACCCCAGTCGTCGCGGGCCGGGCGGGCGGCATTCCGCTGCAGCTGGCCGACGGTGTCGGCGGTTACCTGGTCGACGACATCGAATCGTGCGCCGAGCGCGTCTTGGACCTGCTGAGCGATCGCGAAGCAAGGCGCGACCTCGCGCTCGCCGGGCGCGAACGGGTCCGGCGTCGGTTCCTGCTGCCCCGTCTCATCGGTGACGAGCTCCGCCTTTACGCGGACCTGCTCGAGCAGGTCCCCACGCCGCCGCGCACACCGGCGGCGGCAGCGGTGAGCGGTGAGGACCGCGACCCGGTGTGCGGGATGCGGCTCGGCCCCCGGGCCGAGCACCAGGTGAGCCATGACGGAAGGCAGTACCGCTTCTGCTCGGCGTCCTGCGCGCGGGAGTTCGCGGAGAACCCGCACCTGTTCCTTCGCACGGCACTGCGGGGCGGGCGATGAAGTGGGCCCCGAAGGATGAAAGCGGAGCGGCCGAGCCGGTTCCCGAACTGCGGCAGGATCCCTTCACCCGAGACTGGGTCCTCATCGCCCCGAGGCGCGCCCTCCGCCCGCACCGGACGCCCGAACCGGCCGCCGAACCGCAGGACTCGGCCACCGACCCGGACTGCCCCTTCTGCCCCGGCAACGAGGACCGAACCCCGGGGGAGGTGTGGCGCAGCGCGGGCGAGGGTTGGTCGGTCCGAGTGGTGCCCAACCGCTTCCCCCTCCTGGCGGCCAGGCCGGGGCTGACCCGGCGCCGCCTCGGCGGCCCGTTCATCACGGCCGACGGCACCGGCTCGCACGAGGTCGTCATCGAGTCGCCGCACCACGACCTCGACCTGCCCGACCTCGACGACGCCGCCGTCACGGCCGTCTTCGACGCCTACCGCGACCGGTCCCGGGCGCTGCGCGACACTTGGCCGGGCGGCCTCGTGCTGCCCTTCCGCAACCACGGCACCGCCGCGGGAACCTCCCTGCGCCACCCGCATTCCCAGATCGCCGCGCTCCCCGTCGTCCCGCCGCGCCATCGACAGCGGCTCGACATCGCCCGCGCCTACCACGATGACCGCGGCAGCAGCCTCCATACCGATGTCACCACCGCTGAGCTGGCCGACGGCACCCGCGTCGTCGCCGAACTCGATCAGGTGGTCGCCCTCGCCCCCTTCGCGTCCACCGCCCCCTACGCGGTGCGCGTGCTGCCGCGCGAGAACGAAGCGTCGTTCGCGGACGTATCGGACGCGACGCTGGCCGCGACCGCCCGAACGGTCCGCCGCCTCCTCGCTGCGCTGCGCGCACTGCTGGGCGATGTCCCCTACAACTACCTGGTCCTGAGCGCCCCTTGCGGTGCAGAGCGCGCCGAACGCTTCTCCTGGCATCTCGACGTGCTCCCGCGGCTCACCACGACGGCCGGATTCGAGCTGGGCACGGGGATAGCGGTCAACCCCGTGCCACCCGAATACGCGGCAGCTCGACTCAGAGGCGCGCTCGGCGCCTCCCGGCCCCAGGGCGCCGACTCGCGCCCAGCCTGAAGCGGACGCTGCCCGCGGGAACCGCACCCGCGGGCTCAGCCATCGGCTCCCTGGCGCGGACGCGCCGGGACGGGTCCTATCAGTGCGATCATGGAGTCGAAGGGAAGACGGCATGGATTCCGCAGGGCCCAGGCAGCTCCTCGACAGGTCACGAACCCACCGCGACGCGCTGCTGCTCCTCACGGCGACCGCACTGCTGCTCGCGGGCGTCGCATTCGCGATCGCAGGCGCCGAAGCAACCGCGGCGGGCCTATGGGTCGCCGCGACCGGGCTCGGCCTGATCCACTCCACATTCACGATCGCGGTGGCCCTGCGCCACCGGCAGCCGTCCGTGGACATCGTCGCCTGGCTGGCCCTCGTCGGCGCCCTGCTCGTACGCGAACCCCTCGCCGGCGCGATCATCGCGGTCATGCTGTTCACCGGCGGCGTCCTCGAAGCCAGGGCCTCCGCGCGCGCCGAACGGGAGCTGAGCGCCCTGGCGACGCGGGCGCCACGGATCGCCCGCCGCGAGGACCACGACGGCGTCCACGAGATCCCCGTGGCCGAGGTCGCCGTCGGCGACCACCTCCTCGTCGGCACGGGCGAGATCGTGCCGGTCGACGGCCGCCTCCTCGAACCCACTTCGTTCGACGAGTCCGCGCTGTCCGGCGAGCCGATGCCGGTCGAGCGGCACGCAGGCGGCGACGTGCGCAGCGGCGTCGTCAACGCCGGACGCCCCGCCCGGATGATCGCGACCGAAACCGCGAGCCGATCCGCCTACACCGGTGTGCTGCGACTGGTCGAGCAGGCCCAGGCGTCAACGGCGCCGTTCGTGCGCCTCGCCGACCGCTTCGCCGTGGCGTTCGTGCCGCTGACCCTCGCCGTCGCGGGCCTGGCATGGTTCTTCTCCGGCGACCCCGTGCGAGCCGTCGCGGTGCTCGTGGTCGCGACCCCCTGCCCCCTGCTGCTGGCCGCCCCCATCGCGATCATGTCCGGCCTCTCCCGCGCGTCGCGCCACGGCGTCATCGTCAAAGGCGGAGCCGCCCTCGAACAGCTCGCCGACGGGCGGGTGCTCCTGTTCGACAAGACCGGAACCCTCACCCGCGGGCACCCCGCAATCAGCGAAGTGATCACCGCCGAGAACACGGACGGCGACGACCTCCTCCGCCTCGCCGCGTCACTCGACCAGTCCTCCGCGCACGTCCTGGCCGCCGCGATCGTCACCGCCGCCCGCGACCGCGGCCTCGCCCTCACCCCGGTGTCCGGAGTCGAAGAAGTGCCCGGCTACGGCCTTCGCGGCAACGTCGACGGCCGCGACATCCGCCTCGGCAAGGCCACCTGGATCATCGGCGACCACCCGATTCCTGCTTGGCTCCGTCGGGCAAGGCGACGGGCCGCCGCAGACGGATCGCTGACGGTCTTCGTCGCCGTCGACGGGCGGCCCGCAGGAGTCCTCCTGCTCACCGACCCGTTGCGCGCCGAAGCGCCACGGATGATGCGCGCGCTGCGACAGGCCGGCATCCAGCGGACCGTGCTCATCAGCGGCGACCGAGCCGACATCGCCGAATCCGTAGGACGGATCGTGGGGATCGACGCCGTCTACGCCGACCGCGACCCCGCCGAGAAACTCGCGATCGTCCAAGACGAGCAGTCCCGGGCCCCGACGATCATGATCGGCGACGGCATCAACGACGCTCCCGCTCTTGCCGCCGCGGGCGCCGGGGTCGCCCTCGCCGCCCGGGGTGCGACGGCTTCGGCCGAAGCCGCCGACGTCGTGCTCACCTCCGACCGCGTCGACGGCCTGGCTGACGCGATCCTCATCGCACGCCGCAGCCGTCGGATCGCCCGCCGCGCGGCCGGAACCGGCATGGGGCTCTCCGCCGCGGCCATGGCGCTCGCCGCCGCGGGCCTCCTGACACCTACCGTGGGCGCCGTCCTGCAGGAAGTCATCGACGTCGCCGCCATCATGATGGCGCTGGCGGTACTGCTCCCCGGACGAACCCACACCGTCGTTCTCTCGGAGGCCGACCGCACTGCGGCCCGGCGGTTGTTCGAGCAGCACAACGCCCTCATCCCGCAGATCGAACAGATCCGGGCCGTCGCCGACGACCTCTCCGCCACCGACACCGGCCTGAACCGGGCGCGTGAGCTGCTCGACCGGCTCGAGCGCGACCTGCTACCCCATGAACGAGCCGAGGAGGAGCAGCTCCTGCCGATCATCGCCCGCGCGCTCGGACCCGACCCGGTCGGTGCGCTCAGCCGCACCCACGCCGAGATCGAACACCAGGTGCGTCGCCTGCGACGCCTCCTCGACGACATCCGCGACCGGCCCGAACCCGAGGACCTCACCGACCTGCGCGCAGGCCTGTACGGTCTGCACGCGATCATGCGGCTGCACAACGCCCAGGAAGAGGAGAACGCTTTCAGTCTGCTCTGAACCGGCCGCCTCGACCGCGTTTCGCCAAGCGGCTATCGCGCAAGGCAGGGCCTGCCAGACTGGAAGCATCGGAACCCGCCGACCGCGACGGTCGGCTTTCAGCGGTCTGGTGGCCCACCGGGCCAGGGAAATCCGAGCGCCATTCCGAAAGGGAGGCCGGTCATGACACTCATATGGTTCATCGTCTGGCTCATCGCGAACCTCGTGGGTACGCGCGAACCCCTGCTCTTTGATCCGGTCAACGCCTGGACCGCGACGTTGATCCTGGCCATCGCCCTCGACCTGACGGGAGCACACGCCGGCAACACGGCGAAGCGACGGGGATGACGACAGGTCGAGCAGCGGCGCATGCCAATGCGGATCCCGGTCGGCGACCGTCACACCTTGTCGTGGACGACGACCACCGGACAGCGCGCGTGGGCCACGACATGGAGGCTCACCGAACCCAGCAGCATGCCGACGAACCCGCCGTGGCCCCGGCTGCCCACGACGAGCAGATCCGAGTCGGCGTCCCCGACCTGGTCCAGGAGGGCCGAAGCCGGATGACCCTCGACGACCCGCTGCTCGATCGCCGCCCGCGACTCCTTTCCGACGGCGGACGCGACGGTCGACTCCAGTGCGGTGCGGGCCTCCTCGCCCCAGTCGACTCCCGGCATCACCATCGCTCCGGTGCCGTACATGGCGGGCACCTGCCACGCCTGCACTGCCACCACGCGTTTGCCGGTCGCCTCGGCCTGCTCCACCGCCCACCGCAGCGCCCGACGCGACGAAGGCGACCCGTCCACGCCGACGATGACGACCCCGCCGCTGGATTCAGGAACGGTCATATCGATCCCCCCTTTCTTTCGGACTCTAACCCGGCCGTCAGGACCTCGCCCCGGTTGCGCCAAAGCTCGAAGAGCACGGACCCGCATTCGACTCGTTCATATCGCACGCGCGCCCGTTTCCGGACGGGTTGCCGCCCGAGCCTCGGTTCATCAAGAGCGGGAGCCGACGGCCCGGTCCGGGCGTTCGGCTCAGTGCTCGACGGTGAGGCGCAGGCCGGTGACCTCTTGCGGGGTGATGGCGATGACGGTGTCGTGCGGGCGCTGCAGCCAGGAGCGGACGCGGGGGCCGAGGCGCTCGGTGCGGCGGCTGTCGGTGATGTCCGCTGCGGTGCCGGCCACGAGGACGCTCCAGCCCAGCCGCGTGTGCCTGTCGATCGCGTCGGCCTGGTAGGCCACATGCGTCCCGGGGTCGGCGAGGACCGCTCGGGCGAACGCCGTGTGATGCCCTGTGTGGACGATGATGAGGCCTTCGACGAGGACGTGGTTGATCGGCCTGATGGTCGGCAGGCCCTCCGAAACGAAGGCGACCCGCCCGAACTCCTCGTGGCCGAGCAGGCCCAGCGCGAGCGTCGGACTCAGTGATGTCGGGATTCGCTTGGCGTCCACGTCCGCACCTCCTCCGGCGCATCCCCCGACGGAACCGACCCCGGCGGGAGCGCGGCGATGCCCCTCGATGCCGACGCTATCAGGACGAGCCGGAGGGCGACGCCGATCCGTCGCGCCCGACATCCGCACGCGATAGAGGCAATGGCCCAGCGCCCGACGCCGAACTGGGGCACCCTGAAAGCGGGAGGACGCGGGTGGAAGAGGCAGACCGAGCACGGCCCCGTCGTCGCATCGTCGTCGGCGTCGACGGCTCGCCGGCGGCGCGGTCGGCACTGCGCTGGGCGATTGAGCAGGCGAAGGCGACCGGCGCCGACGTCGAAGCGGTCTACGCCTGGAAGTACCCGATCAGCTTCGGCGCGCCCGTCCCCCTGCTGCCGGGCGTTGACATCGCCGCCGAAGCCGGCACCGCGCTCGACGCGGCGATCGCCGCGGCCGAAGGCGACACCGGTGTCACCGTGACCCGCCTGGTCGTCCTCGGCGACCCGGCAGAGGCGCTCCTGCGGCAGTCCGCGCACGCCGACCTGCTCGTGGTGGGCGAGCACGGCCGCGACGAGGTCGCCCGGGCCATGCTCGGATCGGTCAGCCAGTACTGCGTCCACCACGCCCCCTGCCCGGTCGTCGTCGTCCGGGTCGGCACCTGACCGCTCAAGTTCTGGTGTCGGATCGGCCGATGCGCCGGCCCAACCAGACTTGCGACAGACCAAGAGCGGCATAGAACGGCTGAAAGAGACTGAACTCGCGGATGAAGGCGACCTCGACGACGATCCAGCCGACGACGAGCACACCCGCGAGGATCGAGAGCGGGCCGCAGTATGCGCTGCCTCGCAGCGCGGCAGCAGCGAGGGCCGCATTCGGTACGGCGACGATGGCGCCCAGTGCGATACCGGCGACCACCGTGCTCTCCCATGGGAGGCGGCTGGTGACCGTCGCTCCCAAGGAGAGCCAGCCGAAGGTGAGGCCGACCGCGCCGAAGGCCGCGGTGACCGTGTTGAACGACGCCACTGCGGCGATGAGCGGGTGGCGGCGCGGTCGAGGACTTGGCGCGGCCATCATCGGGCACCGCTGATCCGGCGCGTTCCGGACGGTTCGCGCGCCCCTCTTTCGGCGGCTCGCTCTCGGAGTCCGCGCGTCATGGCGCTGGACGCCGCGAAGCCGGCCGGGACGACGGCCAGGTGCGTTCGCGCGGTCAACCACCAGGGGCCAAGTCGACGCGCCGCCAGGAGCCCGACAGCGAGTCCGACGCCGATCAGCGATCGACGCGTGGTTCCCATTGCCATGACTCGACGTTACGTGGGTCCGAACACGATCCAAGGGCTTTCTGAGCGCCCGCCTGGCAGGAAGACGATCTTTCGGCCGGTGTGCAGGCTCCCTGACGCGGCTGCGCGGGTCGAGGTCGGTGACGGTGTCGGCGAACGGTCGAAGCTAGCGCAGGTTCGCCGATTCGGCCGTTCCGTCGCGGTCGCCGATCCCGACGGCAGTCTGATCCGGGCGGGCTCGGTCTCGCACCGAGCCCGCCCGCTGCCTCAGGAACCCCCGAGACGGACCTGCGTCGTACCGCTAGCGCTGCAGGGTCAGCAGGCCCGGCCGGTAGGGCAGGAGACCGTAGTCCATGCCGTCAGAGCGGGGGTCGCGTCCCTGGTAGAGGAACTGCAGGTTGCAGGGGTCGATGGTCTTGGTCTGGTCGGGGTTGGTGCGCACCAGGTCGCCGTGGCTGATGTCGTTGGTCCACGTGGCGCCACTGTTGGCCTTGCCTGCGAACGGGTTGGCCTCGGTGGCGGCCTGCGGCGTCCACGTGCCGTTCAGGCTGGTGGCCGTGAACGAGCGGAAGTAGCGGCCCTGGCTGCCCATGGCCTCGACGATCATGAGGTACTGGTTCTGGCCCTGGACCTTGTAGACCTCGACCGCCTCGAACAGGTTCGCCTTCGTGTCGCTCATGACGAGCTGGTAGTTCGTGCCGAAGCTGCTCGGGAAGTTCCCGAGGGGCATGGTGGAGCGGTAGATCTGGCCTTCGTCGTTGGCGAAGAACAGGTACATGTTCTGGTCGTCGGCGATGAGGGTCTGGTCGATGGGGTTGTTCACGGGGAGTTCCCCGTTGAAGAGCTCCTGGTGCGGGCCCCAGCTGTTGGGGTCGGCGGGGTTGGTCGACGTGCGGTAGGAGAACTTGTACGGCCAGCCCCACTGGTAGGCGAGCACCCAGATGTTCTTCGGGGCGAAGTAGATCAGCGTCGGGGCCACCGGGTTGAAGCTCGTCAACCTGGTCTGGGTGGCCGAGGCCATGTCGGACCAGTTGGTGAACGGGCTGAAGACGACCGAGTTCCAGGCGTCTCCGGCGTCGTGCGTGGTCGCGTAGACGAGGTACTGGCCGTTGTGGCGGACTGCGGTGAAGTCCTTGAGCGCGACCTGTCCGTTCTTCGGTTCCGCGAGCGGGCCGGTCGATGTCCAGCGGTAGTTCGACGGAAGCGCGCAGGCGCCACTGCCGCCGTCGACGCGAGCGAGCTGCCATTGCTGGTTGGCGCCGCCCCAGTCGTTGAACTGCACGACGCCCGCGCCGTCGTTGGTCGCCGCGTTCTGGACCTCGACCGCCTTGTTGCTGTTGCGGTTGATCAGGCGTACGTAGCCGCTGTCGGAGTCGGCCAGCCGGAACTGCTGGTTGGCGCCTCCGTGGTCGGTCCACTGGTGGATGGCGGCACCGTCGGCGGTCGACCAGCCGGAAACGTCGAGCACCTTGCCCGAGTGCCGCGCCCTGATCCGGTAGTAGCCGCCGCCGGCGTCCACGAACTGGAACTGCTGGTTGCTGGCGTTCGTGCGGGTCCACTGGTGCAGCAGGGCCCCGTCGGCGGTGGACACGCCGCTGACGTCCAGGGCCTTGCCACTGTTGCGGTTCACCAGCACATACCAGGCGGAGGTGTCGACCGTGGCGGCTAGGGCCGTGCCGGTGAACGGGTTGAGGACGGTCGCGGCGGCGGCCCCGGCGAGCACGCCGGCTCCGCCGAGGAGCATCCGCCTGCGGCTCTTGGGAGTTTCCATCCAGGCCATCTTGGCCTCCTTAGTTGAGATTCGTCGGGTCATGAAGTCGCAGGTTCATCGCATACTTGTTATCGCTCACATCTTGCGACCCAGCTCCGAAACATCTGATGATTTTCCGGCGATTCGAACTATAGAGAGATATCGATGTGTAGTCAATGGTTTGACGGGGGTTTGTTGGCACTCCCGGCTTTAAACTGTCGCGCCCAGCCTCGGTTTCACGGTCGTTTCCCAAGGCCCGCAAGCGATCTCTGAGGGTGACGCGCAGGGCCTGCGATTCGTCTCCGGCAGGAGGCATGAACGCCGGGCCGGTAGGCGCCGGCGTCATCGGTGCGCGGGTCATCAGCGGCGACCGCCCGTCCCGCGTCAGGGAGTTGGGCCTCCGATGGCGGCTCGGTGGTGTCGCGCGCGAGGCGGGCGGGTCGGTCGATGCGGCATCGAGTCGGGGCGCGGCGGCGGGCGCGAAAATTCGCCTCCACTGAGCTCTATCCGAATGCGGCGGTCGCTGCCATACTCACTGGTATCGATACCATCGGACGGAGGACAGTCTTGAGAAGACTTCCGATCGCTTGCGCTACAGCGATATTCGTCAGCATGCTGGTCATCCAGCCCACCCAGGCCGCCCCACCGGAACCGGCCCCTGAGACCACCTCCCACGCCGAGGCGGAGACCGAGGAGCTCCAGCAGCAGGGCGTCCCCGAGCCCCAGCCGTTCGACCAGGCCGCCTTCGACGCGTTCTCCGACGACGGTGACGCCGAGTTCGGCCCCTACGAAGCGGGCTCGGCGCGGGCCGCCGAGAACGGCGCCGTGCGCCAGGAGATCACCGCCGAGTCGCTCGACATGGAGCCGTTCGCCATGGAGGACGCCGCCACCGCGGCCGCCGACGACTGCGCCTCCTCCTACAACTACAACTTCCACGACTACGAGTGCCAGGCGTTCGCCGGCGACTTCGTGTTCCTCTACGACGTCAAGGACAACCCCGGAGACACCCGCGGCGTCCCCGCCGCCGCCGGCGCCAACGGCCGCCCCACCGCGGTCGTCGACATGATCAACGCCATCGCCGAGGCCCAGGCGGCCTACCGGCAGATGGGCTACGACGTCGACCCCGGCAGCGGCCCTTGGGCGGTCATCGTGGGGCTCAACGACACCCAGGAGGGCTGGTTCAACGGCGGCGCGTTCACGCTCCCGTTCGGCGCGAACAGCCAGCCGATGATCATCCTGCCCTCGGACCCGGGCCTGAACGACTCGGACAACTACGACTACCTGCCCCGGCACGAGTTCTTCCACATCGTCCAGTACCAGTACTGGGACGACACCGGCGACATCGGCTGGGCCTACGTGCGCGATTGGATGGGCGGCAGCGACTTCAAGACCATGAACTGGTGGATGGAGTCCACCGCCGAGTGGGCCACCCTCATGTCCTACCGCCTCCAGCCGTACGACCCGCGCAACCCGACCGCCGCGATGATGTACGCCCACGCGATCCCCGAGCACCTCGGTGACCCGGGGCGCGCCCTCAACGCCGCCGAAGCGCTCGGCAGCTCACGCCAGTACAGCACCTTCACACTGGCGTTCTACCTCAACGAGCAGACCGGGAGCGTCTCGGCGGTCCGCAAGACCTGGGAGCACATCAGGGACCACGACTCGACGCCGATCACGGCGATCAAGGCCGTGCTCACCGCGTACGGGCTCGACATCCCCTCCACGCTCCTCGGCTACTCCGTGGCGAACTACCGCCTCGCCGCCGAGCAGGGCGGTGCCCCGCCGAACCCCATGGCCGGCTACGGCTACAACGACACCGAGCGCGACCTTTGGCGCGACTTCCTCATGGGCGACTCGCGCACCGACGACCACCTTCTCGGGGAGTACCGCCCCTACCGCACCACCCGCGCCGTACCCATGGGCACGCAGGAGACCTACGCGGCCGACATCGAACCGGGCGGCTCCGCCTACTTCGACTTCTCGGCCGTCCAGAACTCCGGCGACCCCGCCGACGGCTACCAGTCCCGGCTCACCATCTCCACCGAGGACCGCGACGACCTCGAGTACGTGGCGATGGTCTGGTCGGCGCAGGGCAGCCCCGGCAGCCTCTCGGAGTACCCGACGGCCGCACGCGCGGTCTACCCCGACGCGAACAACACCATCAGCGTCACCGACTACGCCTACCCGATGGTCGTCACCCTCATCGCCACTCGCACCGACCTCCAGACGAACTCGGTCGAGGCCGACGGCGACGGCCGCGAGTACCGGTTCCGCGTCAGGGCCCTGGTCCCGCTCGACCATCCGTCGTGCAACCTCTCGAACCTGACCGTGAGCAACCTCCAGGACGACGGCGTCGCCCCTGAGCAGCAGTTCCTCGACTACGCCGAGTCCACCCCGGACGGCTGGACCGGCGGCGACTCCACCTACTCGGTGCGCCTGCCCGACGGCGACCTGCTGTGGCTGTTCTCCGACACGTTCCTGGGGCCGCTCAACAGCGACGGCACCAGACCGGTCACCGCGCCGCTCATCAACAGCACCTTCGTCAGACAGGACGGGAGCGGCCTCTCCACCATCCAGGGCGGCACCGCCGCGAACCCGGAGGCGATCATGCCGCCGCCCGAGGCCAACCACTGGTACTGGCTCGGCGACGGGATGATCTCGCGCCAGAACGGCACCGACTACCTCCAGGTGATCTTCCAGGAGTACCTGCGGTTCGGTTCGGGCGACTGGGACTGGCGCTTCGACCAGAACGTCGTCGCCACCTTCTCGCTCTCCAACCTCAAGGACCCGATCAGCGTCGAGGCCCTGCCCTCGCAGGCCGGGGCCTGGGGCTCGGCGCTGCTGCCCGCCAGCCAGTCGGGCGACGGCTACACCTACATCTACGGGATCGCCGACGCCCCGACGAACAAGAAGCAGCGGATCGCCCGCGTCCACGGCTCCGACCTCGGCGCCACCGGCAAGTGGCAGTACTGGACCGCCGACGGGTGGACCGCGTACGAGTCCGACACGGGCATCGGCCTCAACGGCATCGCCAACGAGTACTCGGTGACCAAGTGGAACAACCAGTACGTCCTGGTCACCCAGGACTCGACCCTGGCCTTCAACAACCAGGTGTTCGCCTACACCTCCTGCTCGCCGGCCGGGCCCTTCACCAACCAGAGCCTGGTCTACGCGATGCCTGAGACGGGCATGTTCGGCGAGCCCTACCACGACGAGCGGATCTTCGCGTACAACGCGCACCTGCACCCGACGATCAGTTCCGGCAACCGGTTCGTCATGTCCTACAACGTCAACACCTTCGACAGTCGCATGACCGCCGAAGGATCGCACTACACGGACCCGAGCATCTACAAGCCCCGGTTCATCAGCTTCACCCTGAATTAAGGAGCCGCAGGGCCAGCCAGCCGGATCGCTCAATTCGGTCCGAGCCGGCCCGATCGGGGCGGTCCGGCGGTGTTGAACCGCCGGACCGCATCCTCGGACGAGGTTCTCAGCCCAGGTAAAAGGAGGGTGAGGTGTCCGAGATGCGATCGCAGACAAGGGGCCGCGCACCGGTCCTTGGCCTGATGCCGGCGGTGATCGTCGGTGCGGCCTGCGCTCGGGCGAATGCGGGTCGGCTGGAGTGAGCTCTCCTCAGCCGCGACCCGGCCCGACGACCTCGATTTCCGGGCCTTCGACCCCGCTGGTGACGCGGGTCCGGGCGATCGGGGCTGATGCGGCATCGGGCGGACTCGCCGGGATCGCATCGGGGGCGGCGTCGTGGATGACCGGGAGCCTCGTCCAGCGGAGCAGGGTGCGGAGCTGGCCTGCGGTGTGCTGGATCGCGGGGTCGAGGCCGAAGCGCATCGCGGCTTCGAGCGCCCGGGTCTCATCGCGGAGGCGCATGGCGCGGCTGCGCTGGTCGGCGAGTTCGATGACGGTTTCGCGGCGCCCGGTCTCGGAGAGCAGCACCAGGACCGGCCGGTGGCTGCCGGTGTTCTCGCGTGCCTCGGCGCTGCCAGGCCGGGAACCGGGCACCTTCTCCAGGCGCACTTCCGAACGGGCCCGGGAGAGGTCGAAGGTCTTGGGCACGCGCCGTCCGAGCCTCACGACGGTCAGCTGAGTGCCGTCGAGGTACAGCAGATCGCCCGCGCCGGCCCGGAGCGCGTAGCCGACGCTGAGGGGGCCGAGAAGGAAGACGAGGCCGAACACGACGCCGGTGCCCTCGTAGGAGAGTCCGGTGCCGCTGCTGCTGCGGAAGCTCGAGCCGTGATAGGCGGTCCACTCGAATCCACCGTCCATGGTTCCTAGGACGACGGACACCGCGAGGAGGGCGAACCCGAGGCAGGCGCCAATGATCCGCGTGCGGCGGACCAGGACCGAGGTGCGCTCGGGGCCGAGGAAGGTGCCGATTCGCGACTCCATGCGCCGACCGCTGAATGATTTACCGGACATTGAGAGACCTGATCCCATAGGGCGGGGGTTTCGATAGGGCGTCGATACTAGCCGACGACCGGACAGGCAGGGGTGGCGATCAGCGGGGGTCTGCGAGAACCTCTGTGCGTCAGCGTGATCGGTCGACTTCGGCTGCATCTCGGTCAGCATCCGTTCGTCGGGCTGGACGGCGGCGGCCTGGGTTTCAGGCCTGGCCGCCGGTCGCATCGGACGGGGCGTCGCCGGGAGCGGTGTCGAAGGGAGCCGCGTCGAAGCCGCGGAAGTCCTTGTACGCCACGACGTTCCGGGACCGCAGGATTTTCAGGGCCCGTTGCCGGACCTTCCGGAGGACCTCGATGTCGCGCGGCGACAAGGATGCGGCCTCCACCGCCGGGGGCTTCTCGGTGACCCGCAGCCGGACGTGGACGACGATGACGCCGACCGCGAACGCGGTCAACAGGAGGAACGGCACGGCCAGCACGGCGTTCGAGGCGAACTCCCACGTGCGGAAGAGCGCCGCCCCGAGCGACAGCGTCGCGATCACGATGATCATCACCGTGATGCCGTGCATGGTCCGGTCCCACTGCCGGTACGGCGTCAGCAGCCACGGCACGAGAAGGCCGAGGACTGCGCAGGCGGACAGGCCGGTGCCCGCCCACGCGACGGGAAGCAGCGCTTCGTTGTCGATGGCGCCGGTGAGCATGACGATGCCCAGCGACACCGCCGCGCACAGGGAGAAGATCGTGAACGCGAAACCGAGCCCGGCCACGGCCCTCCCCAGCGCCGAGCGCCGGTACCAGCGGTTCGCGAGGGCCAGCTCCACGTGCGCGTAGTCGAGCACGACGCGGTTGAGCGCCTCGATCTCGAACGGGGAGAAGTTGTCGTGGGTCGTCGCCCATTCGTTGGGCTGGATGGCGGCGGCCTTCGGCATCAGACTTCCTCGGTCTCGGTCTCGGTCTCGGTCTTGGTTGCAGTGGGCACGGGGTTTCCGCCTTTCGCGTCGAATTCGCGCCAGCCGACGTGGCGGCGCTCGAGCACTCGCCGCCATTCGCGCTCGCTCAGGCCGTCAAGCTCGTTCCAGTACCCCAGGGGCATCTCGCCGACCCGAATCCGGTCGGCTTCGTCGAGGTCGACCAGCCTGCGGTGGACGACGACCTCGAGCAGCCGCTGCCGCGCCTTCATCGCGCGCGTCCGCTTGTCGCCCTTCGGCCCGCGTCGCGGGGGCTTGCGGTTCTTCGGCCGCCCTTCCGGTTTCGAGAAGGCGTCGAGCAGGAACGTGGCCGTGCCGATGACCGTCGTCGCGATGATCAGCAGCGGCAGCCAGCCCTCGGCCGTGAAGGGCGAGAGCGCGAGCATCACCCACGAGGCCGCGGCGGCGAGCGTGCTGGTTCCGGATATGACGAGCGTGACCGGGCTTCGGCGCCGCGTCTGCCACCATATGCTCAGATACGAGCCGACGCTGATCACCCCGAACCCGTACAGGATCGTCGCAGGCGAGAGCCAAACGTCGGCGGCTGCTTGACTGTCCTGGGCGACGGCGGCCGCGATCACCGCGAAACCGACCACTGCGCCTCCGAGGGTCGGCAGCCCCATGAGCGCGATGAGGACCCAGGCGACCACGCCGACCAGGCGTACAACGAAGGATCCGGGCAGCGGCGGGTAGTCGCGCGCGAGCACTGCCGCTTCGGCATCGCCCCAGCTGAACGGCCGCGAGAATGTCATGTCCCGGGCCCAGGAGTCGACCGCCTCGCGCGCCCATTCGCCTTCGGCCGCATCGGTCTTGCGCGCCCAATTCTCGACCGGCTTCGGAAGCCCCATCGCTGCTCCTACTCACAACCGCAACCGCTGGTGGATTGCCGGCGAACCCGTTCTCGTCTTTGCCCGCCCGATTCACGCGACGGACCGAAAGCACTCATGGTGCCGCGAATTCTACGGAACCCGCGCAAGAGGTCGTCGCCATGCGTGCGGCGGTGGAACAGCGATTGCATGCGCCGATCGGCGAAGTTGCGTCCGGTTCCGCCGCCGCTGAGGAGTCGCACCGGCCGCAATCCCTGCAACAGTGCCTGACCGAGATCGAGGCGCGGGTCGCCGCCTACCGGGCCGGAGTGCGCCGGCCGGTGCTGTCCGAGCGGCTCGGCATCGGGCGGACCAGCGTCAAGAAGCTGTGCGTCCCAACCCGTCCCGACCAGACCCGTCACATCGTCACTGGAATTGAACAAGATCGGTGGCGGCGCTCCCGTACGATGCGGCGGAAATCGCCTCAAAGTTACGGAGCCCCCGGTGAGCGACGACGAACGGTCCTGGCATTGGCACGAATACCCCGTCGGTCTGGGGGGCGAGGTCGCGCGCGCCAGCGTTCGCGCCCTGTTCGCATTCCTCATCGGCTTGGCGTCGGCCTTCGTCCTCATGATGATCGGCGCCATCCTCGCCGAGGAGCACCTGTTCAACGACCCCGGACTCGAACACGCCATCGACGACCTCTCGCGCATGAGCGCCGGCATGATCATGGTGTTCGCGCTGGTCGCATGGGCCGCCTTCGCACTGGCGGTCTTCCTGCGCGAACTGACCACCTCCAGGGCGCTCGTCAAGGCCGCCGCCGGCGGCGCGTCCCGCCACGAGGTCCCCTCGCCCGACCAGGTCATCTCCGTGACCCGCGAACCGGCGACCCAGCTGACCGTCTTCGGCTGGGGCAACGCCGCCATGGCCGGAATCCTCGGGATCGTCGCCCTCGGCATCGCGATCGCCGAGGGCGACAGCTCCGAGGACGTGCTCATCTTCGTGCTCCTCATCGGCTACGCCGCGCTCATGGCCCTGCTCGGCTTCGCCGGCCCCAAGTGGCTCACCCCCGCCCACGAACGGCGCCAGGCCCTGATCGCCGCGAACTGGAGCTCCAGCGACGAGGCGGCCGCCTGGAAGCGGTCGTTCCGGTCGTCGGGCAAGGCGAAGCTCCTCTCCGTGACGCCCGCCGAGCGGTTCCTCTTCGCCGCCGCCGCGCTGCTCGTCCTGGGTTTCGTCGCGCTCCAGGCGTCAGTGGCGATGCGCTGCGGCACCACTCCCAGGCCCGGCGCGCAGTGCGACGAGGTCACCTACAACTCGTTCATCGAACGCCTCCTCGCCGTGGGTTTCGTGGTCTTCGCGGTCCTGCTGCCCTTGGCCGCGATCCTCGCGGTCGCCGGCATGCTGCTCGACTGGCGCCAGCGCCGGGCCGAACGCGCCGAACTGCTCGCCAAGCTCGCCGACCCGCGCGCGGGCCGCCCGGAGGAGGACCTCCTCCGCAACCACGCCCAGCGGCGCACGCACCCGCTGGCGCTGGTCGGGGCGGCCCTGTCGGGGGTCGGCCTGGTGTTCGGCGTGTCCGCCTACCTGGTCGGCCAGGGCAAGGGCCTCGGCTCGGAGGACGTCTTCGCCGTGTACCGCGAGGAGTCGCTCCTGGTGGTGGTCGTCTCGGCGGGCCTGTTCCTCGCCGCACTGCTGGGCAACGGCATCGCCAACGTGCGCGGCCGGGACCTCCGCAACGAGCTGATGCGGCGTTGGCCCACCCGGCCGGTCTGGTCCGCGGGCGAGGACGGCCAGATCCTGCGCGCCAAGCGCGGCCCGGCGCTCCACGCTCCCCGCTACGTCAAGGTCAGCAAGAACTCGAGCTCCGGCTGACCGACAGGAGACCGATCGGCGGCACGGGCGAACGCGGTGGTGCGCCCGGCGGCGGCTGACTGCCGAGCAGTACTGGCCCCCAGCGAGGAACAGGCGCGATACCCACGATGCCCTGGGGGCGGTTCCGGCTCCCGCGTGCTGCCGGGACCCCTCCCGGGCTTGCCGGGCTACAAAGACGACACCGGCCAGTGTCGTTCAGCCTGAGGAGTCCTCATGAGCCGCAATCTGATTGCCCTTCCCGTCGCAGTCGTCGCCGTCCTGGCCGCGACCGGCTGCGGCAGCGGCGGACCCGCTGAGGAGGCTTCGACCTCCGAACCGGTCGCGACGACCGGATCACCCAGCCCCACCGAGGAGCCCACGCCGACTGAGGAGCTCTCGCCGACCGAGGAGGCCCGACCGACCGACGACACCCCGCTCGAAGCGGCCGACGGCACCGACCTCGACGCCTGCTTCGACGGCACTTGTGAAGTGGTCGTGGAGGCCGGGACGGGCATCGGGTTCGATGACAAGTTCGACGTCGGCACCGTGCAGGTCACCGCGATCACCGACGACGGCGTCACGCTGGTCCTCAGGGACGGCATGAGCAGCACGTCCTTCGGTGTCGGCGGCGGCGGCGCCTCGGGCGGGGCCGACGGGACCGAGCTGCTCGGATACACCCTCATGTCGGTCTCCGGCGACACCGCGATCATTGCGTTCTATCCCGAGGCGCGCTAGCGCAGCGGCCCAGCCCGACCTTGTGGATTCCGTGGACCGCCGATGAGCCGCCGTCCGCCTTGCGGCGTCACTCGGTGGCCTGTCGGATTCGGCGGGCGATGACGGTGTAGACCTCGCGGGCGCGGTCGCGGTCGCCCAAGTCGTAGGCGTGGTCGGCATCGGGGACGTTCACGTGCTCGACCAGGGCTCCGGCCTGCTGAAGGCGGCGGGCGTACCGTGCCCCCTCGTCATGGAGCCGGTCGAGTTCGGGCGTGATGACGAGCGCGGGCGCGATCCCGGTGAGGTCGGCGGTGTCAGACGGGCCGGCGGGGGAGACGAGCCGGTCGGCGCGCGCGGCCGGGTCGGGCACGTACGTGTTGTCGAAGACCTCGCACATCCAAGGGCGCAGCACCGGATTCGCCGCGGCCGTCGGCTTGTCCTTCGCGGTGACGGTCAGGTCCAGCGGCGCGTAGTGCAGGACCTGCAAGGCGATCGGCGGGCCTCCGAGTTCGAAGGCCTGCCGGGCGACCGCGGCGGCGATGCTCCCGCCCGCGCTCTGCCCGCCCACGGTCATCCGCGCGCCGTCCCAGCCGTGTTCGCGCCCGTGCGCGGCGATCCACTGGACGACCTGGAACGCCTGAAGCGTCGGCGCGGGGAACCGGTGCTGCGGCGCGACAGCGTAGTCCACGTTCACCACGACCGCACCGGCCTCGGCCGCCAGGCAGCGGCACAGCGGGTCGTCGAATGCCATGCCGCGCATGACGAACCCGCCGCCGTGGAAGTTCACGTGCACCGGCGGGGCGGCCTCGCCCGCGGCGGGCCGGTAGACGGCGGCGCGGGCGGGTGCGACCGGCGCCGGGATCTCGATGTCGCTCACGTCCCCGGCGAACTCGGGGAAGACCTCCCGGTTCACCCGCTCGATCGACCTGAGGCCCAGCGGCATCGAGGCCTGCATGGTCCGGGCCACCGCGGACGAGATCCAGCGGACTCCCAGCACCGACATGTCCGCCCCGCTCTCTCGCGAATCCTTAATCCGACACTTGTCGGAAAGCCTACACTGGGATCGTGCCGACGCCATCCGCGAAGCCCCGCCCCCGCCGCTCGCGGGCGGCCATGGAGGCCGCCCTGCTGGAGCTCATCGCCGAACGCGACCTCGCCCAGGTCGCGGTCTCGGACGTCACCAAGCGCGCAGGCGTCAACCGTTCCACGTTCTACGAGCACTACACGGACCTCGCGGACCTGGCCGCCTCGGCGTGCACCGTCCAGTTCGACGAGTTCGCGGCGGCCGCCCCGCGTCCCAGTGCCGGTGCCGACCTCGCATGGACCGAGCGCGCGCTGACCGGCTTCTACTCGCACATCGCCGAGCACGCGCACCTCTACCGACCGCTGCTCGGCGCCGGAGGCAGCGCGCGCGTCATCAACCACCTGCTGCAGCGCATCACGACCGGCACGCACGACCGCAGCCCCGTCGCGGACGAGCACGACCCGGGCGCCGCCTTCATCGCGGGCGCCGTCCTCGGCACCGTCATCGACTGGCTCGCCCGCGACTGCCCCGGCACCCCCGCCCGCATGGCCGCCTCGACCGCCCCGCTCCTCATCGCCACCGTCACGACCTTCGAGAGGTAACGCATGAGCACCACCCGTGAACAGCCGCTGGACGCGCGCGAGCGCCTCGACCTGTGCGACCTGCTGGACGATCTCGGCCCCGACGCCCCGACGCTCTGCGAAGGCTGGACCACGCTCGACCTCGCCGCGCACCTCGTGCTGCGCGAGCACTTCTCCAAATGGACCGAGCCGAAGATGACCGCGGAGAAGGCCAAGGGCCTCCCCGCCCTGACCGCCCGCCTCCGCGCGGGCGCCCCGCTCATACCGTGGCGGATCCCGGGCGTCCGCAACCTCCTCAACGGCACCGAGTACCTGATCCACCACGAGGACATCCGCCGCGCCAACGGCCTCGCGCCCCGCACCGACCGCCCCGACCTCGACAAGACCGCCTGGGCGGCCGCGCGACTCGCCGCCCGGGGAGCCGCCCGCAGGATCCGCCCGCACGGCCTCGAACTGCGCACGCCCGCAGGCGAAACCCGCCACTACGGTCCCGCAGGAGGAGCCGTCCTCACCGGCGCCCCGGTAGAACTGCTCCTCTATCTCAGCGGCCGCCGGGAAGCCGCCCGAACCGATCTCACCGGCGACCCCGAGGCCGTCGCCGCCCTGGAGAACTGACGCGCCGCAGCGCTCGATCCCCGCCCGTCCGTTTGGAGGAAACCGAGAAGTTCCACGGCGACGGCCGGGCGCCAAGCGCGTATCCCTGTGGGATCCCTACAAAGCGTGTCCACTTCGTCTGAATCGTCGTTTGACGGGCTGGGGATGCTTGCGGCATGACATCGTTGCCTCCCGAAGAGCGTCACGCACCCACCACCGCACCTTGGAAGATCGTGGTCATGGTGATGGCGACGCTGGTATGCGTCGGACTCCTCTGCCTCGTCGCCGCGGCGTGGCTGTCCGGGCTCGGCTGCTTCGATCCCGAGTCCGCGAGCTGCCCGTCAGACGAGGAGTGGCAGGACCGGTTGGCGCTATCGATCGGCCTGCTGCTCGGTGGTCTCGCAGTCGTCGCGTTCATCGCCGTCGCCATCGGCATGCCCAAGACCGGGATCGGCTTCGTGGTCGTCGCCATCGCGCTGGCCTGCTGGATCGGCCAGAACGAATACGCCCGCGGCCTCTTCCGGCCCGACCCGCCTCCCGCCACCGAGTACGAGTACGACCCTGCCCAGTGCATTCCGCGAAGCGGCGGCGACAGCGAGTGCCCCGGTGGATGACGGCGCCGTGATCGACCTGCTCAGGTCATCGACTTCAGCGGCACGCGCAGTGCGACTCTCCACCCTCCGAGGCTTGTCGGCCCCGCTTCGAAGGTGCCTCCCAGCAGTTCCGCACGCTGTTTGAGGCCGATCAGGCCGTGCTTCGCGCTCGGCAGGGGGACCACGGGCCGTCCCGGCGCCGCGTTGACCACCGCTGCTTGGACCGCGCCGTCGTCTTGGGCGACTTGGATGTGGACCGCCGCGCCGGGGGCGTGCTTGCGGGCGTTCGTCAGCGCTTCCTGGACGGTGCGGTAGATAGCCCGTTGGACCGGGGGGCTGAGTTCCGGCAGGGGGCCCGTCTCGAGGTGCGCCTCCATGCCGGCGTTGTCGACGAGTGCGCCGAGCTGGTCGAGGGTGGGCTGGGGTGCGAGGCCGTTGCCCGAGCCGCCTCCGGCGCGCAGGACGCTCACCATGTACCGCAACTCGTCCAGGGTGCGCGCCGCGAGCGTGCGGATCGTGTCCGCGGCTTCGATCGAGACCGATTCCCGGGTGCTCACCTGGAGCGCTCCGGCCCGCACCGCGATCAGGCTGACCTGGTGGGAGACGACATCGTGCATCTCGCGCGCCAGGTGGGCGCGCTCCTGCGCGAGCACCTTCTGCGTCGCGAGCGCCTGCTCGTGTTCGCGGACCTCGCTGATCTCCTCCAGGCGCCGCGACAACTCCCGCTTGGTCTGGAGCAGCTGCCCCAGGAACACCGCGGCACCCGCGGGCGCCAGTGAGTACACGCCCCAGACCGGCCAGGCCGATTCGGCCAGGATGTCGCCGCCGCCCCACCACGGAGCGATGGTCAAGCCCGCGTACACCAGGGCGCATCCGCCCAGCAGCCAGCGATTGCGGGTCGCGCACGCGACCGTGAACAGCGCGATGAGCGATGCCGCGGACTGGCCCATGAGCAGCGGCATCGGGAGCGTGGCGATGAAGACCGCCAACGGGAACCGGCGGCGCACCGCCAGCGCGAGCACCCCGGCCACCAGGACGATGTCGTCCCACCAGTTCCCGGGCATGTAGTTGAACGCCAGGTCGGCCCCGGCCACGGCGATGAGGGCGACGTCGAGGAGGACGGCGGGCCAGCGTGATCCTGAGTGCCACCAAGCCGTCAGGCGGGCCGCGAGCGAGGTCATCGCTGCTCGCCGGTGTCGAGCAGACCCGCGCGCTCGGCCAGGAGCGCGGCTTGGACCCGGTTGGCGACCTGGAGTTTGGCGAGGATCGCCGAGACGTGGTCCTTGACGGTGCCGACGCCCAGATAGAGGCGCGCGGCGATGTCGGCGTTGGACAGTCCGTCGGCGAGGTGCACGAGGACGGCCCGTTCCCGGTCGGTCAGGGTGTCGATGAGGACGGTGTCGGCGGGCTGCCTGCGGGTCGACGCGAGGTAGCCGTCGACGACGGTGGAGGTGACCTTCGGGGAGAGGACCACGCCGTCGGCGGCGAGGGTGCGCACTTGCAGGGCCAGGTGGTCGGGGGCGGTGTCCTTGAGCAGGAACCCGGCCGCGCCCCGGTGGAGGGCGGCGGCGACGTACTCGTCGTTGTCGAAGGTGGTGAGCATGGCGACAATGGGCGGCGACGGCTTCGAGAGCATGCGGTCGAGCACGGTCAGACCGTCCACATCGGGCATGCGGATGTCGAGCAGCACGATGTCGGGGTGCAGCCGTTCGGCCTCGGCGACGGCGCGGGCGCCGGTGACTGCGCCGACGACCTCGATGTCCGGCGCGGCGTTGAGGATGAGCTCGATGCCGCTGCGGATCAACGCCTCGTCGTCGACGATCAGAACCCGGATCACGGCCGCTCCTCCATTGTCGTTTCCACGGATCGATTCGTAGCACGCCTGAGCCTCGCCCCGCTTCCATCGCGGCCGTTCCCCAGCGTTTCCCGCCGGTCGGCGGGGGACCTCCGGACGGTCGGCGGGCGAGGGGGCCCCGCCAGGTGGGACCGGTTCCCGCCGTCCGCGGTGTCGCAGCGGACCTTCGCCGGATGGGAACCGCGCCCCCGCGCCCGCAAGCTGAATCCATGACCGACACCGACACCGTGCGCAGCGAGCGGACGCTGCGGCTGGTCCGCACCGACCGCGAGACGCCGCCCGAACCGAAACCGCAGCGAGGCGGCGCGCTCGGCCGCGTGCTCGGGCTGGACCTGGCCCGGGCGCTGGCGATCTTCGGCATGTTCTACGCGCACGTGGGACCGATGCAGGAGTTCAAGAACCCCGTGGTCGACACGATCATGCAGATCCCGCACGGCCGCTCGTCGGCCCTGTTCGCGATCCTGGCCGGCCTGTCGCTGGTCCTGCTCGCGGGCGGCCGCCGACCGCGACCCGCGCTCGAACGACGGCAGCGGACCGTGAAGATCGTCATCCGGGCGGTCCTGCTCATCGCCCTCGGCACGGCGCTGACCCTGTGGCTGCACACCGACATCGTCATCCTGGCGTTCTACGGCCTGTTCTTCCTGCTCGCGCTGCCGTTCACGCGATGCGGCGTCAAAACGCTGGCGGCCCTCTCGGCCGCGTTCGCGGTCGTCGGCTCCGTGGTCTTCTACTGGATCTCCATGGCGCAGCCGGCCTTCGTCACCGCGCTCAACGCGCACGACCCGATCACCCGCATGGGCGCCGACGGCCTCGGCCGGCTGCTGTTCACCGGCCTCTACCCGGCCGTCCCCTGGCTCGCGTACATCTTCGCGGGCATGGCGATCGCCAAGCTCGACCTGTCCGCGAAGCGGGTGCGCATCGGCATGGCGTCGGTCGGCGCCGCACTGGCGTTGGCCGGTTACGGGCTCTCGTCGGCGCTGCAGAAGGTCCTGTCCGCCGGAAGCGGCACGGGCGGCGCAGCCACGAGCGGCTCCAGCGGCTCGTCGGGTGCGGCGTCCTCTTCGATGGGCTCGTCCGGCACGTGGTCCGATTCGATGAGCGGATTCGATCCGTGGTCGTCGGACATGCTGCAGTTCCTGCTCTCGGCCTCGCCGCACTCGGGCACCGCGTTCGAGCTGCTGGGCAACATCGGCATCGCGATGCTGGTCATCGTCGGCTCGGTCGCCCTGCTCGACCGGTCCGCCCTGGCCCGCAAGCTCCTGACGCCGATCACGGCGGCCGGCGCGATGTCCCTGACCCTGTACGTCGCCCACCTCTGGGCCCTCAACCACGTTCCTTCGAACAGCGAGGGCGGCGCGGTCAGCGCGGCACTGGCGGTGTGGGGCTGGTTCTGCCTGGGGGGCATCGTGCTCGCCTTCGCGTGGTCCCGGTTCTTCAAGCGCGGGCCGCTCGAAAACGCGATGCAGTGGGCCACGAGCCCCGCCAGACTGGTGCGCTGATCGACACTGCCGCAACGGGGGGCCGCTGGGCCGGAGCACTCGCTCCGGCCCAGCGGCTTCCCTCCGCTCGAGAGAAGGAGAACGGCATGACCGCTCACGACGTCACGCTCGCACATGCGAACGCCACCGACCTCCCGGCCTTCCGGAAGGAACTGCAGCGGGCGTTCACCGAAGCGGCCGCCGCATACGGCATCGGCGGCCAGGAGGCGCCCCTCCCTCCCGATGAGGACGTGCTCGCCTCGTTCCGCGCGCCTGGAGCGGCGGTCTACCACGTGCTGCTGGAGGGGGAGAAGACCGGCGGCGCGGTGCTGCAGATCGACGAACGGACGCAGCACAACTCGCTCGATTTCTTCTACATCGCCCCGGAGCGCCACGGCCGCGGGATCGGATTGAAGGCCTGGAGGGCGATCGAAGCCGCCTATCCGCGGACCGAGGTGTGGGAGACCGGTACGCCCTCCTTCGAGCGGCGCAACATCCACTTCTACGTCAACAAGTGCGGATTCCACATCGTCGAGTTCTTCAACGAACACCATCCCGACCCGCACGACCCGCGCGGCGAGGAAGCGGAGGAGGACCACGCCGACGAGCCGGACGGCGAGGGGTTCTTCAGATTCGAGAAGGTCATGCGGCCGTAAGTCGGCGGGGAGGCCGGTCCCGGCCTCCCCGCCGGTCGGGGTTCCGTTTCCCGCCGATCGGCGAGTCGGAAACCGCGAACTGCCGGGTGGCCGGCGCCGCCCCTTCACCACAGAGTGGAGCCATGACACATTCGCAACCGCCGCAAGAGAAAGCGGCCCCCCACGAGCACTCGTCGCCCCCGCTCCGCGAGCCCGGCGGCCCCGCCATGACCGCTCCCCCCTCGAAGGGCGACGCGTCAATGGGACGCCTCGTCGGGGTGGACCTGGCCCGCGCGCTGGCCGTGTTCGGCATGTACATCGTGCACGTCGGGCCGATGCTCTCGACCACGAGCGGCGTCGGCAGCTGGGTCCGGTACATGGCCGACGGGCACTCGTCGGTCCTGTTCGCCACCCTCGCCGGCTTCTCGCTGATGCTCATCGCCGGCCGCAGGGAGCCGAAGACCGGTCTCGCCGGACGGAAGGCCAAGGCGCGCATCGCGATCCGCGCGGTCGTCCTGCTGGCCTTCGGCACGCTGCTGGCGAGGCTCTTCGGCGACGTCGTCATCATCGGCTTCTACGGGGTGTACTTCCTCGTCGCCATGCTGTTCCTCAAGCTGAGCGCGAAGACGCTCGCGATCACCGCGGCCGCGCTCGCGGTCGTCGGGCCGCAGTCGGCGTTCGTCATGCGACCGCTGCTGAGCGGCTCGTTCCAGCAGGCCGTGGACGCGTACGACCCGCTGGAGAAGCTCAGCGGCGTCGGCGTCATCGACCTGCTGTTCACCGGCTTCTACCCGACGATCCCCTGGATCGCGTTCGTGGTCGCCGGTATGGCCCTGGGACGCGTCGACCTGTCCGCCCCCGCCAACCAGCGGCGACTCGCCGCCCTCGGCGCCGGGCTCACGGCGGTGGCGTACGGCCTGTCGCTGCTGCTGGCCGGCAAGAACGCGCTGCGGAGCATGGCCGAGGACGGGTCCTCCGGCTCATGGTCGGGTTCGGGCTCGGGGTCCTGGTCGGGTTCCGGTTCCTGGTCGGGCTCGTCGAAGCCGCCGATGGACAGCGGGTCGTTCGATTACCAGCCGTCGGTCCGCGAGCTGTTCGTGGCGGGGCCGCACAGCGGCACCACGTTCGACATCATCGGCAGCGTCGGCATCGCGATCCTGGTGATCGTGGGCGCGACGTTCCTGATGGACCGCCTCCCGCGCCTGCGTCGCCTGATGAAGCCGGTCGTGGCGGTCGGCACGATGTCCCTGACGGCCTATGTCGGGCACTTCGCCATCATGACCTGGTTCGCCCTGCCCGGCGGCGGCGTCCGCGGGTCCTGGATCCCGGTGCTCACGCTCATCCTCGGGGCGATCGTGTTCGCCGCGGTCTGGTCCCTGTGCTTCAAGCGCGGCCCGCTCGAGTACCTGCTCAACCTCACCACCAAACCGGTGAGATACCTCAAGTGAGACTGCGGAACGCGCGACAAGCGCCTCAATCATCCTTAACGGACTGCGGGGCGCCGAACCGGCGACGGTTCGGCGCCCCGCAGCGTGGACATCGAGGATCTGACGACTCGCATGCGAATGATCCTCCCTTTCGGAGCGATTCCGGTTTAAACGCAAACCGGCGTGGGGACTGATTGTTATTCTTTCGCCACTTTGTGTCATCAATCGAGGCCGAGGTGGCGGCAGTGAAACCAACCGCTCAGGTGCGGCGCGCGCTGATGCTCGCGACGGCGATCGTCATCGCGGCGGTCGGCGTGCTCGCCGTCCCGGCCCCCGCTCAGGCGGGCACGTTCAGCTCCGACATCACCGGCGTCACCCTCGCGCCGACCGGCCACCCCGGTCTGTGCGTCACGGCCACGTCGACGCAGAGCTCGGCCCCCCTGCGCCTGCGGCCCTGCGGTGAAGACGATGCGCTGCAGCAGTGGACGGTCACCGCCGACGACCGGATCCTGCTCACCTCGAACCCTTCCCGCTGCGTGGGCAACCCGAACAACGCCGGCAGCCAGGACACCTCGCTCGCCCTCACCTCCTCGTGCTCCGCCGGTGCCAACAACGCCACCTGGCCGTATCGGCTGGCGCCCGGTTTCGGCGCGCCGGCAGGCGCGTTCATGAACTCGTATTCAGGCGTCTGCATGACCGTCAGGGACGGGAACTTCGCCGAGGGCGAGTGGGTCGTGCGCCGCACCTGCGGCAGTGGCGACGACTACCAGCGGTTCTCGATCGGCTCCGCTGACATGCAGGTCAGCGCCGTCGCCAACCCGACCGGCACTGCCGGCGCGACCGTGCAGGCGCAGCTGCGCATCGAGAACCTCGGCCCGCAGACCGCATACCGCAACAGCCTCGCGCTCACCGCCGAGACCGGACTCAGGCTGGGCAGCGTGCAGCGATTCGACGCCGCCAGCACCGGCTACGCCGCGTGCACGGTCACTTCGGACACCGCCGGGTCCTGCGCCGCCGACGGCGCCTGGCCGTCGGGCGGCACCGGGACCGTGTCCGTCAATGCGACGATTCCTCAGGATGCCGCTCCCGGCGCCGTCTACCAGGTCTGCGGCACCAACACGCTCGCCCCGGCCAACGACGGCGACGCCGGGAACGACTCCGCCTGCGCCGAGGTCACCGTGGCCCACCGCGTCTCCAACCTCGCGATGGCCGACACCGTCACCGGCCGCCAGACGGCCGGGTCCGAAGTCGAACCCGGCGCCGCCGTGCAGATCCCGTTCACCCTCGTCAACCACGGCCCAGACACCGCCGGCGTCCCCAAGGTCGCCTTCGAGATGCCCGCCGCCTTCACCCTCACCGGCCTCACCACACCCGCCTCCGGCTGGACCTGCGTCCGCGACACCCGCACTTGCACCGGTCCCGCCGACGCCTTCGCGAACACCGCCACCGCGGCGTTCACCGTGGCCGGCACCATCGCTTCAGGACTCGGCGCCGGTGACGCCCTCGGCGACGTCACCGCCACCGCCTCCGTCTCCGGCGCGTCCAGGGACACCGAGTCCGGAGACGACACGGCCACCACCACCCTCACCGCCGACCCGGACGTCACCGTGGACGTCGCCAAGACCGGTGCCGCCACCGCCGACCCCGGCGGTCCCATCGAGTACACCGTCACCGTCGACAACACCGGCGCGACCGGACTGGTCGGGGCCAGTGTCTCCGACCCCGTGCCCGCCGACATCAGCGTCACCTCCTGGTCCTGCACCGCCACCGGGGCCGGCGCGTGCGGCACCGCCTCGGGGACCGGCAACGACATCGCCACCACCGTCGACGTGCCCGCGGGCGGACAGGCCGTCATCACCATCAGCGGCACCGTCGCGACCGCCGCCGCCGGGACCACCGTCACCAACGCCGCCACCGTGACCATGCCCGCCGGCATCGGCGGCCGCAGCGTCACCGGATCCGCGGACACGACCGTCACCGACTTCACCGACCTCGCCGCCACGTCCGCGCCGGTCACCCTCGCGCCCGGCACCTCCGGCACCGTCACCACCACCGTTCGCAACGAGGACCTGACCAACGCGGCCGGCGCCGCCACCGTCACGCTCGACTTCCCCGACGGCGTCACCGTCTCGGACCTCGACGCCCGCTGCACCGACAACGGCGACGGCACCGCCACCTGCACGATCCCCGCCGCGACCCTCACCGCCGGCGCCTCCACCGACCTCGCCTTCACCGCCGCCCTCCCCGCCGACACCGCCACCGGCACCGTTTTCACCGGCAGCGCCGCGATCGGCTACGCGCTCGACGACGACGCGGGCGACAACACCGCCGACCTCACCGTGACCGCGGGCGACCCTGTCGTCGACTTCGGCATCTCCGCCTCCGACGCCGAGACCGTCGTCCCGGGTGAGACCGGCACCGTCACCTTCACCCTCAGCAACAGCGGACCATCCACCACCGATACGACCACGACCGCGACCCTCCGCGCCCCGCCCGCCGCCACCTGGGACGGCGGCCAACCCGCCGAGTGCACCGCCACGGCCGACCGCGAACTCACCTGCACCCTCCCCGCCGGAGCCGCGCCAGGGTCCGAGACCGAACTGACCCTCGCCTACACCGTGGACGCCGCGGCACAGGAAGGCACCGCCGCCGGCACCGGACTCGTCCACAACGACCACGACACGACCACCGCCAACGACACCGCCGAATGGCAGATCGCCATCGCCCCTCCCGCGGCCGACCTGCGCATCGACAAGACCGCCGCCAACGGCAGCGTCACCCCCGGCGACCAGTTCGACTACACGCTCACCGTCCACAACGACGGCCCCTCCTCCGCCGTCGACGCCACCGTGACCGACGCGCTGCCGCCGCAGTTGACCTACGTCGCCGCCACCGGGACCGGCGCGACCTGCGAAGCCTCGGGCCAGACCGTCACCTGCGCCTACGCCTCGATCGCGCCCGGCACCCGGACCATCACGCTCACCGCGCAGATCGACCCCGCCTACACCGGGACCGGCACCGACCTGCCCAACAGCGCCGCCGCCACCGCCTCCACCGCCGACCCCGACACGGCGAACAACACCTCGGGCACCGTCAACCCCGCCGTCGGCGCCGCCGCCGCGGACCTCGCCCTCACGAAGCAGACGACGACCGGGGCGCCCGTCGCGCCCGGCGAGACCTTCACCTACCTCCTCGAAGCCGCCAACAGCGGACCCTCGACCGCCACCGGCGCGATCGTCACCGACGACCTGCCCGCCGCGCTCGCGTTCGTCTCCTCCGAGTCCGGATGCACCGGCACCGCAGGCGAATACGGCGGGAGCGTCACCTGCGCCCCCGGGACGATCGCCGTCGGCGGCGAGGTCGAACTCCTGGTGACGGTCCAGCTCGACCCCGCGTACACGGGCACCGGATCCGACGCCGCCGTCACCAACACGGCCGCCATCGGCGCGGACACGTCCGACCCGGACGCCGGGAACAACGCGCCCGCCGCAGGGCTGCCCGGCGGCACCGTCGCCGCCGGACGCGCGGACCTCTCGGTCGCCACGATCGCCAGCACCGCCGACGCCGTCGCGCCCGGCGAAACCGTCGCGTACACGATCACCGTCGCGAACGACGGACCCTCGACCGCCACAGGCATCGACGTCGGTGACACGCTGCCTTCGGGGACGGTCTTCGCCTCCTCGCCGGACGGGTGCACCGCCGCCGGCCAGACCGTCACCTGCCCGCAGATCGCCTCGCTCGCACCGGGTGCGGCCGTCGCATTCGAAGTGCGCGCGAACGTCGACCCCGCTTACACCGGCGACGGCGGCGACCTCGCGAACGCGGCCACCGCGGCCTCGCCGAACATCGCCGACCCGGACACGGCGAACAACACCGGCTCGGTGCCGCTCGCCGCAGGCGGCGTGACCGCTCCGTCCGCGGACCTGGCCATCTCCAAGTCCGGTGCGGGCGACACCGGCGGCGTCGCGCCGGGCGAGACGTTCACCTACACGCTCACCGTCACCAATCACGGTCCGAGTGACGCGGCGGACGTCGCCGTCACCGACGACCTTCCCGCACCGGTCGCGTTCGAGTCGGCCGACGGCTGCACCGGCACCGGCGGCCTGTTCGGCGGCACCGTGACCTGCGGGCCGCTCGCCGCCCTGCCCGCGGCCCCGGGGAGCAACACCGTCGAGTACGTCCTCACCGTGCGGCTCAACCCCGTGTACGCGGGGATCGGCACCGACGTGGTGAACGCCGCGTCCGTAACAGCCGCCACCGCCGACCCCGACAGCGCCGACAACAGCACCGACCTGAGCGGCGTGCCGAGCCTCGCCGCGGGCAGCGCGGACCTCGCGGTCGACAAGACCGTGGTCGGCTCGCCCACGGTCGCCCCGGGCGAGACCTTCGACTACCGGATCAGCGTGAGCAACGCCGGTCCGTCGGTGTCCGTGAATCCCACGGTCACCGACACCCTCGGCGACGGCATGTCGTGGGAGGCCCACCCGAGCGGCTGCACCGTCGACGGACCCACGCTCACCTGCCCGCCGGGCGCACTGGGGTCGCTCCAACTCCCCGTGCTCGGGACAGCGAGCTTCGACACCACCGTCAGAGTGGACCCCGGCTTCGGCACCGGCACCTTGACGAACACGGCGACCGTGGCGGCCGACACCGCCGACCCCGACAGCGCCGACAACAGCGTGACCGTCACCGGCGGCGTCACCGTCAGCGCGGCCTCCGCCGACCTCGACACCACGACCACGCTCGTCACCGCGGGCGAGGTCCCGCCGGGCGGCACCCTCGAATACGCGATCGCGGTGCACAATGCCGGACCCTCGGACGCCGCGGACGTGACTACTGTGGATGAGCTTCCGGCCGGCCTGACCTTCGCGGGCGCGCCGAACGACGCCTGCGCCGCGGACGGACAGACCGTGACCTGCGCCCCGAGCGCCACCATCGCGGCCGGGGAGACCGTCAGCCGCGTCTTCCGGGCCACCGTCGACCCCGCTTACACCGGCTCGGGAGCCGACCTCGGCAACAGCGCCACCGCGACTGCCGCCTCCACCGCCGACCCGGACCCCGCGGACAACACCTCCCCGGAGGTGTTCCCGAGCATCGGCGCGCCCTCGGCGGACCTGCGGATGACCAAGCAGCTCAATACGACCGGTGCCGTTGTGCCCGGCGGCACCTTCCAGTACGCGCTCACCGTCGAGAACCAGGGCCCGTCCGTCGCCGCGAACGCGGTCCTGACCGACACGCTCGACGGCGACCTCGCCTTCGTATCGTCCACACCGGATGAATGCACGGCCTCCGGCCAGACCGTCACCTGCGCCCACGCGGAAGCGCTGCCGGTCGAATCGCACACCTGGGTGCTCACCGTGCGCCTCTCGCCGGACTACACCGGGGACGGCTCCGACATCGCCAACACCGCCGCCGTCGCCGCGGACACCGCCGATCCTCAGCCGGCGAACAACACCGGCACCGCCGCGGCGGGGACTCTCACCGTCGCCGCTCCGAGCGCGGACGTCGCCCTCACCGCGGCCGCCGTCGGCGCCGCCGCGGTCGCCCCGGGCGAATCGTTCGACTACGCGCTCACCGTCGCGAACGCCGGGCCCTCGACCGCCACCGGCATCGCCGTCAGCGACACGCTCCCCGCCGGCATCGCCTTCGTCTCCAGCGGCGACTGCATCGCCGACGGCCAGAACCTCGACTGCGCCACAGTGGACTCGCTCGCGGTCGGGGCGCAGGCCGCCTACACCGTCACCGTGCGCGTCGACCCCGGCTACACCGGCACCGGCGACGACCTCGTGAACACAGCGACGGCGACCCCGGCCACGGCCGATCCGGATCCTGCGGACAACACCGGAACGGCGACCGTCCCCGGCGGTGCCGTGGCGGCCCCGCGCGCGGACGTGCGCCTGACCAACGCCGTCGTGGGCACCGACCCGATCGTGCCCGGCAGCGCCTTCGATTACACGCTCACCGTCGCGAACGCCGGGCCCTCGACCGCCACCGGCATCGCCGTCACCGACACGCTCCCCGCCGGCATCGCCTTCGTCTCCAGCGGCGACTGCACCGCCGACACCGATCTCGGCGCCACCGTCACGTGCGCCACAGTGGACTCGCTCGCGGTCGGCGCCGAAGCCGCGTACACCGTCACCGTCAGACTCGACCCGACCTACACCGGGACCGGCGACGACCTCGTGAACACGGCGACCGCGACACCGGCCACGGCCGATCCCGACACCGCGAACAACACCGGGACCGCCACAGTGCCAGGCGGCTCGGTAGCCGCCCCCGAGGCCGCCGTGTCGATCGCCAAGACCGGAGGCGGTCCCGTGGTCGCGGGCAGCGCCGGCGAACTCACGATCACCGTCTCCAATGCCGGGCCTTCGGCGGCTCAGGACGTGACCGTCACCGACACGCTCTCGACCGGCCTGTCCTTCGCGTCCGCCACCGGCGCGGCCTGCACCGCCGACAGTGACATCGTGACCTGCCCGATCGGCACTCTGAACGCCGGCGATCAGGTCGCGTTCACCGTCGTCCTCGGCGTGGACGCGGCCGCCGCCGACGGGTCGGTGCTCACCGCGGCGGCCGAGGTCGCGACGAGTACCGCCAACACCTCCGGCGACACGACCGCGAGCGCCGACCTCGCCGTCGCCGCCGAAGCGGGCGTCTCGCTCGCGAAGACCCCGCCGGCCTCGATGACCGCGGGCGGGGAGGCCGTCTACGCCTTCACCGTCCAGAACCAGGGGCCGTCCGACGCGACCGGCGTCTCGCTCGCCGGCGCGCTCGACCCCTCGCTGGCGTTCGTCTCCGCCGCGGGCGCCACCTGCTCGGTCGCCGGATCGAACCTCACCTGCGAGGTCGGCACCGTCGCCGACGGCGCGACGGCATCGGTCGAGGTGACCGTCCGGGTCGGCGCCGACACTCCCGCGGGCACGCGGATCGGCCTCACCGCCGCGCTCACCACGGCGACCGCCAACACGTCGCCGGACACGACCGCGGTCGCGACCGGCCCGCCGGTGAGCGCGAGCGCCGACCTGGCGGCGTCGATCACCAACATGCGCGCCACCCCCGTCGTGCCCGGGGAGGCCTTCGCGTACCGGTTGCGGGCCATCAACAACGGCCCTTCGGTCGCGGCGGGCACGGTCGTCACCGACCAGCTCCCGCGGGCGCTCGCCTTCGTGTCCTCACCGGACGGCTGCACCGGCGACCCCGGTGTCTACCGCGGCGCCGTCGTCACCTGCCGCGCCGACGGCGCGCTCGAGGTCGGCGAGAGCGCCGAGTTCACGGTCATGGTGCGGCTCCACCCGGCGCTGCCGGGCAACGGCTCCCGCGTCCTCAGCCGTGCGACGGCGGCCTCCGACACGCCGGATCCTGTGAGCACCAACAACACCCGGTCCGCGCGCTTGCCGACCGGGGCGGCCGCCGCGCCGCTCGCCGACCTGTCAATCGTCAAGACGCTGGACGCCACGGGTCCGGTGACGCCGGGCGACACCTTCACCTACTCGATCACGATCGCCAACGCCGGACCTTCGGCCGCGGCGGGCGTGACGCTCACCGACACGCTGCCCGACCCGCTCACCTGGGTCCAGGCCGACTCCGGCGCCTCGTCCCGCTGCCAGGCCGAGGGCCAGACCATCACCTGCAATACGAGCGCGCTGATCCCCGTCGGCTTCAGCCGGACCCTCACCATGACCGTCACACTGGACCCCGCCTACACCGGCGACGGCTCCGACCTCGTCAACAGCGCGTCC
Organism: Glycomyces sp. NPDC049804; assembly: GCF_040674615.1. Classification (NCBI taxonomy): domain Bacteria; kingdom Bacillati; phylum Actinomycetota; class Actinomycetes; order Glycomycetales; family Glycomycetaceae; genus Glycomyces; species Glycomyces sp. NPDC049804. The sequence goes on from NZ_JBFAMQ010000006.1 coordinate 353,581, forward strand.
ATATCGTCGGCCACCGCCGACCCGCAGCCGGGCGACAACACCACGACCGCCGACGCCGTCCCGGTGGACGCGCCCAGCGGCGACCTCATGCTCACCCAGGGCTTCGCCGCCTTCCCGGGCAGCCAGATCGTGCCCGGTCAGACCACCGACAACCTGCTGAGCCTCAACAACTACGGGATCTCGACGGCGACCAATGTGGTCGTCTCGCACCAACTGCCGCCCGAGCTCGCGTTCGTGTCCTCGTTCGACGGCTGCACCGGCGAGCCCGGGGTCTACGGCGGCACCATCACCTGCCCGACGATCGACCGGCTCGAACCCGACGAGTCCGTCTTCTTCATCGTCACCGTCCGGCTCAAGCCGGACTACATCGGCGACGGCTCTGACATCGACAGCAACGCCAATGTCGACTCCTCCAACGACGACCCCGCCGAACCGAACAACACCGCGCCCGCGGACATGGACGGCGGCGTCAGCGCACCCCGATCCGACCTGTCGATCACCAAGACCGCCCCGGACGCGATGATCGCCGGCCGGGAGGCCACGTGGACGATCGAGGTGGGCAACAGCGGCCCCTCCACGGCCACCGGAGTCACGGTCACCGACGAACTCGATCCGGACACCGAGTTCGTGTCGGCGTCACCGGACGTCTGCTCGGCCGCGGGCGGTCGGGTCACCTGCGACCTCGGCTCGCTCGACCCGGGGGCGACCGCCGCCATCGACCTCACGGTCATGGTCGACGGCGAGGTCGACAGCGGCACCACGATCGCGAACACCGCGTCGGTCGCGGCCGAGACCGACCCCGAAGGGGACACCGGGACCGCGGTCGGCCCGCCGGTGCGGGTCGTCACCGACCTCGCCATCGTGAAGGAGTTCGACCCCGACACCGCCGGCCCGGTCACTCCTGGCACCGATTTCGGCTACCTGGTCACCATCGAGAACACCGGCCAAGCCGAATCCGCCGAGAACGTAACCTTCACCGAGTCGCTGCCCGCGGCGCTCGACTTCGTCGAAGCGACGGACGCCGACACCGGCGAGCGGCTCGACTGCGACACCGCGGACGACAGCGTCGCCTGTCATGTCGCGGCGGTCCTCGAACCGGGCGCTTCGGTGATGGCCGCCGTGACCGTGCGACTCGACCCCTCCTACCGGGGCGGGGGCGACGACGTCACCAACACGGTCGGCGTGTCCTCGGACGCGGTCGATCCCAACGGCGAGAACGACACCGCTTCGGCGACCGGCGTGCCCGGCGGTGTGGGCGACCCCGTCTACGAGCGGATGGTCACCGTGACCGAAGGCCGCCCGGCCCCGCCCGGGGGCACGACCACGGTCGACGTCGCGGTCGAGACGACGGGTCCCTCCACCATGGATGATCCGGTCACCGTGACGATCGGGATGCCCGAACACGTCGGCGCCGTCGGCGCCGAGCTGCCGTCCGAATGCGCCGATGCCGGCCGCGACGCCGTGGTCTGCACCATCGACGCGGACGCGGCACCGCGGTCCGAAGCCGCTGCGACGCGCCGAGCCGAGGCGGCGGTCGCCGAAGCGAGTCCGGTCGAGCGTTGGACCGCCTCGATCACGCTCGCCGTCGATGACGACGCCGCGCCGTCGACGTACCTGGCGGGCGGTATCGCCGAACTGAACACCGACCCGAACGACCCGGACGGGACCACCGACGCCATCGCCTGGGGCGTGCGGACGGCGGCCGGCGGGGGCCCGGCGATCGACGCGGGCTCGATCGACGGGGGCCTGGTGACGACCGGCGGCGACTCGCTCGCCATCGTCCTCACCGGAGTCGGCGCGATCGTGACCGGCCTGGTCATCACCGCGGCGGTGACGCGCCGACGCGGCGCGCGACGGTGAAGCGAGACTCCGGTCGTGTCGTCCGCTCCAGGGGTGCGTGGTGGGCTACAACAGAACCCGGAACCGAAGGGGGAGGGGCCATGCGGCACTGGTATCGGATGGCGGCGTGCGCAGCGGGGCTCGCGGGGGTCCTGGGCGCCGGCCCGGCGCAGGCGGCCGACGACGGTCCGATCGCGATCACGATCGTGCGCGAAGGCGACCCGGAGGTCGACATCCGCGAGGGCGACCTCGTGGCCTATGCGATCACGTTGGAGAACACCGGCGAAGCGGCCCTTGAAGGTCTGCAGGTCTCGCACCTGCTGCCGGCCGGTTTCGCGCTGCGCGACGCCCGACCGTCCCCCGACCGCTTGAACGGGGCCGTCGGATGGACCGTCTCGCTGGAACCGGGGGAGCGGATCGCGATCGCCGACAGCGTCGAAGCGGGCACCGGCGACCAGATCGAACAGGGGCAGCTCGTGGTCGTCGAGCAGCCCGACAGATCGGCTGCGACGGGCGACGGCACGGACTTCACCACCACCGCGTGCGTGGCGGGCGCCGACGGCGAGATCCTCAGCTGCGCCAGCGACCGAGCGGCCCTGCTCGACCCGGAGCCCGCGACCGGTCCCGCCTGGTGGCGGTGGGCGGCGGCGGCCCTCGCTGCGGCGGCGGGCGCCGTGATACTCGGACTCGGGGTTCGCAAGACCCGCAGACGGGCCGCGTGAGTCGGGATCGGCTTGCGCCGGTGGGCGGCGTCCAGCTCGAACGGTTCGTCCCCGCTCGGCTGGACACCGCGCATTCGATGACGGCTTACGTGGTGATGAAGAGCAGTCGGTTCGGACTGCCGGCCGGATCGGTGACCTCATTGGCGGTGGCATTGCCGTTCAATGCGGACGCCACGGTCGCCGGGCTCGCGGTCGGATTGGCCGCCAGGTAGATCGCCGCCGCTCCGGCCACGTGCGGCACCGAGATCGAGGTGCCGGACAGTCGGGTGGTGACGCCGAAGAGGTAGTCCGACCGGACGTTGACCCCGGGCGCGAACATGTCGACGCAGGTGCCGAAGTTCGAGAACGAGGCGCGTACGTCGGCGATGTCCGTGGCCGCCACGGTCAGCGCCCCGGTCACTCGCGCCGGCGAGTATCCGCAGGCGTCGGCGTTGCTGTTGCCGGCGGCGACCGCGTAGGTGACCCCCGATGCGATGGACGCCGTCACCGCGGTGTCGACCGTCTGGCTCGCGGTCGAGGTCAGGCTCATGGTGGCGACGGCGGGCTTCACGGCGTTCGCCGTGACCCACTCGACGCCGCCGATGATCGAGATGTTGTCGCTCGTGCCGGAGCAGTTGAACACCTGGACGGGCACGAGCTGCACCTGCTTGGCGATGCCGTAGAGCGCGCCGCCGACCGTGCCCGCGATGTGGGTGCCGTGGCCGTGGCAGTCCCGGGAGTTGCCGTCGGGAACGATGGTGCTGTACCCGGGATCGAGCCGGCCCGCGAAGTCCGCGTGGTCGAGCCAGATGCCGGTGTCGATGATGTAGGCGTGCACGCCCGCCCCGGTGTTGGGGTAGGTGTAGGACGCGTCGAGCGGCAGCGTGCGCTGGTCGACGCGGTCCTCGCCCCAGCCGGGCGGGTTGAGCTGCGTGGCGGCGAGCTCGACCCGCTTGTTCTGCTCGACGTAGTCCACGGCCGGATCGGCGGCGAGCCGCGCGGCGTCGGCCGCGTCCATGTGGACGGCGACGGCGTCGATGGAGTCGAAGCGCGTCTCGATTCGGCCTTCGAACCGGGACACGAGCGCGTCCAGCGCTTCGACCGACTCGGCGGTGTCCTCGAAGGCGACGATGTACTCGCCGCGGATGGCGTTCGGATCGTCGGCGCCGAGGACCTCGGCGGTGCGTGCTTGGACCGGCGAGGCGGCGAGCGCGACGCCCACCCCCGCCACGGTCGCTGTGGCGATGAGATAGCGGATCGATTTCCCGGACTTGCGGCTGCCCATGGGCATCACCCTTCTGCAGGAACCAGTGACAGGCTCGGCTCGCAGGGATGCCGTGCCTTGTCAGCAAGCTACTCCCAGACCAGAGGAGACAGTCCACAAAAGAGTGAATTTCAGCCGGTTCCGACTCGATGGGGTGAGGGTCGGGCCCGCAGGAAAGTGGACGGTCCGACATGGGGTGGCATCGCCGACGCTTTCGGCGGCGATTGAAAAAATTTCTGTGGTTGCCGTCACTTTTGACGGACCCGGTCGTTACACCTCTTATGACCCCGGTGTGACCGGCGACCCCGTGGGTCCGCATGGCGCGAATCGAACGCCGCCCGACTCGGCGACGGTTCGGCCTCCGCTTCCCGTCCCTGCGGGCGGGAAGCGCCGTCCGCGGGAGATGCACCCACCATGAAAGGACCTCGTGACGTGAAAACCATTGTCGTCTACGTCAAGACGCCCGGAGCCGGCCAGCGCATCGCCGCCTTCGCCGCCGAGTCGGACCTCAAGCCGAAGGTCAAGGTCGTCGACTGCGCTCCGGCGCTGTTCATGGAGCTCAGCCGGGGCGGCGTGGACGTGGTCCTGATCGACGCCGCCCTCGCCGTCCCCGACCCGGTCAAGTTCACCCGGTCCGTCCGCACCCGCTTCCCCGCCGCGGGTCTGCTGTTCACCGGCGCCGCCAACCCGCAGATGGCGGCCGCGCTCGCCGCCGCCGGAGCGCTCGGGGTCATGCGCGCGGTGAACGGTGGCGACGACCTGCTCGTGGCGTTCACGCACGCCGTCGTCCTGGCCCGCCAGCGGCTGAAGAACACCACCGCGCCGGTGAAACGCCAGCGCCCGCGTCCGGCGGCGGCGGTGCTGTCCGATCGCGAGTTCCAGATCCTCACCGGACTGACCGAGGGCAAGCGCAACGCCGAGATCGCCGGCGACCTCCTGGTCTCGGAGGACACGGTCAAGACGCACGCGAAGGGGCTGTACCGCAAGCTCGGCGCCCGCGACCGCGCCCACGCCGTGGCGATCGCCTTCCGCACCGGCCTGGTCGCCTGAGGCGTGAACCGTTGCCGCCCTAGCGGTGGCCTCCGAACGACGGGAGGGGTTTCCTTGCCACCTTCATTATCTATCACCGCGACCGCGGAACCTCTGCTACTGGGGGCCGAATCCAGTGTCTGACCTGCGACACAATGGGCGGACGGGGCCAAGCCGCTCGAACAGAGGAGACTGGAATGCGCGTACTGCTCGCCTCCCGCGGGTCTCGCGGTGACATCGAACCGCTCGCCGGACTCGCCGCCCGCCTGGTTGCCACAGGCGCCGAGGTCGTGGTCGCCGCGCCGCCGGACCGCGAGATCGCCGACCTGGTCGCCCGCGCCGGCGCGCGGCACCTCCCGGTCGACGCGCCGATCCGCGAGATGGTCCAGTCCATCGCGAAGGGGACCGGCCCCAGCATGCAGCAGCACATCAGGGAGATCCTCGAGTCGCACGGCCCGGCCTTCACCGAGGCCGCCGAGTCCGGGTGCGACGCGATCGTCGCGACCGGCCTGTTCCCGGTGGTCGCCGCGGCTCAGGCTGTCGCCGAACGGTTCGGCGTCCCGTTCGCCAGCGCCGCCCTTCAGCCGACGACCCTGCCCTCCCACACGCAGCGGCCGTTCCCGATGCCCGGCTGGCCCCTTCCCGAAGGGGTGGGCGACAACCGCGAGCTCTGGGAGTGGGACAAGCGGAAGATGCAGGCGATCTTCGGCGAGCCGGTCAACGGGTACCGCACCGCCATCGGGCTGCCCCCGACCGAGGACGTGCGCACCCGCACCCTGACCGACCACCGCTGGCTCGCCACCGACCCGGTGCTGAGCCCGTGGGAGCCGACCGACCTCATCGAGATCGTCCAGACCGGCGCCTGGATCCTTCCCGACGAGCGGCCGCTCCCCGCCGATCTGGAGGCGTTCCTCGACGCGGGGGAGCCGCCGGTCTACGCCGGGTTCGGCAGCATCCCCGTCCGCGACGCCGAGGACGCCGCCCGCGCTCTCGTGGCATCGATCAGGGCGCACGGGCGCCGCGCGGTCCTCTCGCGCGGCTGGGCCCGACTCGCCCCGATCGACGAAGGCCGCGACTGCTTCGTCGTCGACGAGGTGAACCAGCAGGCGCTGTTCGCGCGAGCGGCCGCCGTGGTCCACCACGGCGGGGCCGGCACGACCCACACGGCGACCCGCTCCGGGACGCCGCAAGTGGTCGTGCCGCAGATCGTGGACCAGCCCTACTGGGCCGGCCGCGTCGCCGCGCTCGGCATCGGCGCCGTCCACGACGGGCCCGTCCCCGCCACCGAGACCCTTACGGCCGCATTGGCAACCGCCCTCGCGCCCGAAACGCGCCGGCGAGCCGCCGAAGTCGGCCCCAAGATCCGCACCGACGGCGCGGCAGTGGCGGCGGACCTCGTCCTCGACATGTCCGCCTGAAGCTTGTCCTGGAGCGGCGGTACCCGAGTCCGTTGGTTCGCCCGCAAGGCGGAAGGCCCTCCCGATACCACTCCGGTTTCGGGAGGGCCGACAACGCGGCGAACGGGCCGGATAGCGACCGGTCTGACGCACAGGGCAGGGCCCTGGGCCGGGCGGCACCTGAGGCTGTCGCCGCCGGAGTCCGGATCGGTAGGCTGGGGAGGCCGCGCGGCACGCCGCGCGGCTCACCCCCGCCCGCGGGCAGGATGGACCCCGTTGGGAACGAGCCGTTGGAGGACGTGCGTGGCGAACACGGCTGACAAGCCGAACATCCGGCAGGTGGCGCAGATCGCCGGCGTCTCGCACATGACCGTGTCCCGGGTGCTCAACAACTACCCGCACATCAAGGAGGCCACGCGGCGCCGCGTCCTCGAGGTCATCGAAGAGCTCGACTACCGCCCCAACATGGCCGCGCGCGCCCTCGCGACGCAGAAGAGCCAGCGCATCGGCGTCCTCGTCGAGAGCACGGTCGGGTTCGGGCCGACCAGCACCCTGCGGGCGCTGGAGTCCACCGCGCGCGCCTCGGGTTACGCCGTCAGCTCGATCGCCCTCGGGGACGGCGAGGGGCTCTCGCCGCAGGAGGCCCTCGACAACCTCACCACTCAGGGCATCGACGCGCTCTGCGTCGTCGCCCCCCGCTCGTCCTCCATCGCGGCCCTCCGCAAGCTCTCCATCGGCATCCCCGTCCTGGTGGTCAAGCCCGACAAGGACCCCTCGTTTCTCACCGTCTCGGTCGACCAGCAGCAGGGGGCCGCGCTCGCCGTCGATCACCTGGTCTCGCTGGGGCACCGCGACATCATCCACGTCTCCGGCCCTCTCGACTGGCTTGACGCGCGCGCCCGCGAGCGGGCGTTCCACGCGCGCGCCAAGGCCTGGGGGGTCCGGGAGCGGCCGATCGTGGTGGGCGACTGGACCGCCGACTTCGCCTACGACTTCGCCAAGGGCATCCGCGACCTGCCCGACTACACGGCGATCTTCGCCGCCAACGACGACATGGCGGTCGGCCTCGTGCACGGCCTGCACGAGCGCGGCTTCGGTGTGCCCGACGAGATCAGCGTGGTCGGGTTCGACGACATCCCGCTGGCCTCGCACGTCCTCCCGCCGCTGACGACCGTGCGGCAGAACTTCCGGGCGCTGGGCGTCTCGGCCCTTGACATGCTGCGCGCGGCCATCGAGGATCGTGAGATCCCGCGGGTGACGAAGATCCCCGCCGAACTGCTGGTGCGGTCCTCGACCGCCGCTCCCCGGGGGAGGGGCCGATGAAGCTGGGACGGCCCGTCGTGGAGATGACGGGCATAACGGTGGAGTTCTCCGGTGTGCGCGTGCTCGACCGCGTGGACCTCACGCTGCGCTCGGGCGAGATCCACGCGCTCATGGGGGAGAACGGCGCGGGCAAGTCGACGCTCATCGGAGCGCTGACCGGCACGCTCCCGATCCACTCGGGCGAGGTGCGCATCGACGGCGAGGAGCGGACGCCCGCGGGCGTCGCGCGCAGCCGCGCCGCGGGCATCGCGACGGTCTTCCAGGAGACGCACCTGAGCCCCCACCTCACCGTGGCCGAGAACGTGATGATCGGCAACGAGGTGCGCGGGACGTTCGGCATCGACTGGAAGGCGAACCGGGCCCGCACGGCCGAGGTGCTCACCCGCCTCGGGCTCGGCGACCTGGACCCGGGCCGGTCGCTGTCGTCGCTGTCGCCGGCGGTGAAGCAGCTCGTGGCGGTGGCGCGGGCGCTCGTGCTGGAGCCGCGGGTGCTCATCCTCGACGAGCCGACCTCCAGCCTCGACGCGGCCGAGGTGCAGACCCTCCTGCGCGTCGTGCGGGGCCTGCGCGACCGCGGCGTCGCGATCCTGTTCGTCTCGCACTTCCTGGAGCAGGTCTTCGAGATCGCCGACCGGATGACGGTGCTGCGCGAGGGCCGGTTCGTGGGGGAGTACCTCGCCGACGACCTCGACCACGCCGACCTCATCTCGAAGATGATCGGCGAGGACATCGCCGCGCTCAAGGCGCTGCGGTCGGAGCGGCTCGCGCACCACTACTCGGCCTCGGGCGATCCGACGCTGCGGGCTTCGGCGCTGGGCCGGCGCGGGACGCTGGACCCGACGGACCTGGAGCTCTCCCGCGGCGAGGTCGTGGGCTTCGCGGGGCTGCACGGTTCGGGCCGGACCGAGCTGGCCCGCCTCATGGGCGGCGCCGAGCGGGCCGACAGCGGCGAGCTGTGGCTGGACGGCGTCCGGGTGCACCTGCGCAGTCCGGGGGCCGCACTGCGCTCGCGCATCGCCCTGTCGACGGAGAACCTCCGCGAGGAGGGGATCATCGGCGGGCTCACGGCGCGGGAGAACATCGTGCTCGCCCTTCAGGCGATGCGCGGGTGGTCGCGCCCGCTCTCGCGCGGGGAGCAGTCCGCGCTCATCGAGACGTACCTCGAGGCGCTCCACCTCTCGCCGCGCGACATCGACCGGCCGATCGAGGAGCTCTCGGGCGGCACGCAGCAGAAGATCCTGCTCGCGCGCCTGCTCGCGACGCGCCCGCACGTGCTCATCCTGGACGAGCCGACGCGCGGGATCGACATCGGCGCGAAGCTCGACATCCAGCGGCGCGTGGCCCAACTGGCGGGCGACGGGGTCGCGGTCGTGTTCATCTCCTCGCAGCTCGAGGAGGTCGTGCGGCTGAGCGACCGGATCGTGGTGCTCAAGGACCGGGAGAAGATCGGCGAGCTCAGCAACGGTCCCGGCGTCACCGTCGACACGATCGTGGAGATGATCGCGGCGGACTTCGACGAGGCGCCGGAGATCTAATCCGGTAACGGTTAGGACAACGCTCTTGTGTTCCGGATTTTGTTCCCGGTAACATAATTTTCGCCACGCAGCCCTGCCCCTCCGCTTCGTCAGAACCGGCAGCGAGACCGCGTGGATTCGAACCCCGTCGGACGGACCCGCGTCCGACATCTCAAGGAGGAGAACCATGTCCGCAAAGCAGCGCATCGTCCAGGGGCTCGGTCTCGCGACCGCCGGCGCCCTGGCCCTCGGCCTCACCGCCTGCGGCGGCGGCGAAGGCGGCGACGACGACGGCCTGACGACGATCGGCTTCGTCGCGGTCGGCCCCGAAGGCGCGTGGCGCGAGGCCAACGAGGCCAACATCCAGGACACCTTCACCGAGGACGCGGGCTACGAGCTCAAGTACGCCCCCGCGACCAACCTCGACCAGAAGTCGCAGATCGACGCCTTCACGTCGTTCGTCGACGAGGGCGTGGACGTCATCCTGCTCTCGGCCACCGAGGCCACCGGCTGGGAGGACTCGCTCAAGCGCGCGCAGGAGGCGGAGATCCCCGTGATCCTGCTCGACCGCGGCATCGAGCCCGACGACACCGACCTGTACGTCACCCGCATCGCCCCGGACAACATCGAGGTCTCCACGGCGGTCGCCGACTGGGCCGTCTCGGCGTTCCCCGACGGCGCGAACTACTTCGTGCTCGAAGGCCCCGCGGGCGTCTCCGTCGTCAATGAGCGCAACGAGGGCTTCGACGCCGTCGTCGGCGGCCAGCCGAGCCTGGTGAAGGTCGGCGCGCAGACCGCGAACTGGTCCACCGAAGAGGCCAAGGGCGTCGTCGAGACCGTCCTGAAGTCGAACAACAACGACGTCCAGTTCATCTTCGCCCAGAACGACGAGATGGGCCTCGGCGCCGTCCAGGCCGTGCAGGAAGCCGGCCTGACCCCCGGCGTCGACGTCAAGATCGCGACCATCGACGGCACCAAGAACGCCCTCACCGCGCTCGCCGCGGGCGAGCTGAGCTTCGTCGCCGAGTACAACCCGCTCTTCGGCGAGACCACCCTCGAGGTCGTCGAGCAGGTCCTCAACGGCGACGACGTCGAGTCCAGCATCGTCGTCCCGAGCGCGACCTTCGACTCGCCCGAGGCCGCCGAGACCGCGCTCCCCGACCGCAAGTTCTAGGGGGTGTTGGGGGGTCTCCGGCGAGTCGGTATCCGAGTCCGTTCGTTCGCTCGCCATGCCAATTCACGGCTCGCAAGCGTCGCCCAGGCCGCGGAAGGGTCTCCGAATACCGGGGTTGTATTCGGAGGCCCGACCACGCAGCGAGCGGGCGAACGGGCCGGATAACGGCCGCAGGGACCCCCGAAGGCCCCTTTTCCCCAGGACAGCAGTCAACCCCCGGTGCGGGGCCCTTCGGGGCCCCGCACCCAGACCACCCCGCGGCGCGTCCGCGGCGACAGGATGTGGAGCACGCGATGCCAGAATCGCTTCCGATCGTCGAGATGGTCGGCATCTCGATCTCGTTCCCGGGCGTGAAGGCGCTCGACGACGTGGGGTTCCGCCTCTTCCCCGGTGAGGTGCACTCCCTCATGGGCGAGAACGGCGCCGGGAAGTCGACGCTCATCAAGGCGCTCACGGGCGTGTACAAGATCGACGAGGGGGAGATCCGGATCGCGGGCGAACCGCGCCGCCTCGGCGGGACCGCCGACGCGCAGAGCGCGGGCATCTCCACGGTCTACCAGGAGGTCAACCTCTGCTCGAACCTCACCATCGGCGAGAACGTCATGCTGGGGCACGAGATCAGGGGCGCCGCCGGCATCAACTGGCGGGCCACGCACCGGGCCGCGAAGGAGACGCTCGAGAAGCTCGGGCTCGGCCACCTCGACCCCAAGCAGTCGCTCGCGACCCTGCCCCTGGCGGTGCAGCAGCTCGTCGCGATCAGCCGCTCGATGGTCGCCAAGTCGAAGGTGCTCATCCTCGACGAGCCGACCTCCAGCCTCGACGCCAACGAGGTCGAGCAGCTCTTCACCGTCATCCGGCGGCTGCGGGACCAGGGCGTGGCGATCCTCTTCGTCTCGCACTTCCTCGACCAGGTCTACGCGATCAGCGACCGGCTCACGGTCCTGCGCAACGGCCGGTTCGAAGGCGAGTACCGCACCGAGGAGCTCGACCGGGCCCGGCTCATCGCGACGATGATCGGCAAGGACATCGCGACGCTCAAGTCGCTCGACGCGAAGGCCTCCCGCCGGGTCCGCTCGGACGAGCCGCCGCTCTACTCAGCCAAGGGCATCGGCCGCAAGGGCGCGATCAGCGAGGTCGACATCGACCTCCACCGCGGCGAGGTCGTCGGCCTCGCCGGCCTCCTCGGCTCGGGCCGCACCGAACTGGCCCGCCTCATCTACGGCGCCGACCGCCCCGACACCGGCGAGGTCACCCTCGACGGCGAGAAGGCCGAGATCACGACGCCCGCGAAGGCGCTCGCCCGGCACATCGCCCTCTCCAGCGAGAACCGCCGCGACGAGGGCATCATCCGCGACCTCAGCGTCCGCGAGAACCTCGTGCTCGCCGTGCAGGCCCGCCGCGGCTGGGCCCGCCCGCTCCCGCGGCGCGAGCAGGACGCCCTGGTGGAGAAGTACATCGCGGCGCTCGGCGTGCGCCCTGCCGACCCCGAGCGGCCCATCCGGCTGCTCTCGGGCGGCAACCAGCAGAAGGTCCTCCTGGGCCGCTGGCTCGCGACCGAACCCGAGCTGCTCATCCTCGACGAGCCGACCCGCGGCATCGACGTCGGCGCGAAGGCCGAGATCCAGGAGTACGTCGCGGCGCTCGCCGACGACGGCCTCGCGGTCGTCTTCATCTCCTCGGAGCTCGAGGAGGTCGTCCGGCAGTCCGACCGCATCATCGTCCTCAAGGACCGCAGGAAGATCGCCGAAATCGAAGGCGGGCACGGGGTGTCCGCGGATTCCATCGTAACGATCATCGCCGAGGACGCCCTCGGCGACGAGCGCGCGGACGCCGTCGTCCGCGAGGAGGTCACATCATGAGCGCGAACGCGCGCGGCCCGGTCGAGGCGCTGAAGGGCCTCGTCCGCCGCCAGTACTTCTGGGGCATCGTGGCCGTCGCGCTGCTGCTCCTCGTCAACCTGGTCAAGGACCCCGGCTACCTGGCCGTCTCGATCGGCCCCTCCGGCAACCTCGCGGGCAACGTCATCGACATCCTGCGGGCCGCGGCGCCGGTCATCCTCATCGCCGTCGGCATGTGCGTGGTCGTCGCCACCGGCGGCATCGACCTCTCGGTCGGGTCCGTCATGGTCGTCGCGGGCGCCGTCTCGATGGAGTTCCTCAAGGACGCGCCCGACACCGTCGGCTCCACTGCCGTCGCCCTCGCCCTCGTCATCGCCGTCAGCGTCGCCCTCGGCGCGGTCAACGGCGTGCTCGTCTCGGTGGTCGGCCTGCAGCCGTTCATCTCGACGCTCGTCATCATGCTCGCTGGCCGCGGCCTCGCGAAGGTGATCACGGGCGGGCAGAACACGGCCGCGACCAACGAGACGTTCCGGTGGATAGCGAACGGGTACGTGTTCGGCCTCCCCGTCGTGTTCCTCCTCGCCCTGCTCGTCGTCGTCGGCGTGGGCCTCCTCGTGCGGCGCAGCGCGCTCGGCCTCATGCTCGAGGCGATCGGCATGGACGCCAAGGCGGCCCGGCTCGCCGGCGTCAACCGCCGCGCGCTCCTGTTCACCGTCTACATCATCGGCGCCGTCCTCGCCGGGTTCGCGGGCGTGTTCGCGACCGCGAGCGTCATGACCGTGGACGTCTCGCGCACCGGCTACCAGCTCGAACTCGACGCGATCCTCGCCGTTGTCATCGGCGGCACCTCGCTGGCGGGCGGCAAGTTCAACATCACCGGCGCGGTGGTCGGCGCGATCCTCATCGCGACGCTCGACAAGACCGTCGTGTTCCTCGGCGTCTCGTCCTCCGCGACGCCGGCCTTCAAGGCCATCGTCATCGTCGCGCTCTGCCTCCTCCAGTCGGAGCGGGTGCGGCGCGTGTTCCGCCAGCGCCGGGCCGCGGCCACCGCCCGCCCGGCCGAGCGAGAGGTCGTCGCAGCATGAGCACGCTCACCAGCCCTTCGGCCGAGGCGGCCCCCACGGGGGTCCGCGCGCTCGCCAAGCGCGTCATGCCGCAGCTCGACACCCTGCCCACGGCGGCGGCGGTCGTCATCTTCGTCGGGATGATCGTCTACGGCGAGGCCGCGTACGGCCGCATCGTGCAGTTCAACACCTTGTCGAACCTGCTCATCAACAACGCGCACCTGGTCATCCTGGCCGTGGGCCTGACGTTCGTGATCGTCACCGGCGGCATCGACCTCTCGGTCGGCGCGGTCATCGCCATCAGCAGCGTCGCGGGCGTCATGCTCATCAACGCCGGGTGGAACCCGTGGCTGGCGATGCTCCTCATGGTGCTCATCGGCACCGCGTTCGGCACGGTCTCAGGCATCCTGATCCAGTACTTCCACGTCCAGCCGTTCATCGCGACGCTGGCGATGATGTTCCTCGGCCGCGGTCTGGCGTCGATGCTCAGCACCGAGCCTGAGCGGGTCCCGGACGACTCGCCGCTGCGCTCGCTCGGCGAGCAGCTGAAGATCTACGACGGCCCCAAGGTCAACGACATCGTGCTCACCCCGGGCGTGCTCATCGCGGCCGCGGTGGTCGCGGCGGCGTTCTTCATGCTCCACCGCACCCGCACGGGCCGCACGGTGTACGCCATCGGCGGGTCCGAGCAGTCGGCGGCGCTCATGGGCCTGCCGGTGGCCAAGACCAAGATGAGCGTCTACATCATCAGCGGCTCGCTGGCGGGCCTGGCGGCCGTCGTCTACACGGCGCGGCTCGGCAGCGCCCAGAACATCACGGGCATCGGCTGGGAGCTGGACGCGATCGCGGCCACGGTCATCGGCGGCACGCTGCTGACCGGCGGGGCCGGCTTCGTGCTCGGCTCGGTGGTCGGCGCGCTCGTGCTCGGCCTCATGAACGTCCTCATCACGCGCGACGGCGGCATCCCGCCGGAGGCGACGACCATCATCACCGGGGGCATCCTCCTCGTGTTCGTCCTGCTGCAGCGCGCCGTGCTCGCCCGGCGTCGCGAGTAGGCGGCCCGGCTTGTAGCCGGCACCGCCGTTTCGACCCGGCGTGCCGCCGCCCATCCTCGGCGGCGCGCCGGAACCCTCACCGCACCTTCCCTTCTCAATGTCGAGAGGTCCCTCATGCAACCCTTCCTCCGGCCCGCGGCGCTCGGCGTCGCCGCCGCCCTCGCGCTGGGCGCGGTCGTCACGGCCTCCCCGGCCGCGGCCGCCGCACCGGCCCCGCTCCTGCACTACTCGTTCGACGAGGCGCCGACCGACGGCGTCACGATCGCGGACGCCTCGGGCAACGGCAACGACGGCGTGCTGCGCCAGTCGGGCGCCTCCTTCACGGACGGCGTGCTCTCGTTGCCCGGCGGGTCCGCCTCCGGTTCGGCCGCGTTCGTGGAGATCCCCACCGACGACCTCGAAGGCCTGACCGACGTCACCGTGTCGACGTGGGTGTCCGACCGCTCCGGCGCGGGGAACGTCGCCGCCGCGTTCGTGGGCGCGCCCGTCGCCTCCGGCGCCTCCTTCTCCAGCGGCTACTGGCTGCTCAACCCCTCCAACCTGAGCGGCTACGTGAAGTCGGTCGTCACCGACGCGGTGGACGCCTCGGCCCCGTGGAACACCGAGGTCGGCGCGGGCGCGACCGGCACGCCGACCTCCGGCGTGCGGACGCCCGCCGGCATGGCGCTCTACACCACGGTCATCGACGGCACGAACGACAAGCTCACCCTGTACGTCAACGGCGTCAAGACGACCGAGCACGCCATCACGCGCGACCTCGGGAGCTTCGGCGCCGAGCTCGTCGCCTACCTCGGCCGCTCGACGTACCGGGACGCGTACTTCGCGGGCGACTTCGACGACTTCGCGGTGTACGGCTCGGCGCTCAGCGACGCCGACGCGCAGGCGCTGTACAGCGAAGGCGCGCTCGACCGCGCCGTCGCCTCGGTCGCCGTGGGCGGCACGGCAGCCGAGGACTTCGCGCTGCCGACCACCGCGTACGGCGCCCAGATCACCTGGGCCTCGGACGATGCCGCGATCGCGGTCGACGGCGGCGCCGCCCGCGTCGTTCGCCCCGAGCCCGGTTCGGGCGACGCGGTCGTCACCCTCACCGCCACCTTCACTGCGGCGGGCGCGACGCGCACGGTCGCCTACACGGTGGTCGTCCCCGAAGACCTCACCGACGACGCGAAGGCGCAGGCCGACCTCGACGCGATCAGCATCGCGAACGCCGATGACGTGCGCACCAACGTGTCCGTGCCGACCGGCGGCGCCGAAGGCGCCGTGATCGAGTGGACGCTGCCCGCCGGGGCCCCGGCCTCCCTGCGCGCGGGCGCCGCGCCGGGCACGCAGACGATCGTCGTCGAGCGCCCCGCCGCGGGCGAGGCCGCTGTGGAGGTCGTCGCGACCGCGACCGCGCGCGTCGGCGACGCCGTGCGCGCCAAGGACTTCACCCTCACCGTCCAGCCGCTGGCCGATGCCGCCGAGGAGGAGGCCTACGTGTGGGCGTTCTTCACCGGCGAAGGCGACGGCGCCGAGCAGGTCAGTCTCGCGGCCTCGCGCGGCAACGACGCCCTGAGCTGGAACACGCTCAACGACGGGCAGCCGCTCTTCACCTCCGACCAGGGCACGCAGGGCCTGCGCGACCCGTTCATCCTCCGCTCGGCCGAAGGCGACCGGTTCTACATGCTCGCGACCGACCTCAAGGTCGCCGGCCTCGCGGGCGGTTTCGACGCGGCGCAGCGCACCGGCTCCCTCTACATCGAAGTGTGGGAGTCGAACGACCTGGTCAACTGGTCGGCGCAGCGCCACGTGAAGGTCTCGAGCGACTTCGCGGGCAACACCTGGGCGCCCGAAGCGTTCTGGGACGAAGAGCTCGACACGTACGTCGTGTACTGGGCCTCGAACCTGTACGACACCACCGATCCCGCGGCGCGCACGGCCGTCACCTACAACCGGATGATGTACGCGACGACCGACGACTTCGTCCACTTCTCTGAGGCCAAGCCCTGGGTCGACGTGAAGCGCGGCACCGGCCGCGGCACCATCGACGCGACAGTCGCTCAGGTCGACGACACCTACTACCGGTTCATCAAGGACGAGGCGTCCATGACGATCCGCCAGGAGCGCTCCGACGAGTTGCTCGACACGGTCGCCGGCACCCTCCCCGGCACGACCGGACCCGCCGACGAGTGGACCCTCGTCAAGGACCAGGTCGCGACCGGCCTGCCGAACGGCGAGCCCGGCGGGACGTTCACGCAGGGCGAGGGCCCGAGCGTCTTCCCCGCCAACGAGGGCGACGTCAACGGCTACGAGTGGTACCTCTTCATCGACCAGCCCTCCTACCACGCGGGCCCGAACTACTACATTCCATTCGCGACGGACAACATCGCCGACGGGAACGCCTGGGAGCCGGTCGGCGCCACGCTCCGCGAGAACCTGCCGCAGAACGCCGACGGCGGCAAACCCCGCCACGGCACGGTCATCCCGGTCACCCGCGCCGAGTACGAGGCCGTCCTCGCGGCCTTCGCGCCCGACATCGCGGTCGCGGCGGCCGACCCGATCAGCGTGACCACCAAGTCCGGCACCGCTCCCGTCCTGCCCGGCGCGCACCTCCGCAAAGCCGACGGTTCCCAGGAGGACGTCGCCGTCGACTGGGACGCGATCGACCCCGCCCAGTACGCCCGGCCGGGCAGCTTCACCGTCTCCGGTGTGGCGCAGGACGACTCGCGCGTCACGGTGACCGCCACGGTCACCGTCACCGCACCGATCGCGGTCACCGTCTCGACCAGGTGCCTCGCCGGCAAGGCGACGCTGGTCGTGCGGACCGTGAACGAGGGGGACACCGCGCTCGACATCGCGCTCTCCTCCTCATACGGCGACAAGGCGATCAGCGCGCTGCAACCGGGCGCGGCCGCCTCGGTCGCGTTCAGCACGCGGCAGGCCTCCGTTCCCGCCGGGCAGGTCACAGCGACCGCCGACGGGTCCACTGTCACCGCCCCGTATCCCGCCACCACCTGCTGACCCCGCGGAGGGCAGCGCTCATGCGAACGGCCGCAAGCCGAGTCGTGAGCACCGCCGCCGCCCTCGCCGCCATCGAGGCGCCCTCAAGCGCCGCAGACCGCGGCTGAGCCGCCCCGGCTCGGCCTCCCTCCCGGGGGCCGAGCCGCACCCTCTTGCCACGGAGGGTAACCCCCGCTACTATCTGATACCGGTAACAAAGTTGTTGCCCGTCCCCTCTAAGGAGAGCGCATGGTCGCCCTGACCCGCGTGAGCCGCCCAGCTCGCCGCGTCCTCATTGCAGCGACGGCCGCCGCCGTCGCCCTGGCCGGGGCCAGCCCGGTCCAGGCCGCGCCCGAGGACCATCTCGTCGCGCACTACGCCCTCGATGAAACGACCGGCACCGTCGCCGCCGACAGCTCCGGCCACGGCCGCGACGCCCAGATCGTCGGGGGCGCGACGCTCACCGGCGGTGAAGGCCTCCGCCTCGACGGCGCCGACGACCACGTCAAGCTGCCGAACAACCTCATCGCCGGACTCGCCTCGATCACCGTGAGCACCGAAGTGCTCGTGCGCGCCGAGCAGGGCACGCCGTACTTCATCTACGGCCTCGGCAACCCCGCGACCTCAAGCTCCGGCACCGGGTACCTGTTCTCGACCGGCAACGCCTACCGCACCGCCATCACCACCGGCAACTGGTCGGGGGAGCAGAACACCACCAGCGGCGCGAACCTCGCACGCGGCGTGTGGAAGACCATCACCTACACACTCGACGACGCCACCGACACCGCGACCCTCTACCTCGACGGCGTCCAGGTCGCCCAGAAGACCGACGTCACCGTCACCCCCGCGCAGATCGGCGGCGGCACGACCACCGCGAACTACATCGGCCGCTCGAACTACGCCGCCGACAAGCACCTCGCCGGCAGCGTCCGCGACTTCCGCGTCTACGACACCGCGCTCACCGCCGCCGAGGTCGCCGCGCTCCAGCCGTCCGACCAGACGAAGGCGCAGCGCGACGTGGCAGCACTCTCGCTCGGCGACCTCTCGAACGTCACCACCGACCTCGCGCTCCCGACGGCCGCCCCGAACGGCTCCACCGTCACCTGGGCCACCAGCGACCCCGCCGTCATCTCCGCGACCGGCCGCGTCACCCGCCCCGCCAGCGGCACCGCCGAAGTCGTGCTCACCGCGACCGCGACCAAGGGCTCCGCCACGGCCACCAAGGCATTCACCGCCACCGTCCCCGCGACCGGCGAAGCCGACTACCAGGCCGACCTCGACGCCATCGCCATCCCGAACGCCGACGACATCCGCGGCAACATCACGCTGCCCGCCCGCGGCCCCGTGCACGGCAACCCCGTCACCTGGACCGCGTCGCAGGGCGGCATCGTGTCCACCGAGGCCGACGGCGAGATCGCGCCCGGCGTCGTCACCCGCACCGCCACCGACCAGGACGTGGTCCTGACCGCCACGGTCGGCGGCCTCACCCGCGACTTCCCGCTCACCGTGCGCGCCGCCCACCAGCAGGCCGAGTACGAGGGCTACGCCTTCGCCTACTTCACCGGGAACTCCGTGGCGGGGGAGAACATCCACTTCGCCGCCAGCGAAGGCAACAACGCGCTCGCCTGGAACGAACTCAACGGCGGCCTCCCCGTCCTCTCCTCGCAATACGGTGAGCAGGGCCTGCGCGACCCCTTCATCATCCGCTCGCCCGAGGGCGACAAGTTCTACCTCATCGCCACCGACCTCTCCATCGGCTCGGGCACCTCCTGGGACACCTCCCAGCGCCAGGGCAGCCGCTACCTCGAAGTGTGGGAGTCCCACGACCTCGTGAACTGGTCGGCGCAGCGGCACGTGCTCGTCTCGCCCGAGACGGCCGGCAACACCTGGGCCCCCGAGGCGTACTACGACGAGACGCTCGGCGCCTACGTCGTGTTCTGGGCCTCGAAGCTGTACGCGGCGAACGACCCGGGGCACACCGGCAGCACCTACAACCGCATGCTGTACGCCACGACCCGCGACTTCGTCACCTTCAGCGAGCCGCAGATCTGGCAGGACGGCAAGTCGCGCATCGACTCCACGGTCACGCGCCACGACGGCGTCTACTACCGCTTCACCAAGGACGAGGGCGCCGGCACCACCGGATGCTCCGACATCATCCAGGAGTCCTCGGCCTCCCTGCGCGCCCCGCTGCCCGAGTGGACCATGATCGACTCGTGCATCGGCCGCGACGCCGGCACGAGAGCGGTCGAAGGGCCCTCGATCTTCAAGTCCAACCCCGGCGACGTCAACGGCGGCGGCAAGCACTACCTCTTCGTCGACGAGTACGGCGGGCGCGGCTACATCCCGCTCACCACCGACGACATCGCCGCGGGCGGCTGGACCGTCGCCCCCGAATACGACCTCCCGGCCAGCCCGCGCCACGGCACGGTCATCCCCGTGACGGCCGCCGAACTGGCGGGCCTCTACGAGGGCCGCGCGCCGATCTCCTCCAACGAGGACGGCGAGGTCGTCCGCTACGACTTCGCCGACGGCTCCGGGACCACCCTCACCGACGTCTCCGGCAACGGACGCGACGCGAAGATCAACGGCGCCACCTGGGCCGACGGCGCGCTCACGTTCGACGGCACCGACGACTACGTCGACCTCCCCGACGACCTCATGGCCGGCCTGACCGACATCTCGGTCGACGCCGACGTGTGGGTCGACCAGACCCAGTCCGGCAGCTACTTCATCTGGGGGCTCGGCAACACCGACGCCGCCGGCGCCGGCCGCGGGTACCTCTTCACCACCGGCAACGGCTCGTACCGCACCAGCATCACCACCGGCGCGTACACCTCGGAGCAGACGGTCAGCTCGGGATCGGCGCTGCCGCGCGGACGCTGGGCGCACCTGACCTACACGCTCCAAGGCGACACGGCCCGCCTCTACCTCGACGGCATCCTCGTCTCCACCCAGAACGACGTGACCACCGACCCCGGCGACATCTCCGGCGGCGAGACCTGGGCGAACTACCTCGGCCGCTCGCTCTACGAACAGGACTCCCGCTTCAAAGGCAAGTTCAAGTCCTTCGCGGTCTACGACCGCGCGCTGACCCCCGCCGAGATCCTCGCCGCGGCGGGCGCCACCGGCGCGGTCACCGACGTGTCCCTCGCCGACCCCGCAGCGCTGGCGACCGCGCCGCTCATCGACGCGGAGGCCCGCACAGTCGTCCTCCCTGTCGTGCCGGGCACGGACGTCTCGGCGCTGCGGCCGACCTTCACCACCGCCGACGGCGCCGTCGCCTCGCCCGCGTCGGGAACCACAGTGGACCTCTCCGCGCCCGTCGAGTACACGGTCGCCTTCGGCGGCCAGGCCACGACGTGGACGTTCTCGGCCCAGGTCGTAAACAGCCCCGTCCTGCCCGGCCTCTACGCCGACCCGAACATCGCCGTCTTCGGCGACACCTACTACCTCTACGCGACCACCGACGGCTACCCCGGCTGGGGCGGCAAGGACTTCTACGTGTGGTCCTCGAAGGACCTCGTCGACTGGACCCGCTCCGAGGAGCCCATCCTCACCTTGGACGGCGCGAACGGCGACGTCCCCTGGGCGAGCGGCAACGCATGGGCGCCGACGATCATCGAGCGGGACGGGAAGTACTACTTCTACTTCAGCGGCCACAACGCCGCCTTGAACCGCAAGACGATCGGCGTCGCGGTCGCCGACAGCCCCGAAGGCCCGTTCACGGCGCAGCCGCAGGCGATGATCCTCAACAACGAGGCCGTCACGTCGGGCCAGGCGATCGACCCCGCGGCCTTCCGCGACCCGGTCTCCGGGAAGTACTACCTCGCGTGGGGCAACGGCGGACCCTCGAACGGCCCGGTCATCGCCGAGCTCAACGACGACATGGTGTCCGTCAAGACCGGCACCTTCAAGCGGATCGCGGGCCTCACCGACTTCCGCGAGGGCGTCTTCCTGAACTACCGCGACGGCCTGTACCACCTGACGTACTCCATCGACGACACCGGATCGGAGAACTACCGAGTCGGCTACGCGACGGCGACGAGCCTCGACGGGCCGTGGACCTACCGCGGTGTGATCCTCCAGAAGGACACCTCGCTCGGCATCAAGGGGACGGGCCACAGCTCGATCATCAATGTGCCAGGCACGGACGACTGGTACATCGCCTACCACCGGTTCGCGCTCTCCGGCGGAGACGGCACCCACCGCGAGACGACGATCGACCGGCTCGAGATCGGCGCGGACGGACTCTTCCAGCCCGTCACCCCGACCCTCTCGAGCGTCCCGCCGCAGACCGTCCCCGAACCGGGGCCGGCGGTCGCGGTGACCTCCGGTACGCGCTGCGCGGCGGGCAAGGTCGTGCTGACGGTGACCGTCGCGAACCACAGCGGCGGCCCGGTGTCCCTCGTGGTCTCGACGCCCTACGGCGACAAGACGATCGCGTCCCTCGCGGCCGGGGGCAGCGCCTCCACCGCGTTCACCACCCGCGCCGCGCAGATCGCGGCGGGCGAAGTCACCGTGACCGCGACGGACGCCGCGAGCGCGGCCTCCGAGACCACGGTCGCCTACACCGCCGCGAACTGCGGCTGAATGCTCGCGGGCGGCGGCCACCCGGCTCAGCCGCCTCCCGCCCCTTCCGGCCTCTCGGCCGGTGAGTCTGCCGCGCGGCACGATCCGTGCCGCGCGGCCCGGGGGGCGAACGCCGCCCCGTGCCAAATTGAGAAAGGTCTCCAATAATGAAGCATGGCATGGTGAAACGCGTGTCGGTGGCTGCGGCCGGCGGCGCGATGCTGGCGGGGGTCGCGGGTGCGGCCTTCGCGCAGGAGCAGGTCGGTTCCGGCTCCGATGTGGATGTGAACGTCACGATCGAGGACATCGACGAAGGCGTGCTGGCCATGAGCGTGGCGGGCACGACCGCGACGCTGGTCGAGGACGGGTCCACGGGCACCGTCCGCCAGTTCACGGGCGACCTGCCGACGGTCACCGTCACTGACACGCGCTCGGCCGACGAGATCCCCGACGGCGCGTTCTGGTGGGTCGAAGGCACGGCGTCGAGCTTCACCGGCGACGCCGGCCAGGAGCCGATCGGCGCCGAGAACCTGGGCTGGTCGCCGTCCCTCGCCGACGACGGCTCTGGTGCCGTCGCGGTCGGCCCGGACGTGTCCCCGGCGCTGGACGCCGACGGCGCTCCCAACAACGTGGGCCTCCAAGGACAGGAACTCCTGGCGATGGCGCTCACGAGCGAAGAGGCGATCGGAACGTGGGAAGCCGGCGCGACCCTGACGCTCCAGGTCCCGGCCGACGTCGAGCCCGGCTCGTACTCCTCGACCCTCACGCTTTCCCTGTTCGAATGAGGACGGTCGGGCGGGCGCCGGTCGGCACCCGCCCCGCCGCCCGCTCCCCGGAAAGGCCGACGATGGCGCTCACCTTCACTTCCCGTGCGGCGCAGGGCCTCCTCGCCGCAGGCGTGGCGCTCCTCGCCGTCGCGGCCCCCGGTGTGCCCGCCGCCGCCCAGACCGACGCGGACACCGTGACCTGGTCCGTGCGCCCGGCCGACGAGTCCGGCGAGGACGGCCGCGCCTGGGTCGAGCAGGAACTCGACCCGGGCGCCACCGCCGTCGAGCACATGGCGGTCCGCAACCTCTCCGACCAGGAGGTGACCTTCCGCCTCTCGGCGGCGGACGGCTACTTCGGCGACAACGGCCGGTTCGGCATGCTCCCCTCCGACCAGGAGTCGGTCGACGCCGGACTCTGGATCGAAGTCCAGGGCACGGTCACCGTCGGCCCGGACGAGACGGCGATCGTGCCCTTCACGACCACCGTGCCGCAGAACGCGACCCCGGGCGACCACGCCGCGGGCATCGCGGCCTCGGTCGTGTCCGAACAGGTCGCCGAAGACGGCACCACGGTCGGCGTCGAATCGCGCGTCGGGTTCCGCGTCATGACCCGCGTGACCGGGGAACTGGCCCCCGCCGCCTCGGTCGAGGCGGTCGCGTCCTCTTACGACCTGTCTTGGAACCCGCTCTCGCCCGGCACCGCGCAGGTGACGTTCGAGGTCGTCAACACCGGCAACGCCCGCCTCATGATCACCGGTGCCGTCGCCGCCGGCGGCCATGAGGTCGCATTCCCCGGCGAAGACGAGATCGACCAGGAGCTGCTGCCGGGGGAGCGCCGGAAGTTCACCGTCACCGTCGACGACGTGTGGCCCTGGTTCTACGTGCCCGCCTCCCTCGAAGTGACCCCCGCCGTGATCGGCGAAGGCGAAGGCGCCCCGGTCGACCCCGTCGCAGCCGCCGCCGGGTTCTGGGCCGTGCCCTGGCCGCACCTGATCGTCCTGGCGGGCGTCGCGCTCATGATCGGCTCGAGCCTCTGGGGCCGCCGCCGCTCGAAGGCGCGCCTGCGGGGCCTGCTCGAAGAGGCCCGCGAAGCCGGCCGTCGCGAAGCGGCGGAAGCGCCACCCGCCGGGCCGTAGGAGCTCTTGGGCGGCAACGCAGTCTGCCCAGCCCCTTTGCATTTATGTATCGACATGCTTGACTTTGATTCCGTGTTACAGATAACATCAATGTTGTTACCGGTATCAATCTTCCGCGCGCATCGTCGTACGCAGAAAGGGCCGCATGCCATGTCCCCTCGCCTCTCACGCCGAACCGTCCTCCTCGGAGCCGCCGCCTCCGCGCTCAGCGCCCCGCTCCTGACCGCGGCCCCGGCCGCCGCCCAGCAAGCGCACACCGCCTACCTCATGGCCCACTTCATCGGCCAGCAGCCCGGCGGCGAGCAGATCTACCTCTCCTACAGCGACGACGGCCTGCACTGGACCGACCTCAACAACGGGCAGATCGTCCTGCGCTCCACGGTGGGCACCCGCGGCGTCCGCGACCCCGCCCTCATCCGCTCCCCGCAAGGCGACCGGTACTGGATCATCGCCACGGACCTGCACATCGGTTCGGGCACCTCCTGGGCCGACTCCATGGAGCGCGGCAGCACCGCCCTCACCGTGTGGGAGTCCGCCGACCTCGTGAACTGGTCGGCGCCCCGCCTGCTCGACGTGGCCGGGCCGATCGCCGGAGCCGGCAACGCCTGGGCCCCCGAGGCGATCTGGAACCGCGACACCGGCGACTACGTCGTCTACTGGGCCACCAACTCCACCATCGACGGCGAACGCCAGCACCGCATCTGGTACTCGCGCACCACCGACTTCCGCACGCTCACCGCCCCGCAGGTCTACATCGACCGGCCCGGCACCATCGGCCTCATCGACACCCAGATCATCGAGGTGGCCGGCAGCGTCGGCGGCTGGCGCTACTACCGGGCCTCCGGGGACGGCCAGCTGACCATCGAGGCCGCGAACTCGATCCTCGGCACGTGGACCCGCCTGGGCGACCTCTCCCACCTCGGCCTCACCGGCAGGGACGTCGAAGGACCCATGTGGGCCAAGTTCAACGACCGCGACGAGTGGGTCCTCTGGCTTGACCAGTACCGGACCGGCCGCGGCTACATGCCGGTGTCCTCGACCGACCTCGGCAGCACCCAGAACTTCCGGATCCGCTCGGACTACCAGCTCGGCACGACGCACAAGCGGCACGGCTCGGTGCTCAACCTGACCGCCGCCGAGGCGGACCGGGTCCGCGCCCGGTGGGGGAGCGTGGCGCCCAGCCGGCTCCAGTCGTACAACTTCCCCGACCGCTATGTGCGGCACCGGAACTTCGACGTGCTGCTCGACGCGGACGTCTCACCGGCGGCCGACGCGCAGTTCCGGCTCGTCCCCGGCCTCGCCGACCCCGCCGCGGTCTCCTTCGAGGCCGCCAACTACCCCGGCCACTACCTGCGCCACACGAACTTCGACTTCGCGCTGGCCCGCGGCGACGGCTCGGCCGCGTTCGCAGCCGACGCGACCTTCACCCGCGTCCCCGGGCTGGCCGACGCCGCCGCGGCGTCGTTCCGCTCCGTCAACCACCCCGACCACTACCTCCGGCACTACGCCTACGCGCTGCGCCTCGACCCGATCACCACCGCCACCGGGCGCGCCGACGCCACCTTCCACGTCACCTCCTGAACCGATTCCGAACCGCCGCAACCGTTCCCTCACAACGAAAGGCGTCATCGAATGACCTCTCGCCGCCTCATGCTCACCACCGCGCTCGCCGCGGCCGCGGCCGCCGCGATCCCAGCCGCTCCGGCCTCCGCCCAGACCAACGCCGCCTACGCGATGGTCTACTTCAAGGAGTCCCCGAACCAGACCGACGACAGCTACGCCCTCCACCTGGCCGTGAGCGACGACGGCCTCAACTGGACGCCGCTCAACCAGAACCGGCCCGTCGCCGTCCCCACCGCCGGGACCGGCGGCCTGCGCGACCCGTTCATCATGCGCAAGCAGAACGGCGGCTTCGCCGTCCTCGCCACCGACCTCAAGGGCCGCATCTTCAACCAGAACAACCAGTACATCCACGTGTGGGACTCGGCGGACCTCACCGCCTTCACCGGCTACCGGCGCGTCCGCCTCCACGAGATGGCCACGCACTCGTGGGCGCCCACCGCGTTCTGGGACCCCTCCCGCAACCAGTACGCGGTCGTCTACTCCGCCAACAACGGCACCCGCGATGTGCTTCTAGTCAACTACACCAGCGACTTCGTGACGATGAGCGCGCCGCAGCCGTACTTCGACCCCGGCTTCAACGTCCTCGACGGCGACGTCCTCGTCCACAACGGCGTCTACTACCTCGCCTACAAGAACCTGAACGACCAGAACCTCTACATCGCGCGCTCCTCCACCGGCGCGCCGAACTCCTTCACCACCTTCACCTCCGGCCTGCGCCAAGGCCAGGGCATGGAGGCCCCGATCCTCGCAGCGTCCACTTCGGGCCGCACCTTCTGGCTGTGGGGCGACTCGTACTCGCCCGCGAACGCGGTCTTCTACGCGTGGCAGTCCACCGACCTCGCCGGGAACGCCTGGTCGGTGCTCGACCAGCGCGCCTACACCGCGCCGATGAGCGCGAAGCACGCCGCGATCGAGCCGATCACCGCCGCCGAACGAGACGGCGCCGTCTCCCGCTGGGGCCTGCCGCAGTGGAACCGCCTCAAGTCCTACAACTTCCCCGACCGGTATGTCCGCCACGCGAACAGTCTCGGCCGCATCGACCCGTTCCCGATGGAGCCGCCCGCCGACCAGCAATGGCGGCTCGTGCCCGGGCTCGCCGACGCCGCCGGCGTCTCGTTCGAGTCCGTGAACTACCCGGGCCGGTTCCTGCGGCACGCGAACTACGCGGTCCGCCTCGACGCGAACGACGGCTCCTCGCGCTTCGCCCAGGACGCGACCTTCCACCGGGTCGCCGGTCTCGCCGACGGCTCGTGGGCCTCGTTCCGGTCCCACAACTTCCCCGACCGCCACCTCCGGCATTACGACTACGCGCTGCGGATCGACCCGATCGGCACCGCCACCGCGCGCGCCGACGCCACCTTCCGAGTCACCTACTAGGAGTCCGCCATGTCCGACACCAGGCCGCGCCGACTCCAGTTCGCCGCCAACGTCCTCCTGGCGCTCATGGTCGCCCTCGGCACCATCGTCGTCTCGAGCACCGGCGCCCAGGCGCAGACCGCCACCTTCACCAATCCGCTCAACTCGTCCGGCGCCGACCCCTGGATGACCTACTACCAGGGCAACTACTACCTGATGTCCACCCCGTACGCGGGGCCGATCACGATGCGCCGGGCCGCGACCGTCGCCGGACTCAAGAACGCCGCCGCGGTCCCGGTCTTCAGCGACTTCCCCGCCGGCCGCGACCGCAACGTCTGGGCGCCCGAGTTCCACTTCCTCAACGGCCCCAACGGATGGCGCTGGTACATCTACTACTCGGCCGGGAACGGCGACATCGAGGGCCAGCGCGTCCACGTCGCCGAGAGCGCCGGCACCGACCCGATGGGCCCCTACACCTACAAGGGCATGGTGTTCGGCGCCAACGACTGGTGGGGCATCGACGGCTCGGTCGTCACCATCGGCGGACAGCTCTACTTCACCTGGTCGGGCGTTCCGGGACGGTGGACCGGGAACGACCCGAGCATCTACATCGTGGCGATGGGCAACCCGTGGACGGTCACCGGGGCGCGCACGCAGATCTCGACGCCGCAGCACGATTGGGAGGTGCAGGGCACGCCGATGAACGAGGGGCCGGCGGCGCTGCAGCACGGCGGCGACACGTTCATCACCTACTCGGCCAGCGCCTGCCAGGGCCCCGACTACAAGCTCGGGCTCCTGGAGCTGACCGGCACGAATCCGCTGAGCGCTTCCGCGTGGACCAAGCACCCCGAACCGGTCTTCGAACGCGACGACGCGGCAGGCGTCTACGGGCCCGGGCACAACGGGTTCTTCACCTCGCCGGACGGCACCGAGAACTGGATCGTCTACCACGCCAACACCTCGCCCACGCAGGGCTGCGGCGGCACCCGCACCACCCGCATCCAGGAATTCACCTGGAACGCCGACGGCACGCCGAACTTCGGCACGCCCGTCTCGGTGGGCACGGTGCTGCCGGTGCCCTCCGGTGAGACCGTCGGGGCGTTCAACCGGCTCCAGTCCTTCAACTTCCCCGACCGCTACATCAGGCACGCGAATTTCGACGTCCGCATCGACCCGTCGGTCACCCCGGCGCAGGATGGACAGTTCCGGATCGTCCGCGGCCTGGCCGGCACGGGGACGGTCTCGTTCGAGTCGGTGAACTACCCCGGCCACTACCTGCGGCATTCGAACTACGACCTCGCCCTCGCGCCGAACAACGGCACCGCGCTGTTCGCGGCCGACGCCAGCTTCCGCCAGGTGGCGGGGCTCGCCGACGCGACCGCCGCCTCGTTCCAGTCCTACAACCACCCTGACCGCTACCTCCGCCACTACGACTACGCGCTGCGGCTCGACACGGTCACCACCGCGACCGCGCGGGCGGACGCGACCTTCCGAATCCTCTGATCGACCCCTCGTCCGCCCTGGCGGACCACTGGTGCCCCGGCCGACCTCCTCCACTGCCGGGGCACCGCTGTCCGGGTCGCGACCTCGGCCTGTCGCGTGGCACCTCCATGGAGTCGAGCTAGCGGCCTCCGGCGTCCTCGTGGTGCGCCAAGCGGCGCTTCGACTCCTCCAGCTCGTCGCGGAGGCGCCGGTTCTCCACTTCCATCTCCATGACGACCTTGATCCCGGCCAGGTTCAGCCCGCCGGCGAGCAGCTCGGCGATGTGCCGGATGCGGTCGAGGTCGGCGTCGCTGTAGCGCCGGGTGCCGCCCTTGGTGCGAGCCGGTACCACCAGACCCTTCGCCTCGTAGACGCGCAGGGTCTGCGGAGCGAGCTCCAGTAGTTCCGCGGCGACCGAGATGCCGTACACGCCTTGCCCGGACGGGGGCCGCCCGAGCCCTGCTGGATCGACCACCGCACGCTCCTCCACCGAGATCAACTGAGAACACCATCATTTTACCTCAGTCTTCCGCTAGACAAAATCTCAATCCTGCGATATATATTTATTGTCTGACCGGACCATAGATCCAACTTCTGGAGGTGACTCAGATGCTGGTGCGCTCGGACCCGTTCCGGGACATCGACCGGATCGCACAGCAGATGCTCGGGCTGAACGATTCCCAGCTGAGCATGCCCATGGACGCCTGGAAGGAAGGCCACACCTTCAACATCCAGATCGACCTCCCCGGCGTGCGGGAGGGCGACATCGACTTGGAGGTGGAGCGGAACGTCCTGACCGTCAGGGCCGAGCGGCGCGCCGTCGAGGCGGGCGACCGCGAGATCATCCACGCCGAACGCCGCACGGGCAGCTTCGCGCGGCAGATCCTCCTCAGCGACGCGCTCGACACCGAGCAGGTTGAGGCGACATACCGGGACGGCGTGCTCACGCTGCGGATCCCGATGGCCGAGCAGGCGAAGCCCCGCAAGGTGCTCATCGGCGCCGGGGCAAAGGAGATCGAACAGTAACCCAGTGCCCGAGCGGGCATCGAGACCCCGCCCGGCGCGGGCGCTGCGCCCGCGCCGGGCGGCCGTTCCGGAGCTGACCATGAGCGGACACATCTACGAATTCCATGGCGGTGCCGTCGAGTACGAGCTGCGCTGCGACGGCTGCGGCGGCGTCTTCCGCTGCGGCGACGACTCCTACTTCAGCTGGCCGGTCCTGTGCGATGCCGCCGAGGCCGACGGCTGGCGCGTGAAGCCCGGGCTCGCCGACGATCACACCTGCCCTCGCTGCGCCACCCGCGCCGCAAGACCGGCCCTTCCCAGGCCCCGCACTACGACCGCAGTCGGTTGAGCGCGGCGAGAGCGCCGATCGGAGCGGGGTTCGCCGCCGTTGCCGGGCGGCGCTCGTCTAGCGGCCGGATCCATGCGGGGTGTGGCGCAGCTCGCGTACACATCCTGGGTAAATGACATTGGTTGTCGTTTCGGTTAGCATCGGAGCGCCCTTCGCCGCTTCGGCTTCGCCGGAGTCGCGCCCCCGCACCCGAGCAGGACCATGACCACTCGACAACGCAAGATCAGGGCGCGCGCGCCGCGCTCGCCGGCCGCCTCCGCCACGACGGCAGCGCTCCTCATCGCCGCTGCCGGCATCGTGATCGTCTCCGGCGCAACCGGAACGGTCGAGGTCACCGTCGCCGAGTCGTTCAAGATCATCGCCGGGCACCTCCTCCCGGGCATGCCCTGGATGTCGGACGGCAGCCTGACCTCGCTGCAGGACCAGGCCGTCTGGCGGTTCCGGTTGCCCCGCACCCTCCTCGCGGGAGTGGCGGGAGCCGGGCTCGCGCTGGCCGGAGCGCTCATGCAGGCGCTGGTGCGCAACCCGCTCGCCGAGCCCTATCTCCTCGGGGTCTCCTCGGGAGCCGGTGTCGGGGCGGTCGCCGTGATCACGCTCGGTGCCGCCGCGGCCGGGTTCACGCTCAGCGGGGCCGCGTTCGCGGGGGCGCTCGCCGCCGCCGTCGCGGTGTACCTCCTTGCGCGCCAAGGCGGCGTCGTCGCCCCGACCCGGCTCGTCCTCTCCGGTGTCGCGCTCGGTTCGCTGCTCAGCGCCGTCACCAGCTACCTGACGATCACCACCGATGCGCAGAACGTCTTCAGCATCCTGTTCTTCCTGCTCGGCAGCGTCGCCGCCGCGACCTGGCCGCAACTGGCCGTACCCGCTGCGGCACTTGCGATCGTGTTCGCGTTCGCGCTGCTGCGCAGCCGCTCACTGAACGCCCTGCAAGTGGGGGACGAGACCGCGACCGCCCTAGGGGTGGACGTGAACCGCTTCCGCAGCCAGCTCCTCGTCGCCTGCGCGCTCCTCACCGGCGCAGTGGTCGCCGTCAGCGGCGGTATCGGGTTCGTCGGCCTCGTCGCCCCGCACGTCAGCCGCATCGCCGTCGGCGCCGACCACCGGCGCATGCTGCCCGTCGCCGTCCTCGGCGGTGCCGTCTTCCTCATGGCCGCCGACCTCGCCGCCCGCACGGCCGCCGCGCCCACCGAGATCCCCATCGGCATCGTCACCGCCGCCGTCGGAGCCCCGTTCTTCCTGTGGCTCATGAGAAGGGGACGCGCCTCCGGCGCGGGGATGCACCGATGAGGCTCAGCGTCGAAGACCTCACGGTCGAACTCGGCGGCCGCCGCGTCGTCGACCGCGTCTCGCTCGAAATCGAACCGGGCCGCCGCCTCGCCCTCCTGGGCCCCAACGGGTCCGGCAAGTCCACCCTGCTGCGCAGCGTCTACCGGGTGCACCGCCCCGCGGCGGGGACCGTCCGCGTCGGCGGCGACGACCTGTGGCGCCTCGGCGCCCGCGACGCCGCGCGCCGGGTCGCCGTCGTCGCCCAAGAGGGCGGCGCCGAACACGACCTCACCGCGTTCCAGGTCGTCATGCTCGGCCGCGTCCCCCACCAGCGGGGCTTCGGCGCCGACAGCCCCGCCGACCTCGCCGCCGCCGAGGCCGCACTCGAACGCGTCGGCGCGCACGCCCTCGCCGACCGCCCCTTCGCGCTGCTCTCCGGAGGCGAGAAGCAGCGGATCCTCCTGGCCCGCGCCATCACACAGGACTGCCCGGTGCTCGTCCTCGACGAACCCACCAACCACCTCGACATCGCGTTCCAACTGGAGCTCATGCAGATCGTCGCCGACCTGGGACTGACCACCGTCGCCGCGCTCCACGACCTCAACCTCGCCGCCGAGTACTGCGACACCGTCGCCGTCCTCCGGGACGGCCGGCTCGTCGCCGTCGGCGACCCCGACGACGTGCTCACCCCGGACCTCATCGCCGACGCCTTCGCGGTCCGCACCGACCGTATCCCGCACCCCGCCACCGGAAGCACCCACTTCGCCCTGAGTCCCCTCAAAGACTCCCCGACCGAGAGGAAGCAATGAACACCCGACCGATCCCTCGCGCCGCCGCCGCAGCGGCAGCGCTCACCGCCGCGATTACCTTGAGCGCCTGCGGCTCCGACGTCACCGACGCCGGTGACGGCGCCGGCACCGAGAACGCCCTCACCATCGAGAACTGCGGTCGCGAGATCACCGTCGACGGCGTCCCCGAAGCCGTCGTCGGCCTCAGCCCCACCCAGACCGAGCTCCTCCTGCGCCTCGGCCTCGCCGACCGCATCGTCGGCCAGGCCCAGACCTCGACCGCGCCGCTCAGCGAAGCGGTCGCCGGCCTCGCCGCCGACATCCCCGTCCTCAGCGAGGACACCCCGCCCTCCCGCGAAGCGCTCCTCGAAGTCGAACCCGACTTCGTGTACTCGCCGACCGACTACGAGTTCACCGCCGAGCAGGGCTTCGCCAGCCTCGACCAGCTCGCCGAAGCCGGCGTCGCCGCCTACACCGCGACAGGCGGCTGCCCCGACCGCCGCATGCAGGGCACCGTAGACGACCTCTTCACCGACCTCGCGAACCTCGGGGCGGTCTTCGACGCCGAAGACGAGGCCGCCGCGCTCGCCGACGAGGCCCAGGCGACCCTCGACGACGTCGAATCCCGGATCGAAGGCCTCGAACAGCCCACCGTCGCACAGGTCTTCGTCGAAGGCGGCGCGCTCACCGCCATCGGCGCCGGCATCGAGTACGACATGATCCACCGCGCCGGCGGCGAGAACGTGTTCGGCCCCGACGACCCCGAGTTCGCCTCGTTCTTCGCCGCCCAGATCAACCCCGAGGCGCTGGCCGCCGAGGACCCGGACGTCATCGTCTTCGCCGCGCGCGACGCCGAGCACGAGCAGGCCACCCGCGACTACCTCGCCCAGACCCTGCCCGAGGTGAGTGCCGTGGCGAACGGCCGCATCGTCGTCATCTCCGGCTCCGACGTCTACCCCGGGTCCCTCGGCAACATCGACGCCGTCCGCACCATCGCCGCCGGCCTCTACCCCGAGGCCTTCCAGGCATGACGACCGCCGAGCGCGCGGGCCGCGAACTGCTCGGCCACGACGGATTCCGGCGCTGGTACGCCGCCCGCACGACCAGCCTCGCCGGTACGGCCGCCGCCGGGGTGGCCGTACCGGTCCTCGTCTGGGAGGCGACCGGTTCGGCCACCGCCACGGCCGCCGCCTCCGGGCTCTCGCTCGCCCCCTACCTCCTGTTCGGACTCGTCGCCGGGGCCTACGCGGACCGGGTCGACCGGCGCCGCCTCATGGTCGGCGCCGACGCGGTCGCCGCGGGCCTCCTCGCCACGGTCCCAACGGCGGCCGCGTTCGGCACGGTCTCGGCAGCGCACATGCTCGCCGTCGTCGTCCTCACCGGCACCGCGTTCGTCTGGTTCGACGCCGCCGCATTCGGCGCGCTGCCGCAGATCGTCGGCAGAGACCGGCTCCAGCGGGCCAACTCGCTGATCTTCGCCACGACCACCGTGGTGGGCATCGCCGCCCCCGCCCTCGGCGGCCTGCTCGCGGCGACCGCCGGTCCCGAGGCCGTCATCGGCGTCAACGCCCTCACCTTCGCCGCGTCCGCACTCCTTTTGCGGGGCATCGACATCCCACCGCAGCAGCGGGCCGAACGCACCGCCGTCCGCGCCGACATCGCCGAGGGCCTGCGCTTCATCTGGACCGAACGGCGCATTCGGGCACTGACATTCGCCGGCTTCGGGATCGCCTTCACCGGCGGCGGCGCGCTCGGCCTCATCGTCGTCCACGCCGACGGACTCCTTGACGCGCGGGACTGGAAGCTCGGCCTGCTCTACAGCGCCACCGCCGTCGGCTCTCTCCTCGGCGCACTCCTCTTGAGCCGCTTGACCTCCCGCTTCGGCCACGGCCCGGTCTCCATCGCCGCCTACACCGTCGAACTCGCGATGATCGCCGCCCTCGCCGCGGCCGGCCCCGGCTGGGCCGGCTACGCGCTGGCCGCCGCGGCCTGGATCGTCTGGGATCTCGCCCACACGACCGCGGTCGTCAACGGCATCACCGTGCGCCAGCTCCTCACCCCCGACGCCTTGCAGGGCAGAGTGAACACGACCGGGCGCATGATCGCCTGGGGCGGCGCCCCCATCGGCGCCCTCGCCGCCGGCGCCCTGGCCGACGCCATCGGGGTGCAGCACGCGTTCCTCCTGCTCACCATCCCCGTGGGCGTCGGAGCCCTGCTGCTCGCGGCCTCTCCCGTACGGCGATTGAAACAGGTCGAAGGCCGATGATTCACCGGGAGGTGCGAAGCGGCCCGCCCGGTTCCCGCGCCTATGCTCAGGGCATGGCACTCATCTACCGAGCCACCGTGAGCCCCACTAAACTCGAGCTGCTGGCCGCTTGGCTCCCAGGACGCCCTTGGCACACCGGTCCGGCCGGTGACCTGGAACAGGTCGCCGCCTACCGCTTCGACGACCCGGCCGGCGAGGTCGGCGTCGAGACGCTGCTGGTCCGCTCCGGCAATGGACCCGTCCACCACGTGCCGCTCACCTACCGCGCCGAACCTCTCGCGGGCGCCGAGGCGTGGCTGGTCGGCACGACCGAGCACTCGGTGCTCGGCGAGCGCTGGGTCTACGACGCGACGGGCGACCCGGTCTACGCCGCTGCGCTCGCCGGAGCGATCATCGCGGACGCCGGCCAGGCCGAGCAGCTCGTCCTCGTCGAAGACGACCGGCTCGAGCCGCGTGAACTGCACATGGGCATCGCCAGCACGACCCTCACCCCGGACGCGACCGCGCCGGAAGTGCGCCACATCGAACGCGTCGAAGACGGCGACCCCACGCGGATCGTCACCGACACCGTCACCCTGTCGGTGGTCCGCAACCTCGAAGCGGGCGACGACTTCACCGGACCGGCCCTGACCGGCACCTGGCCCGGCCAACCCAAGCCGATCCACCTCGCCGCAGCCGCACCCCGAGGCTGAGTCCTGCTGCCCGTTCTCCAGCCGGTCCCGCTCAGCGGGTAGCGGACCCGCACCCGCGGCCCGAGCCCCGGTTCAAACGAGTGGCGGCCGCCCGGACGGCGACTCGATCGCCATCCGGGCGGCCGCCCTTGCCGATCTGATGTCAGGCGACGCGGAGCTTCCCGCGCGCCCACCAGGCGGTCTGGAGGAGCGCGCCCAGGACGATCGAACCCATGAGCACGTACAGCATCACCTCGTCTGCGACGGCGAGCAGCGACTCGTTGTGCGCGTACCTCCATTGCGGCACTTGAACGCTCGCCGCGAAAGCCGCGCATGCCAATGCTGCCGTGCCGTAGGCGAAGCGTCGGCTCGGCAGCGGCCGGGCGGCCGCGACGAGCACCGCCGCGGCG
Source organism: Glycomyces sp. NPDC049804 (assembly GCF_040674615.1). Taxonomy (NCBI): domain Bacteria; kingdom Bacillati; phylum Actinomycetota; class Actinomycetes; order Glycomycetales; family Glycomycetaceae; genus Glycomyces; species Glycomyces sp. NPDC049804. Next base: position 388,446 of record NZ_JBFAMQ010000006.1, read on the forward strand.
GCGGCGTACGCCACGGTGAAGCCCACCGGCGCCGGGTGGTCCGGGCTGGAGCCGAGCAGGAAGTACACGGCGGTGACGAACAGCGAGAGCAGCATCGCGGCCAGCGCGCCTGCTTCGGCGAGGTACGTCTTCACCCGCGGCCGCGGCATCCGCCATGAGGCCCAGAGCAGCCAAGGCGCGGGCAAGGCCAGGATCACGATGCCGAGTGCGGTCTGGAGCGGGGCGGACAGGGTGCCGTCCAGGTCGAGCCAGCCCATGAGCAGGAAGAGCCATCCGAACGGGGCGAGCCCCCAGACGATGGCGGGCGCGACGCCCTTGGAAGCAGAGGTCTGCTGTGTCGTGTTCATGGGGCCAGTGTCGCAACCATGCGCAAGCGCCCCACTACCTGAATCGCGCCACCGTTGTAGCGTTCCTACAAGGATTCCCTGCGCCCCCCGCCGATCGCCCCCGTTTTTTCTCGGATTCCCACAACCTGCGATCGCGACCTGGACCGCCGCGGTCAGAGGCGCGGGTCGACCGGTTCGGACTCGAGGGCGAGGATCGCGAACGCGTACTGGTGCACCTGCCACAGGGGAGCGCGCTTGGCCGCGAGGTCGAGCGCTTCGAGGCCGAGCGCGTATTCGCGCAGCGCCTGGGACCGCTTGTGGTGCAGCCGGCGCTGGCGCAGCCGCTCCAGCTGGGCCGGGTCGGTGTAGTCGGCGCCGTAGATGATCCGCAGGTACTCGCGGCCGCGGACCTTCAGGCCGGGCTGGAGTTTCGGCCGGGTGTCGAGGACCGGCTTGACGACCATGCCCTCGCCGCCGGCGGCGCACAGGTCGGTCCACCACCGGGTCGCTTCGGCCTCGTCGGCGGTGCCGAGGGTGACGAAGCGCCGCTGCGTTCCCATGAGCGTCCCGGTCGGGTCGGCTGCCACGAGGGCGTCGATGAGCTCCAGGTGCAGGTCGTGCCGGTGGTCGGCCCGGTTCTCGCCCTCGGTGGCGAGGATCTGGAACGGGGCGAGCCTGATGCCGTCGAGTCCCGAAGTGGGCCAGGAGTAGCGCTGGTACACCGCGGCGAACGCCTCGATGTTGGCGAGGCGGGACGCGGTGCGGGCCTTGAGGTCGGCGACGTCCAGACCCGCCGCGGCGGCCGTTTCGAGCGCGGAGAGGGCGGCCGGGAGGGCCGACGTTCCGGCCGCCGCCACGGACGCGAACTGGTCCTCGATCATCGACCGGGCCTTTGCCGACCAGGGGAGGAGCTCGCAGTCGAGCAGCATCCAGTCGGTCGCCAGGCGGTCCCACAGGCCGGCGCCCTCGGCGGCGGCCGCGACGCGGGCGAGCAGGGCGTCGGTGAGGGCGTCGTCCTCGAAGAAGGCGCGGCCGGTCCTGGTGAGGACCGCGCCGGCCGGGCCGGTGTCGAGGCCGAACCGCTTGCGCGCCACTTCAGGGTCGCGGCAGACGAGGGCGACGGCGCGCGAGCCCATGTGCTTCTCTTCGCAGACGACGCGGTCGGTCTTGCCCCGGTACTGCGCGAAGGCCTGCGCCGGGTGCTCGAGGTAGCCGTCCGCATCGGAGGCGTCGACGGGCGCCATGGTCGGCGGCAGGTACAGGATCCGTCGCGGGTCCTCCGCGAAGCGGCTCATGACCTCCAGCGCGGCGGCCGCGTTCTCGGCCTGGACCTTCACCGTGCCGAGGAGGCGCGTGTCCAGGTACCGGTCGCCCGCCACGTCGTCGAAGTCGAGGGTCGCCGGGTCGCGCTCGGCGGTGACGGGCGCGAGCGGACGCACCGGCGCGTACCACTCGCGTTCGGCGTCGACCGCGACGATGTCGCGCTCGGGGTAGCGCAGGGCGGTGAGCTTGCCGCCGAAGCAGCAGCCGGTGTCGAGGCAGATGGTGTTGTTGATCCACTCGGGTTCGAGGACCGGCGTGTGGCCGTAGACGACCGTGGCCGCGCCGCGGTAGTCCTCGGCCCACGGCAGGCGCACGGGCAGGCCGTACTCGTCGGTCTCGCCCGTGGTGTCGCCGTAGAGCGCGAAGGCCCGCACCTTGCCCGAGGCGCGGCCGTGGAACTCCTCCTTGAGGCCGGCGTGCGCCACGACCAGGTCGCCGCCGTCGAGCCGGTAGTGGCTGACCAGGCCGTCCATGAAGGACTTCGCGCGCTCGCGGAACGCCTCGTCCTCCTTCGCCAGCTGCTCGAGGGACTCGGCGAGGCCGTGGGCGACCTTCACCTTGCGGCCGTTGAGGGACCTGACGAGCTTCTGCTCGTGGTTGCCGCACACGCTGAGCGCGTTGCCCGACTCGACCATGCCCATGACCAGGCGCAGGACGCCCGGCGTGTCGGGGCCGCGGTCGACGAGGTCGCCGACGAAGACCGCGGTGCGGCCCTCCGGGTGGGCGGCGCCGACGGCGCGGCCCTCGTCGTCGCGCGCGATCTCCCAGCCGAGTCCGCCCAGCAGCGTCTCGAGTTCGGACCGGCAGCCGTGGACGTCGCCGATGATGTCGAAGGGGCCGGTCAGCTCGGTCCGGTCGTTCCAGGACTTCTCGTAGACGATGCGCGCGTTGTCGATCGCTTCCTGGCCCTGGAGCCGGTGGACCCGGCGGAAGCCCTCCTTGCCGAGCCCCTTGAGGCTCCGCTTGAGGTCGCGGTGGTGGCGGCGGACGACGGCCTCGCCGAAGTCGCGGTCGGGCCGGGAAGCGTTGCGGGCGACGGCGACCGACGGTTCGACGTCGAGGACGATCGCGTCGACCAGGACGTGGTGCTCTTTGGCGAGCTTGACGAACGCGGCGCGCGCGTGCGGTTGGACGTTCGTCGCGTCGACCACGGTGAGCAGGCCGCGGCGCAGCCGCACGCCGGCGATGTGGTGGAGCAGGTCGAACGCCTCGGTGGTCGCCGTCTGGTCGGACTCGTCGTCGGAGACCAGGCCGCGGCAGAAGTCGGACGAGAGCACCTGCGTGGGCTTGAAGTGCCGCGCTGCGAACGTCGACTTACCGGAGCCGGACACGCCGATGAGCACGACCAGCGACATCGCGGGCACGCGGATCTCCACTGCGTCAGTCACGGTCGAACACTCCCATCTGGGTCGGGGCGCCGGCTTTGGGGTCGACGGCGCCGACCCCCTCGATCCGCACCCGGTAGCCGTACCGGGCGGCGACCGCCTCGGCCCAGGCGGCGAAGGCGGCGCGGTCCCATTCGAAGCGGTGGTCGGCGTGGCGCATCTGGTGCTCCGCCATGCCGAACGTCGCGTTGTACTCCACATTGGGCGTGGTGACGACGACGGTGCGCGGCCGCGCCTCGGCGAAGACCACGCGCTCCATGGCGGGGAGGCGGCCCGCGTCCAGGTGCTCGATCACCTCCATGAGCACGGCCGCGTCGTGGCCCCTGAACCGCTTGTCGCGGTATACGACCGAACCCTGGAGCAGGTGGAGTCGGCGGGCCTGGCGGTCGGCCATGCGGTCGAGCCGCAGGTGCCGCTCGGCGAGGTCGAGGGCGCGCGAGGAGACGTCGACGCCGGTGATCCGCGTGAACCGGCGGTCCTCGAGCAGGGCCGACAGGAGCTTGCCCGAACCGCAGCCGAGGTCGAGGACGGAGGTCGCGCCGGCCGCGCGCAGGGCCGTCGCGACCGCGGCGATGCGGATGCGGTGCAGCGGCTCGGCGCGCTCGGCCCCGGCGGCCTCCTCCTCGACCGGGGCCTCCAGTTCCTCCTGGGCGCCTTCGGCTTCGGCGAGCCTGGCGACGGCGGCGCGCTCGTACGACTTGCGGTGGGCGAGGTAGCGGCGGGTGATGAGCGAGCGGCGCGGGTGGCCGGCGAGCCAGTCCCCGCCGGAGCGGACGAGCTTGTCGACCTCGCCGATGTCGACCCAGTAGTGCTTCGCGTCGTCGAGCACCGGCAGCAGCACGTACAGCTGGCTCAGCGCCTCGGACAGGCGGGCGCGGCCCCGCAGGCGGACCTTGACGTGCCGCGAGTCGGCGTCGAACCCCGGCAGCGGCACCGGCTCCGCTTCCACGTCCCATCCCAAGGGCGCGAACAGCTCCCGCACCAGGTCCGGCCCGCCCTTGCACGGCACCGCGGGCAGGGCGACCTCCAGCGGCATCGCGGCCGCGGCCAGCTCGGGCCGGTCCTCGCTGACGCCGGTGCGGGCGGTGGAGAAGACCTTCCCGAGGGCGACGGCCAGCAGCGACGAGGCCGCGTACGGCCGGTCGTTCACATACTGGCTCAGCGAGGCGTCCCCGACCCGCCGGAGCGCAGCCGCGCCAGCCGAGCGGGATCCACTTCGAGCAGCAGCGCCACCGTGCACCGCTCGGCCGTCGCCTCGGGGTAGAACACCCACGCGGTGCCGAACGACTGGTCGAACGACTGCACGCGCTCAGGGTGCTTGCGCAGCAGCCAGCTCAGATCGGTCGCGGGGTCCATGGTGGTCGTGATGGTCAGGAGCACCCGCCGATCATGCCACCGGCTCACGCCCGACCGCCAGCCGATATGCGGCGAGGGCCCGGCTTCGAGACCGGCCGTCGTGCCGCCAAGGGACACAAGGGACCGCGGCCCGAGCCGTCTCGCACGCGCGTGCAACCGGACGGGGCCCGGCGGCGTATGGCACTTGAGCGAAACGCGCACCGCCACACCGCTGGGAGTCGACATGTCCGCCGATGCACGGGAGTTCCGGGTGCTGGGGCCGGTGGAGCTGGTCGTGGGGGGCCGGCCGGCGGCCCTGGATGCGGCCAAGCCCCGGACGCTGCTGGCATTGCTGCTGCTGCATCTGAACCGTCCGGTCGGGCACGACTGGCTGATCGATCAGCTGTGGGGCGAGAAGCCGCCCCGGACCGCCGAGGCGACACTGCGGACCTATGTATACCAATTGCGCAAGCGCCTGCTCGGCGACGGCGATACGACGGTGATCCGGAGCCGGAGCAAGGGCTACGTGCTGGAGTCCGAGGACGAGGCGATGGACGCGCACCGCTTCGAGACGCTCGCGGTGCAGGGCCGACAGATGCTGCGGCACCGGCGATTCGGCGAAGGCGCGGCCCTGCTCCGGGAGAGCCTGGGACTCTGGCGCGGCGCCGTCTCGTTCGCCGACGCCGACGCCGAAGCCGTGCGCGACAAGGCCCGGCTGCTGGACGAGCTGCGCTTGGAGGTCGTCGAGCAGTGCCTGGCGGCGGAGCTGGAGGCGGGCTCGCCCATCGCCACCCTCGCCGAATTGGAAGCCCTCACCGCCGAGCATCCGGTGCGCGAAGGCCTGTGGCGCCTGCTCATGCTCGGCCTCTACGGCGCCGGACGGCAGGCCGAAGCGCTCGAGGCCTACCAGCGCCTGTACCGCCTGCTCGACACCGAGCTCGGCATCCGGCCCTCACCGCCGATCGACGAGTTGCACCGCCGCATCCTGCGGGACGACCCCCGACTGCGACCCGCCGCTCCGGCGAGCGTCTCGGCAGGCAGGGCGGCTCCCTCACGGCCGGCGGCACCGCGGCAGCTGCCGTCCTCGGTCGGTCACTTCACCGGCCGCGAAGCGCAGTTGTCCATATTGGATGAACTGCTCGCCGCCCCGGTCGAATCGGCCGGAGCGGCGGTCGCGGCCGTCACCGGCACCGCCGGGATCGGGAAGACCGCCCTCGCCGTCCACTGGGCGCACCGGGTCGCCGACCGGTTCCCCGACGGGCAGCTGTACCTCAACCTGCGCGGTTTCGACCCCGTCGGGCAGCCGATGTCCCCGGGCGAAGCCCTGCGGCACTTCCTCGAAGCGCTGCGCACCGCCCCGGCGCAGATGCCGAGCGACCTTGAAGGCCAAGCCGCCCTCTATCGCAGTCTCCTGTCGGACAAGCGCATCCTGGTGCTCCTCGACAACGCCCGCGACGTCGACCAGGTCCGCCTGCTCCTGCCCGGCACCGCCGCAAGCACGGCCCTCGTCACCAGCCGCAACAGCCTCTCCGGGCTCGTCGCCCACGGCGCCCGGCCGATCGCCCTCGCGGGCCTCGACAATGGAGACTCCGGGCGATTCCTGCAGCGCCGCATCCGCGACGGGCGGACCGCCGCCGAACCCGAGGCCGCCGCGAGGATCATCGAAGCCTGCGGTGGACTCCCGCTCGCGCTGGCCATCGTGGCCGCCCGCGCCACCATCCGCCCTGACTTCTCACTGACCGCCCTGGCCGCGACGCTGCACCACACTGACGCGCGCCTCGACGCGCTCGCCGACCCCGACCCCAGGGTCGATCTCCGCACCGTCTTCTCCTCGTCGTACCGCGACCTCACGCCCGCCGCGGCCCGGCTGTTCCGGCTCCTCAGCGTCCATCCGGGGCCCGACATCACGCCGGAGGCGGCCGCCGCCGTCGCGGGCGGCACCGCGTCTTGGGCCGGACGCCTGCTCGTCGAACTGGCCCACGGCAACCTGCTCTCGGAACCGACCCCCGGGCGGTTCGCCTTCCACGACCTCCTGCGCGCCTACTCCGCCGAACTCGCCGCGACCGTCGACACCGCTGCGGACAAGAAAGCGGCGGCGCTGCGACTGCTGGACTGCTATCTCCACACCGCTTACGCGGGCAGTCGTCTCATCGATCCCAACCGGGACCCCATCGCACTCCCCGCGGCGCCTCCCGGCGTCGCGCCCATAGGCCTCGCCGACGCCGAGACCGCCATGGCGTGGTTCGCCGCCGAAGGCGCGGCGCTGGCGGCCGCCGTCCATCACGCGGCCGAGCACGGCTTCGACGCGCACTGCTGGCGACTGGCCTACACGCTCCGGGACCATCTCGACCGCGGCCCCTGGCAAGACCAGGCGGTCATGTGGCAGACGGCGATGGACGCCGCCCGCAGGATCGGGGACGCCGGGGCCGAAGCCCGGGTGATCCGCCTGCTCGCCGAGGCGCACAGCCAGCTCGGGCGCACCGAGGACGCCCAGGCGCTCCTCGACCGGTCGCTGGCCCTGTGCCAGGACCTCGACGACCGTATCGGCCAAGCCCACGCCCACCTCATGCACGGGCGGCTCTGGATGCGCCAGGGACGGACCGCCGAGGCGATGGACAGCGCGCACCGCGCACTCGACTTGTACCAGGCGGCAGGCCATCGCAGCGGACAGGCCAACGCGCTCAACGGGATCGGGTGGAGCCATGCCCAGTCGGGCGATTACCGGAAGGCACTGGCCTACTGCGAGGCGGCCATGGCCCTCCTGAAATCGATCGGGGACCGCCACGGCCAGGCCGCCACCGCGGACAGCCTCGGCTACGCCCATCACCGCCTCGGGCGGCAGTCCCGGGCCGTCGCCTTCTACCGGCACGCCCTGGCCTTGTACCGGGACCTCGGCCATGCTCAAGGCGAGGCCGTCACCTTCGTCAACCTGGGCGACGCCCAGCACGCGGGCGGTGACGCCGCGGCGGCCCGGCGGTCGTGGCAGCGGGCCGTGGCCATCCTCGATCGTCTCGGCCACGCCGACGCCGAGGCGGTCCGGGCCAAACTCGCCGCGCTGCAATAGCGGAAGCGGCGGGAAGCGTAGCTCTTCCCGCCGCTCTCAGCGTGCTCACACGCAGGACGTCTCAGCATCCATAGTGGTCAGCTCGGCCTGTGCGGCAGGGTCCGGCACCGCGCTGTTCAAAGCGGTGACGAGGGCGTCGGCGCCCTCGCCGGCCAACTGCTCCTCGATGCCCTGGTCGACGACCTCTTCCTCCGACGCGGTGGCGAAGGCCGCGGCGTCCTGCACGGTGCCTTCGGATTCGCCGTTGCCGATCATGCCGTCGTCGTAGGGGATCTCCGAGCCTTCACCGAGGCCGCGCCACTGGGCCGGGGTGTATTCCCCGTCCTCGTCGCAGATGGCCTTCTCCCAGCGGACGGCCATGACGTACTGGTGGCCGACCTCGACCCGGGGGAAGTCGTGGAGCGCCATCTCGACGGTCGCGGAGGTGTCGCCGTCGGCGAAGTACCAGCCGAGGCCCGAGTACTCCCAAGTAGAGGGTGCGGCTTGCGGCGCGCCCTCCCTCGACCAGAGCACCTCTTCGACCGTGAGCGAGACGACGCGGCCGATGACGCCCTCGCCGCGTTCGACTTCCGCCGCGGTCGGCTCGAGTGCCCGCTCCGACACGGCCTCGACGACGATGACGTGGTCGGCGTAGGTGACCCAGTCGCTCGCCGTCACGCTCGGGAGGTGGTCGCTGCCGCTCCCCAGCAGCACGTCCGACTGCGCTTCGAGGCCGGTGTGGACAGCGGGGTCGGATGCGGGGGCGGCGAGGGCCGCGACGATGACGCCGGTGACCGAGGCGGCTGCGATGAAGCCGGCGGCGGCGGCGATGCGGGTGCGTTTGCGCATGGGTCCTCCTCAGTAGGTGGCGTTGATGTTCTCGATGTTGTTCGCTTGGAGCTCTTCGTCATTGCTGACCGGCGTCTCCATGCAGCCGAGCTTCTCGTCGGTCCTGCTCTTCCTCGGCGACGCGTCGTCGCCGTGCGTCAGGCCGACGGCGTGCCCGGTCTCGTGGCAGACGAGGCCCTGCCCGTAGTGGCCGCCGCCGCGGATGCGGATGTACTGCTGGTCGCATTTGAGGGTGGTGGCGGCGTTGTTGCAGAAGGTGTAGCCGTCGACGCTGGAGGACAAGCCCGACGAGCTCTCCTCGAAGACGATGTCGGTCTCCGCGCTGCCGGAGAACGAGGGGGTCGAGTCGTACGTGACGGAGAGGTCGGTCGGCTCGTAGATGTTGTTCATGACGTTGTTGACGACGGAGCGGTCGCCGGCCTCGAGCTTGTTGCTGCCGCCGCTGTCCATGTAGTACGTGAGGTCCGAGTTGTCGGTCTGGCAGAAGCCCGACTGGTGGGGTCCGCTGACGCTGAAGCAGCCCACCGTGAGGTACTGCGTGGGGTACATGTTGTCGGTGTAGGCCGCCCAGGCGACGCCCGCCGTGACCGCCACGGTGGTGAAGGCGGCGACGGCTATGCATGCGGCTCTGAGGCTCAGACGTTTCGCAGAGGTTCGTGGCATGGGAATGTTCCCTTCCTGGCCGATCAGGGGTGCGATCGCTTGGTTCGAGCGGGGGAGCGGGGCGATCACGCGAAGTGGCTCCAGTCTCGCGCGGCGGCGTGGAGCCATTGTGGTGGGAAAGTGGAGCGGCTGACGGGGAGCGGGTCGGCGCGGTATAGTTGGTCGATCGTATTGGACGATCGACCAAGAAGGTGGACATGCCCCGCCAGACCAATGCCGAACGCGGTCGCGAGGTGCGCGTCCGGCTCATCGCCGCCGCGCAGGAACTCATCGCCGAGATCGGCTGGAACGCCGTGAGCACCCGCCTCCTCGCCGAGCGCGCCGGCATCCGGTCCGGCCTGGTGCACTACCACTTCGAATCGCTGCAGGCGCTGCTGCGGCAGGCCGCGGTGGAAGGGATGCGGCCCCTGCTCGAGGGCGCCGCCGCCGGACTGGACGCCGCTCCGGATCCGGCCGACGCCGTCGAGGCGCTGCTGGTCGAGGTCGACCGGTACACCGGGGCCGACCCGGCCTCGCTGCTCGTCATCGAGGCGTACCTCGCCGCCACCCGTGACCCGGACCTGCGCGACCAGATGCGCGGGCTCATGGACGACTTCCGCACCCACCTCACCGCCGCGCTCGCCCGCGCGGGCCGCACCGACCCCGAGGACGCCGCGACCCTCATCATGGCCGCGATCGACGGCCTCCTCCTCCACAAGAGCCTCGACGCGCGGCTGTCGGCCGCCCGGCTCGCGCCCCTCCTGCACCACCTCGCCCGACCCTCGAACGGAGCAGCACAATGAGAGCCGTCATCTGCGGCGCCGGCATCGCCGGCCTCGCCCTCGCCCACCGCCTCCACCACCACGGCTGGGACGTCCACCTCGTCGACCGCGCTCCCGGGCCGCGCCCCCAGGGCTACATGATCGACTTCTTCGGCCCCGGACACGAGGCGCTGCGCCTGATGGGCCTGGGCGAGGAGCTGAACCGGCACGCCAGTCCCGTCGAGGAGTTCCGCTACATCGACGACCGCGGCCGCACCACCGTCCGCATCGACTACGCCCTCTTCGCCAAAGCCCTCGGCGGCGAACTCGTCAGCATCATGCGGCCCGCCCTCGAGCGGCTCCTGCGCGAAGCCCTTCCCGACCAGGTCGACCTGCGCCACCGCACCACGATCGACACCATCGACGACGACCGCGTCCACCTCTCCGACGGCACCGCGGTCGACGCCGACCTCGTCGTCGGCGCCGACGGCATCCACTCGCGCGTCCGCGCCCTCGCCTTCGGCCCCGAGCAGGACTGCCTGCGGCGCCTCGGGATGCACACCGGCGCTTACCTCTTCACCGACCCGGAGCTGTTCGCGCAGGTGCGCGGCCAGTTCGTGCTCACCGAGACCCGCAACCGGCAGATGGGCTTCTACGGCCTCACCGACGACCAGGTCGCCGTCTTCGCCGTCCACCGCACGCCCGGCACCGCCTTGTCCGACGACCCCCGCGCCGCTTTCCGCGCCGCCTACACCGGCATGGGCCACCTCGCCGAACGCGCCCTCGCCGCCTGCCCCGACCCCGACCAGGTCTACTACGACCAGGTCGCCCAGATCGACCTGCCGCAGTGGAGCAAGGGCCGCACCGTCCTCCTCGGCGACGCCGCCCACGCGGTCTCCCTCATCGCCGGTCAAGGCGCCTCACTCGGCGTCGCGGGCGCCTACCTCCTGGGCGAGTGCCTCGATCGAGCCTCCTCGGTGGAGGACGGCCTCGCCGAATACGAACGCCGCTGGCGCCCCGTCGCGGGCGGCGTGCAGCGCGCCGCCCGCGACCACGTCACCGAATGGTTCCTGCCCCGCACTTCCACCAGACTCCTCCTGCGCCGCTGGGGCTTCCGCGCGATGCAGCTCCCGGGCCTCGACCGCCTCCTCGTCGGCCCCCTCTTCCCCAAGGGCCGCAAACACATCGCCGAACTCGCCGCCTGACCGCCCGCCATCGGCGGCACCGCTCCGCGAGGGCCGCGAACGGCACGGTGCCCGCCCCGGCTGACTTCCGCCTCAGGAGAGGCGGACCCGGCGGCGGTCTCGCACCGGACGGCGGAACCGTCGCGGCGGTGGTCGACCGGCCCGCTCGGGCATGCGACGCTTGACGCATGCGCCGCATCAAAGTCCCGCCTCTGGTCCTGCGTGCGGTGGCGTGGTCGCAGCGCCTGTGGTGGCGGATGGCGAAACCGGCCACGTTCGGAGTGAAGGCGTTCCTGACGCTGCCTGACGGCCGGTTCCTCGTGGTCCGCCACGCCTATGGCGACACCGCGAGGTGGGGGCTCCCCGGCGGCGGGTACAAGCCGGTCCGGGAGATGCCGAAGCAGGCCGCGGCCCGGGAGATGTGGGAAGAGCTCCGCATCGCCATGGACGCCGCCGAGTTCACCGTCCTCGACCGCGCCCAGACCGCCGCGGAAGGCAAGCGGGACACCGTCACCATCGTCACCGCGCCGTCGCCGACGGCCCATGTCCACCTCGCCGCCGAGATCGCCGAAGCCAAGTGGATCCGCAGCCTCGACGAACTCGGCGGCGCCCCGGTGTCCCGCTGGCTCAAAGCGGCATTGGCGCTCACCGGGCGGTCGCATCCCTAACGTGTCGAACGGAAAGCGGGCCTTCATGTCTGAAGTCGTCGTCGTCCACGCCAATGAGGCGCCACCGCAGTCGTGGGACGCCGCGGTGTTCCTCGCCGGTCCACTGCCGCGCTCGGCCGATGTGCCCGCGTGGAACCGCGACGCCGCCGCCCTCCTGCGGGAGCAGTGGCGCCACGTCGGCCGCCTGGTCGTGTTCACCCCCGAGCTGCGTGAAGGCGTGCTCGCCGACTACACCGGCCAAGCCGACTGGGAATCCCGGTGGATGCACGCGGCCGATGCGATCGTGTTCTGGGTCCCCAGGGACATGGACACCATGCCCGCACTGACGACGAACATCGAATACGGAGCGTGGGTCGCCTCCGGCAAAGTGGTGTTCGGAGCACCGCCGACCGCGCCGAAGAACGAATACCTGCGGCACCTCGCCGAGGCGAACGGCGTGCCGGTCCGCGACACCCTCGCGGACACGGTCAGGGCCGCGCTGGCGCAGGTGGGAACCGGCGCGCACCGCACCGACGGCGAGCGCACCGTGCCGCTCCAGGTGTGGGCGACCGACAGCTTCCAGGCCTGGTACCGCGCGCAGCGGGCCGCGGGCAATGGCCTCATCAGCGCCCGCGTCGAATGGACGTTCCGGGTCGGCCCGGCCCGCGACATCGTCTTCTACTGGGCCGCGCACGTCGAAGTCCATGTGGCGGAGGAGGACCGCGTGAAAGCGGACGAGGTCGTGCTCTCGCGCCCTGACACCGCGCAGGTCGCGTTGTACCGCCCCGGCCGCACCCTGGACGACACCGTGGTGGTCCTGGTGCGCGAGTTCCGCTCCCCGGCAACGACAGCGGACGGCTTCGTCCACGAACTCCCCGGCGGCAGCGGCATCCGGCACGACCCGACCGCTCGGGCCGTCGACGAAGTCCGCGAGGAGACCGGTCTGGTCCTGGACGCCGACCGTCTGCGCCCGCTGGGCGCACGCCAGGTCGCCGCCACGGTCTCGGCCCACCGGGCGCACCTGTTCGCCGCCGAGATCACCGGCGAAGAACTCGAGTGGCTGCGCGCACGCCAGGACGTCCCCGGCGGCGACGGCGGCGGTTCGGAACGCACCTGGATCGAGATCGCCGCCTACGGCGACATCCGCGACCGGCGCCTCGTCGACTGGGCGACGCTCGGCATGATCACGCAGGCGCTGGCGGACTGAGCGACCAGCCGGATCGCGGTGCGTCGAGCGCGGTCCCGCGGCCAGGCTGACGCCCGGCGACACCGCCGCCAGTGGCCCGGTCCCCGAGCGGTGTCGGGCTCCGCCGCGGAACCGCCGTCGCCGGCCTGACTCCTGCGGTGCGAGCACGGCCCGATCGCGCCCCCGAACCCCGGCGCCGCAACACGTCCCGCAGCCGGCGGGCGGCGTCGCTTCGATGGGGTCACATGAGCTGGGGGAGCACCCGTTCGCCGAAGCGGTCGATGAAGCGCTCCTGATCGGCGCCGACCTGGTGGAGGTAGAGGCGGGTGAAGCCGAGGTCGCCGTAGCCGGCCAGGAGCGCGGCGTGGCGGTCCAGGTCCGCGGTGATGTGGACCGCGTCGTCGAGGGCGTCGGGGGCGAGGTCCGCGCAGGCGGCGTCGAACTGCTCGGGCAGCCCGAGCTCCTGGTTCGTCTCGCGGGGCAGCGCGGCGAACCGCCACTGCTCGAGCGCTTGGGCGCGAGCGCGGTCTTCGTCGGGGTGCCAGGAGAGGTGGACCTGGAGGTGCAGCGGTCTGCCTTCGCCGCCGCCTTCGCGGAAGGCCTCGGTGATCGCGCGCAGGCGCTCGTGCGGGGCGTTGACGGTGATGAGCCCGTCGGCCCAGGCGGCGACCTCGCGGGCGGTCTGCGGTGAGAGCGCGGCGGCGAACAGCGGCGGCGGCGCGGCCGGTCGCGTGTAGAGCCGCGCGGCTCGGACCGAAACGCGCCCTTCGTGGTCGACCGTCTCGCCGTCCAGGAGGCGGCGGATGAGGCCGGCGCATTCGGTCAGACGCGCGTTCCGTTCGGGCTTGGACGGCCAAGGCGCGCCGGTGATGTGCTCGTTGAGGGCCTGCCCGCTGCCGAGCGCGGGCGTGAACCGGCCCGGGAAGAGCTCGCCGACGGTGGCGACGGCCTGCGCGGTGACGGCGGGGTGGTAGCGCACGCCGGGGGCGGTCACGATGCCGAACGGCACGCTCGTCGCCCCCATCGCCGCGCCCAGCCAGGTCCACGCGTACCCGGACTCGTCCTGCGCGGTGCTCCAAGGCGCGAAGTGGTCGGAGGAGAGGACGGCGGCGAAGCCCGCGGCCTCGGCCGCCCGGGCGGCGGCGGCGAGGCGCGAGGGCGGGAACTGCTCGTGCGAGGCGTGGTATCCGATCTCCATGGCGGCCTCACTTGAAGACGTGCGCACGGGGGCGCAGCCAGCGGTAGCCGTGTCCGGCGAGGCGCAGCGCCGGCGGGTCGTCCCCTTCCGGCGGGTACTCGCCGTCGGCGAGGACGTCGACGAGGTCCTCCAGATCGCAGTCGGGGACCCGCACCTCGACGTCTTCGGCACTGAGGTTGACGAGGGTGACGACGACGCCGTCCCGCTCGTCCTCGTGCCGGAGGGCGACCACCGAGGGGCGGCCGGTGTCGAGCACCCGGTACCGGCCGTGTCCGATCTCGGTGAGCCCCAGCCTGGTCCGCACCATGTCGCCGACCTTCGCGAGGAGGCTGTCCGGGCGGCGCTGCTGGTCGTAGACGCTGACCTCCGCGCAGCCGAACGGGCCGTCCTTCAGCGGCTCGGCGACGAGCCGGTCCGGCGAGGCGCTGGAGAACCCGGCGTTGTCGCCCGCGGTCCACTGCATCGGGATGCGGACGCTGAGGCGCTCGCGGCGCGACAGGTCGTCGCCCATGCCGATCTCGTCGCCGTACTGGAGCACCGGCGTGCCCGGCATCGACAGCAGGAGCGCGTGGGCGGCGGCGACGCGCCGCGCGTCGCCGCCGAGCATCGGGGCGATCCGGCGGCGGATGCCGCGGCCGTACGCGCGCATGTCCTCGTCGGGTGCGAACACCGCCATGACCTCCTCGCGCTCCTCCTCGCTGAGGCGCTCGAGGTCGAGTTCGTCGTGGTTGCGCAGCCAGTTCGCGAACTGGCTGCCGGCGGGCGGGGGCGGCAGCTCGCCCAGCGCCCGGTGGACCGGTTCGGCCTCGCCGCGGGCCAGCGCGAGGAACACGTGGTTGTTGAGCCAGAAGTTCAGGAGCACGGTCAGGCCGTCGCCGCCGAGGAAGTAGTCCTCGTACTCCTCCACGGGCACGTCGACCTCGCCGATGAGCACCGCCTCGGGGTGGCGCAGCGCCACGAAATCGCGCAGCTCCCGCAGCAGGTCGGTGCCGTCCTGGAACGCGGGGTCGGCTCCGGCGGCGCGGACCATGTATGGGACGGCGTCCACGCGGAAGCCGGAGGCGCCGAGCCGCAGCCAGAACGCCATGATGCGCCGGATCTCCCGGCGCACTTCGGGGTTGGCGAGGTTGATGTCGGGTTCGTGGGCGTAGAACGTGTGCCGGTAGTACTGCCCGGCCTGCTCGTCCAGCGTCCACACGCCGTCCTCCACTGTGGGGAAGACCGAGGCGATGCCGTCGTCGCGCGGCTCGTCCGACCAGATGTAGTAGTCGCGATAGGGGGAGTCGCGATCGGCGCGGGCCGCTCGGAACCACGGGTGCTGGTCGGAGGTGTGCTGCACGACGAGGTCGAGGATGACGCGGATGCCCGCCTCTTCGGCGGCTTCGAGGAGTTCCACCACGTCGGGGAGGGTCCCCAGCCGCGGGTCCACGGAGAGGTGGTCGGCCACGTCGTAGCCGCCGTCCTTGAACGGCGACGGGTAGAACGGCAGCAGCCACAGGCACGTCGCCCCGAGCCCCCGCAGGTGCTCGAGGCGTCTCGTGACGCCGCGCAGGTCGCCCCAGCCGTCCCCGTCCGAGTCGCGGAACATGGCCGGGTCGACGGCGTAGACAACGGCATTGCGGTACCAGAGCGGCTGCATGGGGCTCCTTCGGCGAGTAGGTCACAGAGGACCTGCGAGTGCCCGACCGGGCCCGCCGGGAAACCCGGCGAGGCGGGCGACCGCCGGTTGCCGGCGGTCCCGCTTCGACAGCGTGAAGGTTCACCCACTACGCTCCACCACGAGACGGGCGCATCCGGTACGGACCACGACCGTGAGCACCGGCATCGAAGGGACGGGACCGTGGCCAAACGCGTGACGATCCTCGACGTCGCCGCCGAGGTGGGCGTGTCCCGCCAGACGGTGACGCGCGCGATGAACGGCACGGGCCGCATCAGCGAGGCGACGCGGCGGCAGGTCCTCGACGCCGCCGACCGCCTCGGCTACCGCCCGAGCCGCTTCGCCCGCAGTCTCGTGACCCGCGAGAAGACCCACGCGATGGGCTTCGTGGTCGCCTCGTTCCGCAACCCCTACTACACCGACCTCGCCGCCTCGCTCCTCGAAGCCGGCGCCGACCGCGGCTGGCAGATCATGGTCGCCTCGACCGAACGCGGCATGGACGAGGCGCTGGCGATGCTCGCCCCGCAGGTCGACGTCATCGTGGGCCATCTCGCCGGCACTGACGCCCACCTCCGGCGGGTGTGCGGGGGACTCCCCCTGGTGCGGCTCGACGCCGAGTTCCCGTCCGGGTCCGACGCGGCGCCCGGCGTGCACGCGGTCGGCGTCGACCTCAAGACCGGCGTCGAAGAGGCGGTCTGCGTCCTGCGGGAGCGCGGCGCCCAGACCTTCGGCATGGTCGACTCGGCGAACTACCAGCGCCACTTCGGAGGCGGCGCGGTCGCACCGCGACGGCGGTGGTTCGAAGACGCCGTGGGCGACGACCTGACCGGCGTCATCGTCGGCGACGAGTCCATTTCGGGCGGCGGCCGGGCCTTCACCGAGCTGATGGAGCGCCATCCCGGCACCGACGCGGTCCTGATGTTCAACGACCTCATGGCGCTCGGCGCGGTCCAGAGCGCGCACCACCTCGGCATCGAGGTCCCCCGGCACGTCAGCATCGTCGGCGTCGACGGCCTGGCCCTCGGCGAGGCGGTCGAGCCGCCGCTCACCTCCATCGCCATCGACCGAAGCGAGTTCGCCGGCCATGTCATGGACGTCGTCGAAACCCTCGCCGAGGCCGAGTTCGCCCGCGTCGAACCGATCCGTCGCCGGGCCGCCTCCCGCGTGCTGTGGAGAGGCAGCGCCTGAGCGTGCGCGCCGAACGCGCCTCCGGCCCCGAACGCGTGCGTGAACCTTCACCCAACCGACACTCGCGACCACGACCGATCTGAAACCGAGGAACCCGTGAACCCTTCCGCCACAGGCCAGCACCTGCCCGACCTCATGGTCGGCGCCAACTACCACCCGCACGACTCCGACCCCGCCACCTGGCGCCGCGACGTTGCGATGATGCGCGAGGCCTGCATCCGCATGGTGCGCCTCGGCCACCTCGCCTGGGACACCTTCGAACCGAGCGACGGCGAATTCACCTTCGAATGGTTCGACGAGGTCATGGACCTCATGCAGGCCAACGGGGTCGCCGTCATCCTCGACATCGCGGTCCGGCCCGCGCCGCTGTGGCTCCACCGCAAGCACCCCTCCATCGACGTCGTCGACTCCCACGGCAACCGGCTCTACCCCAACCACCGCTACATGGACGACGTCGGCGACCCCGCCTTCCGCTCCCACGCGATGCGCTTCGCCGACCGTCTGACCAAGCGCTACGCCGGCCATCCCGCGCTGGCCGCCTTCGGCATCGACAACGAGCCCGGCGACGGCCCGATCTCCTACTCCGAGACCGTCCGCTCCCGCTTCATCGCCTGGCTCGAGGACAAGTACGGCACTGTCGAAGCACTCGACACGGCCTGGGCCGGCCACCGCTGGTCCCGCCGCATCGGCGACTTCGCCGACGTCGGCCTGCCGCAGTCCGGGACCTACACCGGCGCCCCTGAACGGGTCCTCGACTTCCGCCGTTTCATCTCCCACGAGGTCGAGACCTACCTCGAAGCGCTCCTCGACGTGGTCGAGGCGAACGCGCCGGGCATGCTCACCACCACGAACATGTGGTACTACGCCGACAAGAAGCACTTCGACTACGCGCCTTCCGCCTACAGAGGACGGATCACGCGCGCCGGGAACGGCTTCTACCCGGGCGGGGCGATCATCGACAACGAGGGCCTGCGCGGCGCCCTGTTCGGCATGGCCCGCATCCAGTACGAGAACACCACCCCGTTCTGGTGCACCGAGTTCACCACGATGACCGCCGTCCCCGGCTCGATCCGCAAGTCCGCCTACGCCTCCCTGATGATGGGCAACCAGCTCGTGTGCGGCTGGACCTGGCAGACCATGCACGCGGGGGAGGAGCAGTTCCTGCAGGGCATGGTGGACTGGGACGGCCGCCCGAACCGCAAGCTCGACGAGT
The DNA here is from genome assembly GCF_040674615.1 of Glycomyces sp. NPDC049804. Classification (NCBI taxonomy): domain Bacteria; kingdom Bacillati; phylum Actinomycetota; class Actinomycetes; order Glycomycetales; family Glycomycetaceae; genus Glycomyces; species Glycomyces sp. NPDC049804. Next base: position 406,383 of record NZ_JBFAMQ010000006.1, read on the forward strand.
ACCGGCGCATCGCGGCCGAGTTCGCCAAGCTCGAGGGACGCGGCTTCCCCTACCGGCCGCGCGCCGAGGTGGCGGTGGCGCTGGACTTCCCCAGCCAGATCGCCAGCGCCGTCTTCCCCGAGCGCCACGACCGGCAGGCCCAGACCGCGTTCGAAGCGGTCATCGACCGCAACCTCGACGTGCGCGTGGTCGACCTCGCCCGCAGCGCGCTCGAGTTCAAGCTGCTGGTCGTGCCCGGCGTGCTCGTGCTCGCCGAGGCGGCCGCCGCCCGCGTCCGCGCCTTCGTCGAAGGCGGCGGCACCGTGATCATGACCTCGTACTCGGCCGCATTGGACGCCGACGGCCAGGCCTTCGCCTCGACCCGCCCGGGCCGGCTCGACGACGTCTTCGGCATCCGCGTCGGCTCCTACGAGGAGACCGCGATGCTCAACGAACTCGCGCTCGGCCGCGCCGGGAGCGAACGGCTCGACTTCGACTTCGGCGGCCGCGCCGTCTCGGCCGCGACCCCGCGGTTCGACCTCGTCGAGCCCACCACCGCCGAAACACTCGCTCGCGCCACGGGTCTCGACGCGCCGTACCCGCTGATCACCGCCAACCGGTACGGCTCGGGCCGGGCGGTGTACGTCGCCCTGCCCGCGCGGCGCGAAGTCCTCGACCCGCTCCTCGAATCCGAACTCGCCCTGCTCGAGGTCGCCGCCGGACCGGCGGTGCCCGCCGGCGTCATGGCCCGCGCCGTGGACGAGCGCCACGTGCTCTACCTCAACCTCGACGCCGAGCCGAAGTCGATCGCGCTCCAGGGCGAGGCCACCGGGGTGCTCTCCGAGGCCCGCTTCGACGGCGGGTTCCTCCTCGGCCCCTACGACGCCGAGGTGGTCGAACTGGACTGACCGGCGTCCTCGTCGTCGAAGGCGGCGGCGACGCGGTCCCGGAGCGGGCGGCGCCCGATCGCCTCCGACACCTCGATGAGCAAGTGCGCCAAGGGCATGGAGAGTTCTTTGTCGAGTTCGGCGATGGCCGCGGTGGTCGCCTCCCACTCCGCCGTGATCTGCGGGACCAGCCGCCGGGCCTTCGGGGTCAGGGAGATCAGGCGCCGGCGGCTGTCGTCCGGGTCGGCGGTGTGGGCGACCAGGCCCGCGCGGGCCATCTGGATCGCCGTCTGGCTGGCGGCGGAGTGGGTGACGCCGACCTTGGCGGCCAGGTCGCGGACCGACTGGGGGCCTTCGGCGAGGAGGACGCGGACGACGGGGGAGAAGCGGGGGCGGTACTCGGGGAGCCCCCGCTCCCGGTAGTAGGCGGCCACATCGCCCTCGAGCTGCTCGAGGACGTGGCGGAGGAGGGTGCCGAGGGCGGCGGGATCGGGATGGCTCTGCACACTGATATTCTAACAGCGCTGTTATAAATGCGAAGGAGGAGCGATGACCGGTCTCTATCCCCCGGTGGAGCCGTACGAGCACGGCATGCTCGACGTGGGCGACGGCAACCTCGTGTACTGGGAGGCGTGCGGGAACCCGGAGGGCAGGCCCGCCGTGGTGATGCACGGCGGCCCCGGATCGGGCGCGGGCTCGTTCTGGCGGCGCCTGTTCGACCCCGAGGCCTACCGGATCGTCCTGTTCGACCAGCGCGGCTGCGGGCGCAGCGTGCCCGACGCCGCCGACCCGGGAACCTCGTTGGCCGCCAACACCACCGCGCACCTGATCGCCGACACCGAACGGCTCCGCGAGCACCTGGGCGTCGAACGGTGGCTCGTCATCGGCGGCTCGTGGGGCGTCACGCTCGGCCTCGCCTACGCCGAGGCGCACCCCGACCGCGTCTCGGAGCTGGTGCTGTTCAGCGTCACCAACACCACCCGCCGCGAGGTCGCCTGGGTGACCCGGGACATGGGCCGGATCTTCCCCGAAGAGTGGGCCCGCTTCCGCGACACCGTGCCCGAGGCCGAACGCGACGGCAGCCTCGTCGACGCGTACGCCCGCATGCTCGAGGACCCCGACCCGTCCGTCCGCGAGACGGCGGCGCGGGAGTGGTGCCGCTGGGAGGACGTGCACGTCTCCACCGACCCCCGCCACGAGCCCGACCCCCGGTTCGACGACCCCCGCTTCCGGATGCGGTTCGCCCGCCTCGTCACCCACTACTGGCGCCACGCCGGATTCCTCGAGGACGGCGCGCTGCTGCGCGATGCGGGGAACCTCGCCGGGATTCCCGGTGTGATGATCCACGGGCGCCTGGACATCAGCGGCCCGGCCGACATCGCCTGGAACCTCGCGCAGGTGTGGAAGGACGCCGAGCTGGTGCTCATCTCCAACGAGGGCCACGGCATCTCCGGCGACGCGACCGCGGAGGCCATCGTGGCGGCCACGGACCGGTTCGCCCGGTAAGCCCGCCTCGGGTCGATCGCTCGCTTGCCGAACCCGCGGCCTCAAGACGCGCAAGGTTGGGGTCACTCAGAGCCGCTCCCGGCAGGCGCTGCTTCGGATCGGTCGACGCGCGGCACCTCCTGGAGGACCCTGACACCGTGCTCCAAGGCGACCCGGTGCTCCACCTGCGCCGCTTACGGTCCGAGCGCGACGCGGCGGCGATACGCTCGTGCCATCGTGAAAGGAGCGGCGATGCGCGACTGGAACTGGCGGCGTCTGCGCGAGCGCCATCGGCTGGCCACGGCCGCGCCGCGGCCGGACGCGGTGTTCGAGAGCCGCTGGGCCCGCGTCGACGGCGTGCGGCTGCACTGGCGGGCGACCCGCGAGGACCCGCCGGGGACACCGGTGCTCCTGGTCCACGGCATGGCCGTCTCGCACCGGTACCTCATGCCGCTGGCCGCGCGGCTCGCCGAGCGGTACCCGGTGCGGGCGCTCGACATGCCGGGCTTCGGACTCAGCGGCGACCCGGGCGCCCCCTTTGACGTCTCGGCGCTGGGTAAGTGGATCGCCATGTGGCTCGAGACGATCGGGGAAGGACCCGTCGCCGTCGTCGGCAACTCCTTCGGCGCGCAGGTCGCCACCGCCCTGGCCGAGGAGCACCCGGCGCTCGTGCGAAGCGTGGTCCTGGTGGGCCCCACGATGGATCCCGCCTACCCCACGAAACTCCGGCAGACGTGGCACTGGGTCCGCGGCCTCCCGTACGAGGACCCCGGCCAGCTGCCGGTGATCCTGCGCGACCTCGCCGACGCCGGCCTGCGGCGCGCCTGGCGCACGTTCGACATCGCCCTGGCCGACCGGATCGACCGGCGCCTGCCCCGCGTGCAGGCGCCCGTCCTCATCACCCGCGGCGCCAAGGAGACTGTGGCCTCGCAGCGCTGGATCGGCGAACTCGACCGCCTGCTGCCGCACGCCGAGACCGCCGTCGTCCCAGGAGCCCCGCACGACGCGAACTACACCACCCCCGACGAACTCGCGGCGCTGGTGATCCCGTTCCTCGAACGCACCGCGGGCGAATGAGGCCGCCCGCCCGCGGGGAGGGACGCCTCCGTGCGCGGGCCGGTCGCGTCAGCCGAGTTCCTGGATCAGCCCGATGATGACGCCGGCGGGACCGCGCACGTAGCCGTACCGCACGGAGTCCTCGTATTGCGCGATCTCGCCGACGAGCTCGGCGCCGTGCGGGCGCAGCTGCTCGAAGGCCTCGTCCACATCGTCGACGACGAACGCGAGGCGCGGGATGCCCGGCGTGCTCACCGGCTCCCACGGCGCCGGGGCGGTCGCCTCGGGGCTGTGGATGACCGACAGTTCGACCTGGCTGTTGCCGTCCGGTGTCCGCAGCATGGCGATGTCGGCCCGGAGGCCCTCCAGCGCGGTGACCTTGTCCGCCCATTCGCCGCTCACGGGCGCCTGCCCCACCAGCTCCATGCCGAGCGCGGTGAAGAAGCCGATGGCGGCCGGGAGGTCGTCGACCACGATCCCGGTGTGGTCCATTCGCTTGAGCGCCATAGTGTCTCAATCCCCTTCGTGGTGGCGGCGGACGCTGCTGCCGACCCGGCTGAGGTCGGTCCCGCGGACGTGCAGCGAGAACGCGTCTCGCTGCCGATGTTACGGACGCGGTGCACGTCCCCGGCGGCGCGAAGCCGCCGACCTCGCCGCGAAGGTGACCGAGATCGACCGCTGCCGCAGGGTCTACCTCGTCACCTACGGCGGACCGCCGGACCCGCCCGCCACCGCGGCATTCGCCGCCGCGCTCCACACCGCGGCGAGGCGGTACAAGGCCTGAGACAGGCCACCTCTTATTGATAATCGTTGTCGAAATCGGTAGTTTGGGCGGATGGAGATCGATCACGTCGTACTCGCCACCCGCTCCCGGCAAGAGGCCGAGCAGGCGCTGGCCCGAGCCGGTCTCGGCATAGCGCGAGGCCGGGAGATGCCTGGTCTGGGTCTGTCGAACCTCGTTGTGCCGCTGCGGCACGGGCAGATCCTTGAAATCCACTACCCGAACGGGAAGGAGCCCGCGCCGGGCGCCCCGCCGCTGCTGCAGTTCGACACGGAAGCGCTCGAGGCGCACCCCGAGGACACCCTGATACCGGTGGCCTGGCTGGTCGCGGTCGAGGAGGAAGCGCGACTGCGCGAACTGGCCGCGTTGCATGCGATGTCGCTCATCGAGGCGCCCGCGGAGGGACCGGGCTTCCCTCCGTACCTGCTGGCCGGGTTCGGCCAGAACTTCGCACGGCGCTTCCTGCCCTGCCTGATCCACTGGTCGGAGGGGTTCCCGCCGCTCCGGGCCGAACACGGCCGCGAGCCGGTGGGCATCACCGGGATCGACGTGGCCGGGCCGCGCGACGTCATCGAGGACTGGTGCGGGGGCCGGCCCGCGGGGCTGCGAACCGTGCCGGGGACGTCGGGCGCCGTGCGCGTCGCGATCGGATTCGCCGACGGCGGATCGGTCACCCTGGGAGTCGCCCCGACCGGGTGACGCCGCTCGGCGGCTGTGGGGAACAGGGGTCCGGACCGGCGACCGGCCCGGACCCCGGCTGGTTGCAGCCGCGCCTGGATCTCTTGCAGGGTGGCGATCTCGGCCGTCTGCGCCTCGATCACCGCGTCGGCGATCACGGCGGCGTCGGCGTTCTGGCCTTCGGCGTGGTGCTCTTCGGCCATGGTGACCGCGCGCTCGTGGTGGGCGATCGGCGACCGTCGCGACCGTGGCCGTCTCGGTGCGGCAGGCGGCGTCGGTGCAGGCGTGCCCGGTCGAGTGCATCAGTGCGACGCCCGCGGCCACCACGATGAGGGCGGCCTTCCAGAGCGATCGCAACCAGGTCAATTCGCTGGCCTTCAAAAGGCGTGCAGGGGCTGGACGGTCCCTGCCGGCTTCAGCCGGGCGGGGACGACGCGCCCATGGTGATCGACCGGCCGGAGCCGCCGCAGCGGACCTGAGGCCGACTGCTATGCCCGGTACAGGGACCGCAGGCTGGCCACGAGCACCTCGGGCGCCTCCACGGCGGTGAGGCGGCCGGCGGTGATCTCGTCGGAAGCCGCGTGGACGAGGCTGTAGAGGGAGGTGACCAGCCACGACACGGGAAGGTCGGTGCGGAAGGCGCCGTCGTCCCGTCCCCGGGTGATGAGCTCCTCGATGCGCCGCAGGATCGGGTCGTGCCGGGCGCGCAGCCACTGCGGGGAGACGTCGCCGATGATGTTGTCGCGCAGGTTCCTGTTGCGCTCCATCAGATGCCACTGGTCGCGCACGACCCTCGCCAGTGCCGCATCGGCGGGTCCGGAGGTGTCGACTCCCTCCCAGGCCGCTTCGGTCTCCTCGAACGCCCGGTCCATGAGGGCCTTCGCGAGTTCGGTGCGGGAAGGGAAGTGGCCGTAGAGGGTCACGCGCCCCACGCCGGCGGCCTCGGCGACCTCGGCGACGCTGACGCCGGGCCGGGAGCTGTAGAGCTTGAGCCCCGCGTCGAGGATCTTGTCGATGTTGCGCTGGGCGTCGGCACGGCGCTGCCCGCTGGGCCGCCGTGCCGACGCGGTGGTCTTTGCCTCGGCCCAGCCGGGAAGGTA